>CAZGYE010000013.1:0-38334 GCA_964530165.1 uncultured Planctomycetaceae bacterium
CCACGGGCTTCGCGCCCTCGATGCGACCGTGATTGTCGCGTCCGGATTCGTCCTTTGCGTTGCCCTTGTCAAACGACATCCACAGGACCAACTTGGCCTGTTTGGCACCCTTGGGACCGAGGGCGGCGGCGTGTTGGACGATTTCTTCACCGGCGAGCTTGCCGTGGTAGATGCGGACTTCGTCGATCGAGCCGGTGAAGGAGAAGGGGGCCTTGTACTCGCCAACGGCGCTCGAGGCGTCCTCTCCGATTTCCATCGGATTGGATGGGTCATTCGCGATGAGTCCGGGCGCTTCACCCGTCCCGGCCAGTTTGCCGTCGACAAAGATTTGAAGTTTCTTCTCCGTCGACAACACACCGGCCAGATGCACCCACCCATCAGAGAGCTTCTGCTCTGCGCACGCTGTGCCCAGCTTGCCGTCGTTGCGCACGGCGAAACACGGTTTGCCCTCCTTGAGCAACAGAGCATAGCCGAACCGACTGCCGCCTTGGGCGAGGATCACGCCGTCTGGTTTTTCGGCCTTGACCCATGCTTCGACGGCCAGGGGCTTCCCGGCTGGGTCGAGGCTGGCGGAACTCTCGACGCACACGCGTCCGCCCGCAGCAGCCGGCCGGTTGCTGGTTCGGCGTCTGCGGCGCTGCGGACTTGGCTTGGGCACCTCCGGCGCCTGCTTGTCGGCCGCCCAGAGATGGTATTCGATCGGCGTCGTCCATCGGTAGTATTGCGGCTTACGCCCGTAGCCGTAGACAGTGCTGTCGTCGAAGGCCAAAATCCGGCCGGACGGAGCGAATTTGCCAGCCTGCGAGTAGCCGGAGTGCCCGCCGGCAAAGCTCCGCCCATAGACCCAGTAGGTGCGGTGCCAAAACGTGCCGTCCAGGAAGCCCGACGGGCAGAATACGTGGGCCTCTTCGCCGCGCTGGACCCAGCCCTGCACGGCCGGCTCGCCGGAGTGAGGGCCAAGGGCCTGGCGATTTCCCGCCATGTCGAAGACCTGCGACTTCATGTACACGCGCTTGCCGTCGCTGGAAAGGATGTCGGTGGTGGCCACCGGCATGTTGAGGACCTGGACATTCACCTGCAGGTTCTTGCCGGTCTTTGGATCGCGGTCGTCCATATGTGTCACCGACAGGATCTTCCCGGTCTTCGGTTCCAGCCGGTACAGCCATATTCCGCCGTCCAGGAACATGTTCCTGCCGGCGACGAAGTACAGGACGTCGTTCTCGACCAACACGCTGCCATGCACCGGCCAGACGCTCTCGACCTGCTCGAACGCCAGCAGCCGTTCGTCCATCGGCGCCGCAAGGAATCGCCAGACTAACTCGCCGTCCGAGGCCCGCAGGCAGTAGACGCACCCGTCGGCCGAGCCGAACAGGGCAAGCCCGGCCTTTATCGTTGGCGGGGAATCAACCCGTCCACCGGCGGTATAGCTCCAGAGCTTTTTGCCCGACTCGGCGTCCAGGGCGTGAACGGTATGCGTCTCGATTGAGGCGACGAAGAGTTTTCCATCAGCCACGACCACACTGCTGAGCTTGCCGCCCAGGTTGGTCTTCCAGGCTTCCTTCAGCTCGGCCGGCACGGGCGCGTTCGTCCGGCCGCTCCGCTGAGCGTCATGCCGATAGGTCGGCCAATCGGAAGAGTTGAGAGTCGAGGGTCGAGAATCGAGAGCCTGACCGAAGGCCGGGCCGCGCTCCAGGCGTTTCTTGTCCGCGATGCGCTTGGCGATTCGTGGCCCTTTCGAGGCCGGCGCCACGGCGCAGAAACCGTCGAGCTTCGACTCAGGATAGCACGCGCACGGATGCTGGGGAGCGTAGATCAGCCCGTTCGCGGGCATGATTCCGTAAAGACAAGCGCCCCGTATCCAGTGGTGTATCTCCCAAGTCTTCTTGTTGAAATCCACGAACTCGATCCCCGTCCGTGACGGCAGCAGGTACTTGTCGGTCGCTTTGGCCCGGTAACAGCGGTGATGGAACCAATAGGTCTCGACGTCGGGCAGGAACTCGTTCTTGATTTCGCCCGTCTTGAGGTCTCGTCCTGTCCACACGCCCGAGTCGCCGCTGCCGGCGATCTTGGCCGACCAAGCCAGACCACCGACGACGAGCAGGTCCTCCGGCGAGTTGTGTCCGCCGCGATGATGCTCGGCAGACCAGAGTGTCTTGCCGGAGAGGGCTGAAAGGGCGGTCATCTTCCGATCGCCGCCGGCGAACAGGACCACGTCCTCGTAGACGACCAGGTTGGGTGTGTAGCCGCTGTGATTCAAGGATCGGCTGGCCACCGGGGACGAGTGCCAGCGCTGCCGGCCACTGGTCCGATCCAGACAGATGACCTTCTCGCCGTCGTAGAAGTACGTGCTGTGGTCGTCGACCGCCAGCGTCGCCTGGGCCACGGGAGTTTGCTCCCGCCAGAGCGCGGCGCCCGTCTCGGCGTTGAGTGCCAGGATGACTCGGGGCTCCCGCTGCCAGCGCCACTTCCTCCGGTGATCCCGGACGGCAGCAAGGCTTTCGTACTCGTCTCGATGCAAAGTTGACGCAACGTCCTCCGGGCGGACGACGAGAAACAACACGCCGTCAGAGTAGACGATCTCTTCGGTGGCTTTGGAACCTTCATAGGTGCGGATCGTCTTGCCGGTGGCGGCGTCCAGGGCCGTCAGCGGAGTGTCGAGGCCCAGCGTGACGTAGACGGTCTCACCCACGGCCACCAGCCGGCGTGCAAGCTGCGCCGGTCCGCTCTTCAGCGGCCAGAGCCGGATGTGCCAGCGCGGGATCGCTCGTTTCCAGAGAACGCAGCCGTTGAAAGCATCCCGCGCGATGAGCGCCCACTTCGACGGCAGGAAGATCGACGAGCGCGATCCCTCGTCGAAGATGTAGAACACCCGCCCCCCGGATGAGACGACCGCGCTGACGCTCGACATGTTGTCGTGATGCCTCGACCACCGCGGGCTGCCGACCCACTGCAGACGGCGCGGCGGACCGATGACGTCGTCGTGCGCGACGGGGTTGTTCGTCGAATCGTGCAGGCAGTGCGTCCACTGGTCGATGTTGTGAGGGCGCGGCTTGACGGTCTTCGTCCACTTGCCGCCCTGCTTCAGGTACGCAACACCGTTGGGGCAGAGGACGCGCACAACCTCATCCATCGCGACTTGACCGAGGTCCTCGGCCACGACAAGATTTACGGAGTTGTCCACGTACGGCAGATGCGCGCCCCTCAGCCAAGCGGTCGAGACCTTTCCGTATACGCCGAGCGACTGGATGTGCTGCCGGGCCCGCGCCACGTTCTTCGCGTCCGTGTCGAGCCCGTGCACCAAGTAGCTGTCGTTGGCTCTCAGCGCCGCGGTGAGCCAGCCGTCGCCACAACCCAGGTGGACGATCAGCCCACCCTCGACACCCGTCGCTTCGAGAATTTGTTGGGCCAAGGCCTCCCGAGCAGGTTGTTCGGTGTTCTCTGCCGCCATGAGGCTCGCCGCCAATACACTCGAGAAAATGGCGGGAAGAGTGCTCAGGCTCCAGCAGCCGGTATTTCGCAGGGTGCGGAACATGATGGTTTTCCTCTTATGAATGACGCGTTCTGATCACGAATGTCGCATGATTGCGCACAACAATCCAGTCGTCCTCAATTATCGGGAAGCCCAGAGGCAACGCAACTGTGCGCGGGAGCGCGCCTGCAGAGACTTTTCACGTGAACGAGAACGGCCGGCCAAGCAGTGCCCTGAGCGATGACGAGATCAGCTTCCACACCGATCTTTGCCACCGTCACTGTGCGATGGCTTCCGCTTCTTGTTTCGCAATTCTGCACCAAGTCACGACGTTCTCGGGCCGATTGCCGATGGTGTGGTTGTCCTTCATGATCACTTCGACGATGCATCCTTCGGTCGTCCGAAGCGATTCCCGCAACTCTTTTCGTATCGACTCTTCATCGATCCTCGGCGACGCGACAGCCGCAGGGTTCGGTTTCAACGAGAGCACATACTTGTCTTCGAGGTACTCCGCCATCTTGGGCAGATCGGCCCAGGGAGAGCAAGAAACCCGGCGCAGATTGTGGTGCTGCTTCACCTTCTGCCAGCGCGTGTGGAGCGGTTCACAACATCCATAACAGTTCAGGCCGAAGCGGTTCAAAATCGGCTTTTCATAAGGGAAGATGAACTCTGCATACATCTCCGGAGAGACGTTCACGGTTTCCTGGCTTTCCACAAAACCCCACATGTCCGCGCAGCGTACGTGCTCGTCAACGCTGTCGTGGGGAAGTTCGTCTGTGAATCCCCACCCCCCCGACCCCACATAGGTCCCATCGTTGTTGAGGCTGAGCAGGTTGCCTGCTTCCAGACGGTCGAGCTTGTCCATGTGCCCCCTGGAGATGATGGACAGCAATTCCTTCAGCCCGTCGGGATCGTCGTGCAAATCGTAGAAGATGTTGGACAGGCCCCGCAGTGTGGCCGCCGGCCAGGTGAGACCCAACGACCACCACCAGATTCCCTTGAGGCGAACCGTGAGAACGTCTCCGAACACGTCACCGGCAAGATCGATGCAGCCGTTGGTTGTCTCCCAGTCGATTTCGAACTCGGGAGAATGAAGTTTCTTCAGATCATTGCGGTAATCCTTGATCGGGCCGTCCCACACGTAGGAGCCGTCGCGATCGGTTTGGTGATATTCCGTTTTGACTCCCCAGTCGTCGGGCGAGACCGTATAGGGGACGTCGAAGTAGGGCTCGACCGGTTTGTCGTCGCCCATTTCCTCTCCCCAGAAGATCTCCTTTCTGAGATCCATCTCCCAGCGCCGGGCCAATGTGCCTTGGCAGCTCATTTGGACTTCGGTGATGATCTCGTTCCAACCGTTCTCCGGGTCGCAGAACACGGCCGGCCTGCTCTTTTCCAGCCGATTGATTCTTTGCCACAGCAGGCGAGTCTCCTGCATTGGGGAACTCGCAGCGATTTGGGCAACGCGTTCGGCAAGGCCTCGCAACACGTCCCTGTCCGCGCCAGAGAAGTCAAGATCTTGGGCGGTGAATCCGGTGGCGATCTTTCCGGCAGCCGTCTGGTCAAGCCCGGTGGACTTGCCGTTTCCGTAATTCTCCATGCCCTGTCCCTGTCTGCGGACGACGTCTTTCGGATGGCCTGATTCCGCGAGACTACCAGAAGCGAAAGGGATTGTGCAGTCCGGCCGGTTGACATTCGCGTCAAAGTGAGGTTGGCTATACCGTCCTCGGGTTTCCTGCAGGCGGGAATCTTCAATCGGTATCACTGCCTGGTAACACACTATCTAGGCCGTATCAGCATCGCCAACCGCAACATTTTGTGTTTAGTTCGCAGCACCCGCCGTACGTCTTGCGAGGCAAGACAGGGGAACCGGACGGTATGGGGCTTCGTTCCGTGAGTCGTTGGCAGGCAGGACCGTCTTCGAAACCGCAAGTGGACCTTGCAGGAAATCGTTCTGTGGAGTACAAATCCGCGTCTTTTTTCGCCTGCCGGGGCACTTAAGGGGAACGCCAACAGGTGTTTTCGGCAAGGCCGCCCGCAACACCAATCAGACAGTTGACCCCCGCACGGATGCTGAACCGGATCCGCAGATGGTTGTGCCCCGATCTGGCCATCGACCTGGGAACCGCGAACACGTTGGTCGCGCTCCAGGGCGAAGGGGTGATCCTCGCCGAGCCTTCGGTCGTCGCCCTGCAAAAGGGAACCCGAAAGGTGCTGGGCAAAGGGACCGCCGTCGGTAAGCTGGCCAAGCAAATGCTCGGCCGTACACCTGGTTCGATCACTGCCGTCCGCCCGCTCAAGGACGGGGTCATCACCGATTTCGAGCTGTGCGAAGCGATGCTGCGGTACTTCATCCAGAAGGCGAGCCGGCAACGTCCCGGTCTCAGGCCGCGAGTGGTCATTGCGGTTCCGGGAGGCATCACACCGGTGGAAAGACGGGCGGTGTTCAACAGCGCCGAGCGAGCCGGGGCGGGAAGGGTCTATTTGCTGGACGAATCGAAGGCGGCGGGCATCGGCGCGGGACTGCCCATCTCCGAACCGATGGCCAGCATGGTGTGCGACATCGGCGGGGGAACCAGCGAGGTCGCCATCCTCAGTCTGGCGGACATCGTCGTCAGCCGTTCGGTCCGCGTGGCCGGCGACGAGATGGACGAGGCCATCGTCGAATACCTGAGGCAGCACTTCTCGTTACGGATCGGTGAACAGACGGCCGAACAGATTAAGATCCACATCGGCAGCGCCTATCCGCTCGAGCAGGAATTGACGACCGACGTCAACGGGCTGGATACCATCAGCAGTGTGCCCCGCAAAGCGGTTCTCACCAGTGAGGAAATCCGCGAAGCCCTCCGCTCGACCGTCGAGGCAATTCTTATCTGCATCAAGAATACGATCGAGCACTGCCATCCGGAGCTCGTCTCCGACTTGGCCGACAACGGACTGGTGCTCACCGGCGGGGGCGCCCTGCTGCGCGGACTGGACTTGCTGATGAACGAGCAACTGGGCATCCCGGTCCGCGTCGCCGAAGACCCTCTGACGACCGTCGCCCGGGGAACCGCGATTTGCCTGGAACACCTGGCCCAGTGGCGCGACGGCCTCGATACGGGTGACGATGATGTTTGAACGGTTCGTGCAATTCTCCCCACAGTCTCCAAGATCGGGTTAGTTTTCCATGCCCACGGCCACCTCCCGTTCCAACAGCCTGGCAGCCGCAGCGAGTTCCGCCATTGCGATCGGGTTGATGTTCGCCCCGCCGTCGGTCACAAAGCCCATTCGTACGCGGGTCCGTGATGCGGCCCGGCCCGGCCAAGCATTGGCGCAAACGGTGCTGGAAAGCGTCGATGCGGCGCTGAAAAACATCCGGCCGCTCGGACAAACCGCCGCCCAAGTCAGCTCGCGGCGATGCTGCGCCTTGGAGTCGAGTTTGAACGAATGGAAGCGCCGCTGCCGCAGGCTCCAAGCCGAAAACGTCCTTCTGCACGAAAAGCTGCGCGCGGGCGATCGGGCTGGCATTTCTCTCTATCAGCCCTTCACAGGTCAGCCGTTGATTGTCCCGCAATTGATCGAATCGTCCGTGCTGGGCCGGGAACGCTCGGCAGTTGGTCCGGCCGGTCTGCTGATCGACAAAGGGTCCGCCGCTGAGGTGCTCGAGTCGCTCCCCGTGCTGGCTGGTGACGGTCCGGTCATCGACCAGGGCGCTGATGCTTTCGTGACGGCTGACCAGCCGGTCTACTCCGCACAGATCGTGGTCGGAAAAATTGCCGGGGTGGGACGCTGGACGAGCACCGTGCGGCTGGTGACCGACCGAAACTACCGCGGGCCGGCGCAATTGGTGCGGGAGACGTCGCGCGGCGTCGTGGCGGGCGCCGACGGCGTCCTCGAGGGACTGGGGGAGAAACTGTGCCGGTTGACCCGCATCAGCTCCAACGCCCAGGTTCGAGTCGGCGACGAAGTCTACACGACCGAAGGCGCCAGCACGCTGCCCTACCCGATGTATTACGGAAAAGTCGTCAAAGCCCGCCTGACGCCCGATGCCCTGGAATGGGACATCCGGGTCAAACCGGCGGTGGACGAAACGAAACTGCAGTCAGTCCAGATCCTGCGCACAAGGTTGAATCCACTGCGCGTGACAGAAAATTGACCCATGCAGTACTTTCGGTTGACTCTACTGGCTTATGCCGCGCTGGTCGTTGAAACCAGCGTGGTCGACCGGCTGATTGCCGGTTCAGCCTGGCTGATTGCCGGTTCGGCCCGGCTCAGTTTGTTGCCGCTCGTCGTGGTGGCTGCGGCGCTGACAATCGACGGCCCACCGGCGATCGTGTTCGCCGCAGGCGTCGGATTACTGGGCGATTGTCTGTCGCCCGGCCGGCTGGGCGTCGAGATGTTTTGTGCGATCGTCACCGCTCTGGCCGTTCAGCTCGCGGCGATGCTGCAATTTCGCCGCAAGCGAACATCGGCTCGCGGCGATGCTGCATCGGCAATTGTGCTGACCGGTCTCAGTTTCTCCGCCGTTTTTGCGATGACGTTTTCATCTGTCGTCATCCGTTACGTTTTCGCCGGGCAGCCCGTGGAGTTTGCTGAAGTGATTCCAACGGTGGCTTACATCGCCACCGGCTCCGCGCTGGTGTGTCTCGGGGCCGTACTGGCGTGGCGAAGTGTGAAACGTCTCTTGCCGCAATCGTGAACCATGTGGGGCAGGCTTTCCAGCCTGCCACAACCAACCGGCAGGCTGGAAAGCCTGCCTCACTTGCCCCAATGCTGAATCGTCCCACAAATAGATTTGATGAGAATCCCGGCGGCGATTTGCCCTGGCAGGTCGACCGCAATCCGGGGGTGCGGCTGCTCTGGCTGCTCGCGGCGATGCTGCTTCCACTCTTGCTGGTGGGCGCGAGGTTGGTTTATCTGCAGGCGTTTCTTGCGGACGACTTCGCGGTCAGCGTGAATCGCACCACGGAGTCCTTCGAGCCGATCCCCAGTCCGGACGGCCGTATTTTGGCGTCCGATGGCCGTGTTCTGGCATACGACATCGTGCGGTTCAACGTCCGCATGCATTATCGCTGGCTGGAGGAACCGGCCGATCGAGATTGGCTGCGAAACCAGGCGCTTGCGCGGCTGTCTCAAAGCCAGCGACGCAATTCGCTCCGCATCGACGCCGAAGAGCAACGGGTGCTCGCATCGCGGGAGAAGATGTGGCATCAACTCGCCCGGTTGTCGGGCATGGGGTCTGAAGAGCTCCGGCGGAATCGGTTTCGCTGCCAGCGGCGCGTGGAGCGAATCGTGGCCAGCGTGCGGCGACGCCGTCGCGAGCAGCATCGCCGCGAGCAGGGACAAGCGCTCCGGGTGGCACGTCCTGAGGCTTCCGAAGGGCGTGACTTGCGGCGACCACGCCGGCGGAAAAGGGGACAGGTCCAATTTGTGCGAAGCACCCTTCGGGCCGTTCCGGCAAATTGGACCTCTCCCCTTTTCCGTGCCACACTGCCGTGGTGGCAGCGGGCATGGCGGATCGTCTCCACCTCGCTGACCACTGCGCCCCAGCGGCGCCTTCGCGAGCCCCAGACGGTCGTCGAGCAATTCGACTATCACACGGTCGTCGAAAATGTTTCGCGGCTTGCGGCGATCGAAATCGAAGCCCACCCCGAGCGCTTCCCCGGTCTGCGGGTCGAAATGACGACCAAAAGGGCCTATCCCGAGAAGTCACTGGCGCCGCATGTGATCGGAGTACGCACCCGAATCAGCGAAGAGGAATTGAAGCGTCGCCGGCGACGCTTTCCCGACGGCGATCCACTCGATTATCGCGCCGGCGACCGGATTGGCAAAACGGGCGTTGAACGAACCTACGATCGACACCTTCGAGGACTCCGAGGATGGCGAAAGATCGTCAAGGATCGTCGCGGCGAAGTAATCCGCACCGAAGTGGACCGCGAGCCGCGAATCGGCCGAGACGTCATCCTCACGCTCAACCTGCCGTTGCAAGAACGGGCCGAGCAGTTACTCGACGACGCGCTGGCCGGAACTGCGAGTCCCGATGAGGAAACCGCCGAAGATGCCCCTCACGGCGGTTGTATTGTTGCGATCGACGTACACACAGGAGCGGTGTTCGCTGCTGCCAGTGCTCCGCGCTATGATCTCAATCTGTTCGTCAATCCCGACTCGGACCGCTGGAAACAGTTGCTCGACGACCCTCGCCGGCCGTTCTTCCCGCGGGTCACGCAGATGACGCTGCCCCCCGGATCGGTGTTCAAGACGCTGACGAGTATCGCCGTCTTGGAGAGCAAGAAGATCGATCCCGACGAGCCGATTCACTGTCAGGGATTCCTCGACACGCCGGAGCGACATCGTTGCTACATCTATCGGCACTACGGGGTCGGACACGGTGACATGAACCTCAGCGACGCCATTTGCCGATCATGCAACGTCTACTTTTTCACCGCGGCCCGCAAGATGGGAGCGAACCCGATCGTCGATTGGGCCGGGCGGTTCGGGTTCGGCCGACCGACGGGCATCGATCTTCCGGGTGAACGCGGCGGCAACTTGCCGGCGCCGCCACCAGCGGAAAAGGGGACAGGTCCAATTTGCCGGAACGGCCCGAAGGGTGCTTCGCACAAATTGGACCTGTCCCCTTTTCCGCAGGCCAGCAAATCGCATGAGGGCGACGCCCTCGGTCTGGCCATCGGTCAATCTCGGCTGACCGCCACTCCGCTGCAGGTCGCGCGGCTGATGGCGGCCGTCGCCAATGACGGATATCTGGTCACGCCACACGTCGTCCGCGACGCCGGCCCGGTCCACATCGACGATGAGCGATCCAACACGTTCGGAATTCATGAACCGCGGCGTATCCCCGGCCTGTCTCCCGGCACGCTGGAGCGGGTTCGTGAAGGACTGCGAAGAGTCGTGGAACATCCCCTCGGCACCGGGTACAAACGGGTGCGATTGAAACAGATCGCCATTGCCGGCAAGACCGGCACTGCCGAAGTCGCCGGCGGGAAGCAAGACCACGCGTGGTTTGCCGGCTACGTCCCCGCCGATCGGCCGCGGATCGCTTTCGTCGTGGTGCTGGAACACGGCGGCCCAGGAGGTAAAGTCGCCGGCCCAATCGCCCGCAGTCTGGTGGAAGCGATGCTGGAACTCGGCATCCTCGAACCCGGACGGCTTTCGACGGGCGAGTGACAGGGCACGGGAGTCAGCTACTGGTCTTGGCTGTTCCAAACCGCAGCGGCAGCGTACAATCGGGGAAAAGGGTGAGACCATCTGTGCTGAATTGGCGAAACTCATGGTGGAAGAACAGTTTCTCAAACGTGTGAAAATCCGCAACTACAAAAGCATTGAGAAATGCGACATTGAATTAGGCTCGTTGACGATGTTGGTGGGCCGAAATGGATCGGGGAAGAGCAATTTTCTCGACGCCCTGCGGTTCGTTTTCGACAGCCTGGAAACTTCGTTGGATCATGCCGTCAAATCCCGGGGTGGGATAAACGACGTGAGACGTCGCAGCACCGACCATCCGCACAATTTCGCTATTGAAGTGCAAATTCGTCTGGAAGACGGGCGTGTAGCCAGTTACGGATTTGAAATTGGCTCGCAAGAGAAGGGTGGCTTTTTCGTTCAGCGTGAGCAACTTTGCATCGCAGAACCGGACGGCGTGAGCGGCGCGGGGTTTCAACTTGCAGGCGGTGGCTCGATTCAGTCGACAGTTGAAAACATACCTCCGGCGTCGCCCAACAGACTGAACCTTGTGAACGCCTCGGGTCTGCCGCAGTTTCGCAAGGTTTACGATGCGTTGGCCGCGATGGGATTCTACAATCTCAATCCGGAAGAAATGCAGGAGTTCCAAAGTCCGGACGCCGGTGAATTGTTGAGGCGCGACGGCAGCAACATTGCCAGTGTGATCGGTCGACTGACGGAAGATCGACCTGAATTGAAAGAGCGAATCAGAGAGTACCTTCGGGCAATCGTGCCTGACATCGTGGATTTCGAGCGAGTTGGCCTTGGGCATCGCGAAACCCTTGAGTTTCGTCAGGCCGTGAAGGGTTCAAAGCACGCGTGGCGATTTCTGGCTGCAAACATGTCAGATGGCACGTTGAGATCGCTGGGCATTCTTGTTGCCGCGATGCAGCTTGCCGACCGGAAGCATCCCGTCAGGCTCGTAGGAATCGAAGAACCGGAAACCGCGCTGCATCCCGCCGCCGCCGGCGCGCTGATGGACTCGCTGCGGGAAGCCGCGGCCCATACACAGGTGTTGGTCACCACGCACAGCCCGGATCTGCTTGACCAGTTCGATCCGGAGAGTGACGATCTCTTGGTGGTCCAGGCGACGCAAGGGACGACGGAAATCGGGCCCGCCGACCCTGCGAGCCGCGATTCCATTAAACGCCACTTATTCACGCCTGGCGACCTTCTTCGTATGGATCAGCTTCAGCCGGACCATGAAGCAGTTGCTCAGCAGCAAGAACTCGTGTTTGAGAGAAGCGAGGAACCTTCGTGAGCCGCCTGACGGTTGTCCCGATTGTTGAAGGGCACGGAGAGTTCGCCTGCAGTCGCAAGCTACTGGAGCGCATTTGGTATGAGATCGTCCAAGGCGAGTTCATTGACGTCTTGCAGCCGATTCGGCAACCAAAGGATAAGCTGATCAAGGACGGTGGAACATTCGAAAAGGCCATTGACCTTGCGGTAGGTAAGCTCAACAACTCCAACGTCCCCGACGCGCGGGCGTTGATACTTGTGCTCGTGGACGCCAATGGCGATCCGCCGTGCAAACTTGGGCCGAAGTTGCTCCACGATGGGCAGATGCACCGAGCCGACAAGGACATCACTTGTGTCGTCGCCAATGTGGAATACGAAACTTGGTTCGTTGCGGCTGCAGAATCTCTGTCTGAATTCCTGAATCTGTCTTCCGCAGATGAGATTCCACCAAATCCGGAAGAAAGCCGTCATGGCAAAGGCTGGATCAAAAAACACTACAAGGGCTCCAAGTACAGCGAGACCCTCGACCAGCCAAGACTGACCTCCAAAATGGATTTGCTCGTCGCTCGCCAGAGGTCGCCATCGTTCGACAAGCTGTGTCGGGAGTTGGAGAAGCGAAAACAACACAGCGGTGAGTGAACTTGGCGACTCCCATTCGCGTCGGTAGACTTCACGCAGACGTGACCGAGCGGGCGAATTCGAGCGAGAAAGTAGAATGACAACCCGTGTTGTGCTGGCGATGAGCGGGGGGGTCGACAGTTGCGTGTCGGCGTACCTGCTCAAGCAACAGGGATACGACGTGATCGGCCTGTTCATGCGGTCCGGGGCGACCGAACAGGTCTCGTGTGCCACGACACCTGCTGATTCCGGCTCTCCGGGCGTCGTTGCTTCGAAGAGTCACAAGCAGGGCTGCTGCGGCGTCTCCGACGCAGCGGATGCCCGCCGGGTGGCCGACATGCTCGACATTCCGTTCCACGCGCTGAATTTCGAGGCCGCCTTCGGGCGGATCAAGGATTATTTTGCCGACGAGTACCTGGCCGGCCGAACGCCCAACCCCTGCGTGATGTGCAACAACTGGTTGAAGTTCGGCAAGCTGTGGGACTTCGCCCAGCAGGTCGGCGCCCGTCGAATTGCCAGTGGTCACTATGCCCGGGTCCGGGCGGCGCGTCCTGAGGCTTCCGAAGGGCGTGGCTTGCGGCGACCACGCCCATCGCTTCGCTCTGGGCGTGCCACGCTGCTCCGCGGGCTCGATTCGGCGAAGGATCAGTCCTACGTCCTGTTCGGCATCGACCGCCGTCTGTTGGGGAAGATCCTCTTCCCGGTCGGTGGACAACCGAAGACGGAAATCCGTTCCCTTGCGCGCGCGGCCGGCATGCGGGTGGCCGACAAGGCGGACAGTCAGGAGATTTGCTTCATTCCCGACAACGACTACGTCGGTTTCATCAGTCGTTATCGCGGTCGATGTGAGACCGCCGGTGAACTGGTCGACACGGCCGGCAATGTCGTCGGCCGGCACGATGGTTATCAGAATTTCACGATCGGACAACGCCGAGGCCTGGGCGTGACGTTCGGCTCGCCGCGGTTCGTGGTGCGCATCGAACCGGAAACGAAGCGTGTGGTGATCGGCGAGAAGGCGGACCTGGCGTGCGGGCAACTGGATGCCGATCGGCTGAACTGGCTCGTCGATGACGTCCCGGCCCGATTCACGTGCCGAGCGAAGATCCGCTACCGACACGCGCCGGCCGACGCCGAGGTGCACGTTCTCGACGCGGATCGTATGCGGGTGCGGTTCGTCGAGCCGCAGGAGGGTGTCGCGCCGGGACAGGCCGTGGTGCTTTACGACGGCGAGCGCGTGCTGGGCGGCGGCTGGATTCGATGAATCACGCTCGTCAAGCGGCCTTCGCAATCCCGCGGAAATCGTTGCCGGTCGGGTTCTGGAAGACCGCCAGGTCGAACTCGGGGAGGACCGCCAGAATGTGGTCGAAGATGTCAGCCTGCATCTCCTCGTAGCTCACCCACGCCGTGTCGCTGCTGAAGACGTAGACCTCGATGGGCAGCCCGCGATCGGTGGGAGCCAACTGGCGAACCAGAAACGTCATCTTCGGATGAATCTTGGGATGGTCGGCCAGGTATGCTTTGACGTAGGCGCGGAAGGTTCCGACGTTTGTGAGGCGTCGGCCGTCAATTACTTGCGATGGGTCGATTTGGCGGTCCGTGTTGTAGTCGTTCACTTCTTTCAACTTATTCTGAATGTAATCGGTTAAGAGCTTGAATTGTCCGAACCGTTCGAGCATCTCGTCGGTGCAGAACTTGACGGTGTTCATGTCGATCTGGATGGAGCGTTTAATCCGCCGGCCGCCCGACTCCTGCATGCCGCGCCAGTTCTTAAACGAGTCGGAAATCAGTGCGTAGGTGGGGATGGTGGTGATTGTGTTGTCCCAGTTCTGCACCTTGACGGTTGTCAGCGTGATGTCGATGACGGCGCCGTCGGCACCGTATTTGGGCATTTCAATCCAGTCGCCGATGAGCACCATGTTGTTGACGAAAATCTGAACACTGGCGACCAGCCCCAAGATCGTGTCTTTGAAGACCAACAGCAGCACGGCGGTGATGGCGCCGATGCCGGCCACGACGCCCCACGGTTCCTGGCCCGTGAGCTTGGCCACTAAGAAGATTCCCCCCACGATCCAAACCAGAATCTTCGCCCCCTGGATGAACCCTTTGATCGGGTTCCGCCGCGCGATCTCCAGCGTGCCGTAAATGTCCGCGATCGAATTGAGGGCCGCGTTGACGATCAGCACGCCGACGACAATCATGTAGCCGAACGCGATCCGTTGGATGGCAATTCTCAAATCCCACTCGAAAAATGGCGGGGTGTAAAGCGGCGCGGAGAGATAGATGATGACGGCCGGCGCGAGGTGTACAATCCTGGTGAAGAATCCTCGTTTGATCAGGAAGTCGTCCCATTGGGTCGGCGTGCGACGAACGACCCGCCCAATGACATTGAGAATGACCGTCTTCACAATCAGATGGACCAGCAAGGCACACAGCAGCGTTCCGCCGATCACCAAGACGACGGCAGTCATTTCGCCGGGGAAGCGGCCGGCCAGCCAATCGTGGAGACTGCTGACCCACTCGCTGGTCGTCTGAGCTGCCAAGTCGGGCACGGTGAACTCCTTCTCGTGCGAGAGATTACGCAGCGCGTCCTTCTTGCCGTTGTTTTGGCGCGCGCGAACCGCCGTCATCGGCCGTCTCGGATTGCTCCGGTCGACGTCCGGAGATCATGGTGAGTACGGCCGGCAGCGTCACCAGCGAGACGAACAGACAACTGCCGACGCCGATCACCAAAACCAGGCCCACGCTGTACAGACCGCGATGGGCGGCCACCATCATGCTGCCGAAACCGATCATCGAGGTCAGCGACGTCAGCACGATGGCGTTCATGGTGCTCGACGAGGTGCGGTAGCGGCCCTGCTGCGCGCGGAAATCGTGAACCACGTGGACGCCGTCGTCGACGCCGATGCCCAGCACCAGCGGCAACACGATCAGGTTGGCTGGATTCAGGTCGACGCCCAGCAGGACGAGAACGCCGAACATCATCACGCCCCCGCCCAGCAGTGGGGGCAGCATGGCCAGCAGCGTATCGCGTAGGTTGCGGAAATCAACAACGACCGCAATCGCGCCCACCATGGCGAGGTAGATCGTGGTCAGAAACACCGGGCTGATTTCGGCCCGCCGCGTATGCAGTGTCATGGCGAAGAAGCCGACGACGGCCAACGGCGGCAGCAGGGTGAGCAGCTTTTGCTCGCGGCTGAGAAAATCAACGAGCAACACAAAACAAATGACCGCCAACGCATACAGAGCCGCTTTCTCGTAACTCTTGACAATTTGCCGAGAGGCTTCGAAGTTTTGTAGCGGCGTTCCGGTGACGTCGGGATCGACCGAGCGGACGTCGGCTACGAATCGCTCCAGCGGCTCGATGTCCCAGACCTGCTCTTTGGGATAGATCTGCAAGAGCCATTTCCCCTCGCGGCTGACGAACCGCGACGTCAGCTCGACAGGCAGATCAGCCAGCTTAACCGGCTCGGAATCCGCCGCCCCAGCCAGCGCCCGCAACTGACCTAGCAGAGCGGCTGTCATCCGGACCTGATACTCGGCGAGAAACGCCATCTGCTCTCTCAGCGACAGTTTTTCAAACTCGTTGAGGAACTCGTTGATGGCGCGGGCCGCTTCGACGGCGTCAGCATCCGGGTTGTGACGAATGCGCATGTAGAACTTCTCCAAGGCGCGGCCGAGAACCGCCGGGTTCGCGTTGCCCAACCGAGGCGGTTGGCTGGGCAGTCTCGCCAGTTGCGCCCGAAAGGCCTGGACCAGCAACCGCGTCTCTTCCGGCGGCGATGCGGGCAATCGCGACGCAAGTTCCTCCACGTGATGCACGCTCGGCAATGCTTCAAACTTTGCCCGCCGGCTGCGTGCTTCTTCCGGCGTGTCGGCCAGCGAGACCGCGAACAAGAGCGAATCGCGGGCCTGCCTGAAGACACGCTTCTGAACATCGACCGACTCCAACCCCTCGGCCTGCAGGTTGAGCAGGTTGTAGTCGTAGGTGACGCGCGACTCGATCTCGCCGTCGTTGACCCGAATCGCATTGGCTCCCACGCCGGCAATCACCCCCAGCGAGGCGAGCAGAACGCACAGTGGGAACCGCGACGTCAGCTTCCGCAGCGCACTGCCTTGAAACGGCGTCGGCAATCTTCGGGGTTCCACATTCCGGTCGGCCAGCGAGACCAGCGCCGGCAAAACGACGAACGTGGCCAGCGCGCAGAGCAAGATGCCGCCGCCGGCAATAATGCCCAACTCGGCGACCCCCAGGAACTGCGTCAACGTCGCGCAGAAAAAAGCCAAGGCCGTGGTGACGGCGGCCGTCACGATGCCCGTCCCCACACTGCTGGACGTCTCCAGCAAAGCCGGGCGGAGCATCCGTCCTTCGTGACGAAGTTCGAGATAACGGGCCAGATAATGAATCCCGAAGTCGACGCCCAGCCCGATCAGAATCACCGCAAACGAAACTGACAGGATGTTCAAATGGCCGACGGCAAGGGTCGTGTAACCGCAGGTCCAGGCCATGCCGACCGCGAGCATCAGCAGCGCCAGCGCCGGATGCCGAAAGCCGCGAAATCCCAGGACGAGAACAATGCTCACACCTACGATCGAAATCAACGAAGCCTTCAACATGTCGTCCTGCGACCGGCGCATCTCGTCGTTTTCCAGCACGGGAATCCCGGTCACTCCAACACGAGCGGAGGGATACTCGGCTGAAACTTCGGCAATCAGATCGCGCAACCGGTCGATTGCCGTCGTAGCCCCATTGAAACCCTTCCGGCCCTCAACGGGAATCGCTTTGAGGAAACCCATGTTTCCCTGGTCGTTCAGAAAGTAAATCACCTGCCGCGCCTCGTCGCGCATCCGGGATCCGATGGGGACGATGTCGGGCCAGGGATTTCGAAAATCGCTCCGGTCCTTCAGATACCGGTTCATGCTGGCCGAGAGCAACTCGGCATGGTTCAACAACCCAGCCAAATCGTCCGACTCGCCCGACGACGTCGATGCCGTTCGCGTCTCCAACTGGTATCGCAGCCGCGATGCGAGAGAGTCGATGCGGATCAGGTCCCAGCGGCCCCGCACCACCGGATTGTACTCGGCCAAACGTTGGAGTCCGGCCTGCAGTTGTTCAGGGCTGAGATACTGCAGCCCCTTTTCACGAAGCGCACCAGGCTCGATCTTGTAGAGTACGTTTTTGAACCGCTCGGGTTCACGCTGCATGCGCGTTCCCAAATCGTCGAGCACCTGCTTGATCGTCGCGGGATCGTCGGCCTCCACCACGACAACCAGCTCCGACACATCGCCGAAACTTTCTGTGTAGCTGGTCCACCGCCGATGGTAGGCCGCGTCGGGGTCGATTAAGTCGGCCCGCTCGGTCTTGAAGCGGATGAAACAGAGCGCCAACCCAACCGCTATACCGGCCGAGGCCAGCACGAACCACAACGTCGCCCTCGGACGCCGTGATGAAAAGCGGGTGATCGAGCGCAGGGCCTCGCCGAGTAGTGAGATCCGTTCGCGATCCGACGCACCCTGCTGCATGAATTCTTCCTGGTGCCTCCCTGCCCAAGAATCTGACGGGTGGTTCGCTCCGATTCAGACGAATACGAAATCGACACGCCAGCCTTGCAGCCTGCAGCCGAAATTCAGATCTCTCAACACCGTCCCCCCGGCGTCCGTGCCGGAGAGGCGGGCCCCATCCGCAACTAGTTCTGCGCGAACACCTTATGAGTGCTCGACCACGCTCGGGTCAAAAAGGGGCGTATTGTAGGTTTCCGCCCGAGCTGAGGCAAGCTGAGCCTCGCCATCCAGCCAACAAAATAAGAAGCATGCGGGTTTAGGGTGATCTGTACAAGTTGTGGGTGCGTTTCATAAATCGTGATCGGGTCGCCTGGACTTGTTTCGCCGCCTCACTTGCGGGGCGCGGCGGGCAAGCCCGCCGGCTCAATGAGCTTCTAAACCGGCGGATCTTCGGTCTCGGCGTTGGTTCGTTGCGCTGGCGGCGGCAATGAGCCGGCTTGCTCCCGCCGGTATTCCCGCGCGACGACCAGAAAAGCCAGAAAATCATAAACAGCATGTGTGACGCTGGGAATCAGCAAGTTGGGCTCGCCGCTGACATCCCGCACCAAACCCAGATACACGCCTGTCAAGCCGGCCAGCAGCGCGTACACGGGCGTGATGAGATGCGCCAGCCCGAACAGGATGTTGCTCCCGATCAATCCGGCCGCCGTCCCCCATCTTTCGAACCACGTTTGCAGCACGCCGCGAAACAACAGTTCTTCGCAGCCACCTGCCAGCACTGCCAAGATCACCAAATCGTACCAGCGACACGCTGCGAGCATCGGGCCGAGCAGTTCGACCAGAAATCGCTTGATCGGCAACAGCGGACCGACTGGAAATCGCTGCGAGAGCAGAAACACGACGAACATCGGAACGGCCGCCGCCACGCCCCACAGCACCGCGATCTCGCTCCAGGAGAGTCGCGCCCAGAGATCGACGCCGAGAACCCATGCCAGACCCATTGCGAACACGGCCAAGCCGCCCTCGAACAGCGTCCCCAGGTAGACAAAGTTTTTGCGGGAGGTGGCTTCAAACATGAGGCAAAGCCGAAAGCGGAAAAAACGCAGGCGACTGCTACTCTCAACTTTCCACTCTCAACTTTCAACTCTCAACCCCCAACTTTCCGATTGAAATGGCTCAACCGCTCACGGTATGATGGGTGCTGCTGCACATCAGCCGGGAGGGTTCTCGATGATTCGCCTGGAACGCATCCTGTTGCCGACCGACTTCAGCGATTACTCCAAAACCGCCTGCAACTACGCCTGTGCCTTTGCCGATCAGTTCGGTTCAGAGCTGCATCTGCTGCACGTTTTGCAGGACCTGGTCGCGATGGTTCCCGAGCCGGGGTTGGCGTTCCCACCGCCGGGCGACTACATGCGGGAGCTACAGGAAAGCGCCGAGAATGGTCTGGCGGAACTGCTGAACCCGGATTGGGTGGAAGGCAAATCGATCGTCCGCGCAACACGCCAGGGTCCGCCGTTTCTCGAAATCGTGCGCTACGCCAAAGAGAGCGATGTCGATCTGATCGTGATGGGAACACACGGCCGGTCCGGTTTGGCCCACGTGTTGCTGGGAAGCGTTGCCGAGAAGGTCGTGCGAAAGGCGCCTTGTCCGGTGCTGACGGTTCGTCCTTCAGATCACCAGTTCGCGACGCCGTGAAAACCGGAAAAACTCGCTCCGTGCGACTGACTAAACTTGCAGCCACAACCCGTGCGACAGGTGAGTTTCCCGAAGACCTCGATTGCCGGGTGGCAAATTCCGATACCTCTGGATGGAATGGGAAGAGAGTGGGCCGTCGGGATACCGACGCTTACCGACCGCCTGAGACGCCGACGACCGACACCTGGAGGACCCGCAACCTTGCAGGGATCTCTCTTCTCGACCGGCAAAAGAACGATTCGCGAGGATCAGAAGCCGAAACCCACACAAGCACCAACTGAGATCGACAACGCGACGGGTTCCCGGTTTCTGAATAGGTCGTTGACACGTCCACCTTCGCGGAAACACCACTTTGAACGACATCTATGGAAAAAGGCCGAGGGCAACCTCCGGCTCGCCGGTCAGTTTCCCGCGATCGCCGTCATCGTTCCTCCCCCCTCGGAACGGTGACGGCGTTTTTTCATTGTCAATTCATTGCCTCTGTCGCCGCAAATCCAACTTGTCTGTCGCCTTCTTGACGGTGACCTGTCGTTCAAAAACGATAACGGCCTGTCGCGGCAGCACGCCGATCGTTTCCTTCCATTTCAGGCCGAACTCCGCCTGGCCGATTTCCTTCTTGACCTGCGCCTCGGTCATGGTGTGCACCAGCTTGATGAGCCGCCTGACGTTCGGGTCTTCTTTGCGATACTCGACAAACGCGACTCGGCCTCCGGGCTTCAACGCCTTCGAGATCCCTTGCATCATCTCATAGGGAAAACTGAACTCGTGGTACACATCGACCATGATCGCCAGATCGACCGACGCGGGCGGCAAACGGGCTGATTTCAGCGTCCCCTGCACCAACTCCACGTTGGTGATCTTGCGCTGATCGAGCTTCTTTCGCAGCGCGTGGAGCATCTCTTTCTGAATGTCGACGCCGATGACCTTTCCTTTGGGCCCGACTCCCTCGGCCAGCAAGACCGAGACGACGCCGCTGCCGGCACCGATGTCGGCCACCACCATTCCGGGCTTCAACTTCAGCGCTCGGATCAGCAGCGACAGCTTTTCCTCCTGCTCGCGTTTGGAGCGCTCTAACCAGTTGATGCCGCCAAATCCCATCACACGGGCAATTTCACGCCCCATGTAGAACTTCCCGATGCCGTTCGGGTCGTGAATTTTGCGGTATGTGTATCGCGGACTTTTCGCTGTCTCACGCTGCTCGGCAGCCGGGTCGTTTGCCTGCTGACCAGCGGCAGACTGCTGGACCAGATGACGATTGTCTGCGGCAACAGACAACCCCGTCGAACAGCCAACCGGATAGCTCGCCGCCAAGAGAACGGCGATGCAATTTCGGGACCTCAGAAGTTTTCGAGCCGACGCCATTCACCATCCCCAATCTGTGCGAGTTCGCCAGGTTTCTTCTGCTTTGAGTCGTCCGTTTCATGATTGCCTGTCGAAGGACATGTCTCGACAGACGGAACACAATCCGACCACTTTGCGGTCAGTTCCGACGCCAAAGTCGTTGGCTTGGGACCTTAGTTTCCGGCCGTTCCGTCGGAGGGTTTGTCGTCGGTCGCTGCCGTGTCCGGGGCGTTCAGTTCTCGCCCGGAGTGCGGATCGCGGCCGTGTTTCTGCATAATCGCCGACCACTTTTCGGGCGCGAGCTCTGCCGCTTCATCGACGAGCATGATCGGGATGTCGTCACGAATCTCGTACTGCAGTCGGCACTCGGGATCGACGCTCACCAGCCACCGGCCCTCCATCACGAGCCGCGAATGCGACTTCGGACAGACCAGAATGTTTTGGAGCGTATCGAAATCAAACGACATCGCAAGTTCCACCTTCTTAGAAACCCCTTAGCGTCCGAATGTCGTCGAAGCTGCGCAGTTGATAGCCGATGCCGACGTAGTCCAACAGCGAACACAAACTCCGCACCGCCACGCCCATACCGTCCGGACCGCTGAAGCCGCCGAACTGTCCGCCGCCCTTCAGGTGCGGCTCCAATTCCAGGAACACCCCCGGCACGCCCAGTTTTTTCAGCTTCCGCTCCAGTTTGGAAAGCTGCGTGGCAAGATCGCGCAGGATGTACTCGTGGCCGGAATCGCCGACGTTGGCCGGGACGAAATTCCAGTCCGCCTCTTCGTCGACGGGTTCCCCGGGCCGTTTCTTGCGCGTGGCCTGAAAATCCTTGATGTGCAGCCAGCCCAAATATGGCCGCAGGACCCGGTACTCCTCGAAACACTCCAGCGGGCTATAACCTTGGTGCGACAGGTTCCCCCCGTCGAGGATGCAGACCATGTTGGGCCGGTTCACCTCGCGGGACAGCGCGGCCAATAGCCGCCCGCTCTGCCCGACCAGGTTGGCTTCCACCTCCAGCCCGTAGACAAGACCTTCCTTGGCACAGAGATCGACAATAGGGCCAAGCTGATCGGCCGCCTGCGAGACGTACTCTTTCGGGTCCTCTGTGCGGGGATGGTAGAAGGAAAACCCGCGAATCAACTTCGCGTCCACCGCGTGTGCGGCCCGAATGGTGGACGCCACCTCGGTCTGCAGGTATTTTTTGAGTGGAATGAACGGGTTGTGCGTGCCATCGTCGACGTCCAGGAGTTTCACTTTGCCGATCCGCGAGCCAATGCTGGTCACGTGCATGCCGAATTCAGCGTGCAGCTTGTTGAGCTTCTTCAGTTCACTCTTGTTCAATTCGACGACGTGCTTCACCACGCCGTCGCCCTCGACGTCGATGAACCGCGGGCTGTAATACCGCAGCCCGATCGCCGAGAGCGCCGAGAACTGCTCAACCGCCGTCTTCCGATTCGCCGCCTCGTCAGCGAACGCGCTCAAAATGACCTGCGGATTGTTCGCCATGGGGGTTGTTTCCAGAGGCTTGCTTGTTTTCAGCCGACCGCCCGAATTCGCCTTTCGTTGTTTATTCGACCGCGAGTTGACATTGTCGATCTGGGCGGGATGAGTTTCAAGGGATGGGTAACGATTTGCCAGGCCTACAACCACGTGGAACACCGGTGCCGAGTGTGCACGGCGGTCGTCCCCATTCTGGATCTTTGAAAAGCCCGGCCGTAGAATGGCGATCATGAATACTGAGAACAGTCAAAGAGAGAAATTGGAGATCGTCGTCGTCGGCGGCGGGATGATCACGCACGATCAGATCCTGCCGTCGCTGTACCAGTTACAACGGAAAGACGTGATCGGGTCGATCAAGGTCTGTGCGCTCTCTTCGGCTCCGCTGGCCGTGTTGGCCGAATCGGAGCGATTTGCCGAGGCCTTTCCGGGCCAGGGATTCGAGGCGTTCCCGTCGCTGGACGCTCCGCCGGACGAGATGCACCCGGACCTTTTCAAGGAGGTGATCGCCGGGCTGCCGCCGGGCAACATGGTCGTCGTTGCCGTGCCGGACCAGATGCACGACGCGGTGATTCGCGTGGCCCTGGAGCACGATCAGCACGTGCTGACGGTCAAACCGCTGGTGCCCACGTACTCGCAGGCGGTCGAGATCGAGCAGCTTGCGCTGGCCAAGGGGCTCTTTGTGGGCGTGGAGTACCACAAGCGGTTCGACCGCCGTTCGCTTGACGCGCGGGCGCTCTATCAGGCCGGTCGCTTCGGCGAGTTCCGCTGCGGCGAGGCGAAGATGATCGAGCCGTACTACTACCGCCACTCGAATTTTCAAAACTGGTTCACCAAGGAGAACAGCGACCCGTTCACTTACGTCGGCTGCCACTATGTCGACCTGGTGTACTTCATCACGGGTCTGAAGCCGGTGGAGGTCTCGGTGCGTGGCGTGGAGGGCACGTTTCCCAACGGCAACGTCGGCTACATGTGGGCGCAGGGCCGGGTCGTTTGGGAAAACGGCGCCTTGCTGAGCATCACCGACGGGCTGGGCTATCCCGACGAGGCCGCCGGTAGCAACGATCAGTGCCTGGTGATGTACTGCGAAGGCGACGACTGCGGGGCCATCATCAAACACGACGATCAGCTCCGCGGCGTGCGTCACGGCTACGTCGACCGGCAAGCCGGTGCAATGTTCCGTTTCGTGAGCCCCGACTACTTTCGGCTGCTGCCCTGGGACGGCGAAGGGCTGCTGCCGGTCGGCTACGGGTTCGAATCGATCGCGGGCCTGGTGCACTCGGCCAAGCGTGTCAACGAGGCCGCCGGCGGTCTTCAAGGCGACGAGGCCCTGGCCGCGCGTCAACGTGTGCTTGCGGAGATCGACGATCGGGGAATCCTCGCCACGCCGGCCAACAGCTCGATCAACGAGCTGGTCACCGAGGCCGCCCGGCTTTCGATCGCCCGCGACGGTCACCCGACAGTGATCGAGTACGAAACCACGCCGAGCGTGCGGCTGCGGAGCTGACGCTTGTTTCTCTCTGGGTGAGAGACACACTACGAGGTAACCGCTTCACTGCGTGCGGAAAGGTGGTGGACCGCCTCGGATTGAGCTACAATCGTCAGGAGAGAAACGAGGGTGATCGACGATGGCTGTCGCTTCTATCAAACACATTGACGTCGACGAGGACGGCATTGCGCGAATTGTCGGGAAACGGACCAAGGTCATCCAAATCGTCATGGACAAGATGGCCAACGATTGGAATCCCGAGCAGATTCAGACGCAGTATTCGCATTTGTCGCTCGCCGAGATTCACGCCGCGTTTGCCTACTACTACGACCATCAAGCTGAGTTGGATCTGCAGATCGAGCGGGACGTCAAGGAAGCTCAGGCACGATCCGCTTCAGCAGGTGAGTCAGGCATCGTCGGAAAGCTCCAAACTTGAAAACCAAGTCCGGATTCTGCTTTGAGAGAGCACTTGAGAAGCCCCGTAGGGGCGAAAAGAAGATAGCCCAGGGCGCAAGCCCTGGGGTGAGTGGCCCCCGACAAGGCAGCCCCGGCGGGGCGGCAGAACCTGTTGAACGTAAAGGGGTTCTGTCGCCCCGCCGGGGCTCGGAAATTGGGTCCGACCTCTTCCCAGGGCTTGCGCCCTGGGCTAACATTTGATGTCCCTACGGGACTCAGAAGAGACTTTCCAGCTACCATCTGAGGTGAACCACTATGCCGCCTGCCATTCAATTTTCCGGCGAGAACGAATCAAACGCTTTTCGCGAAACCATCACCCACAGAGAACCGCTCGCTCTGCGGACCTACACGCCCACTCAGGCAGTGCTGGCTCGCTCGGCCGGTGTGTTTCACTGGACGCCGGAAGGTCGGCGGCTGTACGACTACAGTTCCGGCGTGTTGGTCGCGAACCTCGGCCACAACTCGCGGCGGTGGATGCAGCGGTTTGCCGCGTACATGGGCTGGAAACCGGAGCACGTCGCCGGCGAAGGGGCCGCGGGAGACGATTACTTCCAGGCCGTCACTCTCTCGGCCTACAACGCGATCACCGAGATCGAAGCCGCCGCCGTCGAACGCCTCGTCAAGAACGTACAGTCCTGGCCGGGCGGCGGGCGGTTGGATACGGTCCTGTGGTCCGCCTCCGGGTCGGAAGCCATCCAGAAAGCGCTCTGGTGCTGCCTGCACCGCGACGAGAAGCGCGATTTGATCATCGCCACCCGGCACGGATTCCACGGCAAGAAGGGCCTGGCCGGCGCGACGACCGGATCGGAAGACGATCCCGATTACGATCCTCGCGTGAAGTTCATCAGCTTCCCCATGGCCGAGGTCAGCGACGTGAGCCAGTACGACGACGAGTTCGACCTGTCGACCTACCGGGCCGAGCTGGATGCGTTGTGGAAGGAAAACGGCAATCGGCTCAACTGTCTGATCACCGAGCCGTACCTGGGCGGCGGTGGCAGTTACCATCCGCCGAAGTCGTACATGCAGCTTCTGGACAAGTTCTGCAAGGAGCACGACATTTTGTTCATCCTTGACGAGGTGCAGTCAAACTTCGGCCGGACCGGCTGCATGTTCGCCTTCGAGAGCTACGGCGTCGAGCCGGATTTCGACTGTCTCGGCAAGGGATTGGGCAACGGCGTGCCGGTCAGCGCGGTCGTCGGCCGCGGCGACGTGATGGCCAGCCTGACATACGGCGAGGCGTCGGACACCTGGAGCGCCAACCCGATGTCCTGCGCCGCCGTGCTAGCCACCCTCGACGAGTTCGAAACCACCGACGTGCTGGACCACGCGCGAAAACTCTCGACGATCTTCTTCGAGGGCCTGGAGAAGCTGAAAGAAACGGGCGTCATCGTCAAAGTGCGCGGCGAGGGGATGGTGTTCGGCATCGAATGCAGCGCGATGGGCGATCTGTCCGCCGCAGACGTGGCCAACAAGGTGGTCGAAACGTGTTACCTCGGGCAGCCGGGCGGCGACGGCATCCACCTGCTCGGCCCGCTGGCCGGCACCGTCCTGAGAGTCAGCCCGCCGATGACGATGACGAGAGGGGAAGCTCACACTTCGCTCGATTTGTTGTATAATCTATTGCAGGATCTCTCCAAGCGGTTGCTGGCCAAAACCAGCAACAAACCCGTGATGCGGTGACTGGCGTTTCAGCGGGCAGAGAAAGTGAGGTTTCGAATGTCGAAAACGGTGACGACCATCGGGCCGCACGACCAGGGCCGGCGGATGACGCTTGAGGAGTTTGAGTTCGCTGAGGGCGTCGAAGGGCGTCTCTACGAATTGAGTCGAGGAGTTGTCACTGTGATCGACGTGCCGAAACGAAAGCATCTACTGCAGATCGAAGCGATTCGCGACCAACTCTATGCCTACAAGCTTGCGCATCCCAGCCGAATCCGCACGATTGCTACCGGCGGTGAGTGCAAGATCTTGCTTGAAGATCTCCAATCCGAACGGCACCCTGACTTGGCAATCTACCTGAATCCTCCGCCGAACGACGACCAAGACCTCTGGTCCACCTGGATTCCCGAACTGGTGATCGAAGTCGTTTCTGCCAGTTCAGCCCATCGTGACTACGTTGAGAAACGCGAGGAGTATCTGCAGTTTGGCGTTTTGGAGTATTGGATTTTCGATTCAGACAAACAACAGATGCTCGTCTTACGCCGTTCGCGCGGAACCTGGTCCGAGCAGGTCATGCGACCCCCGGAGATGTACCGAACCCGATTGCTTCCGGGACTGGAATTCGCCTGCCAGGCCGTCTTCGAGGCGACAGGCCCCCCAGATCGAGAATCTCGCCCAGGTTGCCATTGACCTGAGGGCGGCTTTCATCGATGATCTCGCGTTCCCGTCGACCCCGTGACCCAACAGAGACAGATTGTCGGTCCGATGACCGGTTCGAAGCCCGACCGTTTTGAAGCGGCTCGCCTTGAAAAGCTGCAGAAGATCGAAGCCCTCGGCCACGATCCGTGGGGAGGGCGGTTCGACGGGCACATGCCCATCCGGCAGGCTCGCGAAATGTGTCCGGACGAGCCGGCCGTCAATGGGGAACGGGTGCGCGTGGCCGGGCGGATCATGCTCCGCAACAACAAGGGGAAGCTGCGCTTCTACCACATCCAGGACTGGACGGGACGCATCCAGTTGATGATTTCCCGCCGCGACGTCTCCGACGAGCAGTGGGAACTGGTCACCGCGACCGATCTGGGCGACCTGGTCGGCGTCGACGGGGTGTTGAGGCGGACACAGACCGGCGAGATCAGCGTATTCGTCGAGAAGCTCACCATCCTCTGCAAGTCGCTCGCGCAGCCGCCGGAGAAGTTTCACGGGGCCAAAGACACCGAGATGCTGCTGCGGCAGCGGCACCTCGACCTGATCTACAACGAAGGCGTGCTGCCGCGGATGCTCAAGCGGACGCAGATCATCGACTCCGTCCGGCAGACGCTGCGCGGACAGGGATACTTTGAAGTCGAGACGCCGCAGCTACACGCGATTGCCGGCGGAGCGGCCGCCCGACCGTTCATCACGCATCACAATACTCTGGAGATGCAGCTTTATCTGCGGATCGCGCTGGAACTGCATCTGAAGCGGCTGATGGTCGGCGGCATCGAGCGGGTCTACGAAATCGGCCGCGTGTTCCGCAACGAGGGGATCGACGCCACGCACAACCCCGAATTCACGATGATCGAAATCTACCAGGCTTACGGCAACTACGAGACGATGATGGACCTGACCGAGTCGATCATCGTGGGCGCCGTCAAGTCTCTGGGAGACGAGACGGTCCTGCCGTGGGGCGAAGAAACGATCGACTACGCACCCCCCTGGCCGCGGCGAACGTATGCCGAGCTGTTCGCCGAACACGCCGGCTGCAACATGCACGACGAAGCCGCAGTTCGTGACCTGGCCCACCGGCACGAGATCGAAACCAAAGGTGTCCATCCCGACGTGATCGTCAACGAGGTGTTCGAAGCGACCGTCGAGGACAAATTGATCGGCCCGTTGTTCGTCATCGACTACCCGGCTTCCATCTGCCCGTTGACAAAACGGAAGCGAGACGACCCGGCGATTGCCGAGCGGTTCGAGCTGTTCGTCCAGGGGATGGAGATCGCCAACGCGTACACCGAGCTGAACGACCCGCGGCTGCAGGAGGAACTGTTCCGCACACAGTTGACCGGGCTGCCGGAAGAAGAATCGATGGCCAAAATGGACCACGATTTCGTGCGAGCTTTGAAGGTCGGCATGCCCCCGGCGGGCGGTTTGGGCATTGGCATCGACCGGCTGGTGATGCTGCTCACCGACAGCCGCTCGATTCGGGACGTGATTTTCTTCCCGCTGTTACGACCTGAAAATCCGGAGGTTAGTGAATAGCGGTTATGGATTAGGGATGAAGACTGGGCTGTGCCTACCGAGGAATACTGAAGTTTGATCGAAGAAACCAGCCGGCTCACGCCGGCCGCTCGCTATGGACCCTGTAGAAAGCAAACTGAAAACACACTCGTTCACGATCATCCTCGCGGACGCGCAGGACGTCGTCGTCGACATGAGCATGACGCAGGAGAAGTTTCTGCGAATGTCCGATGCCCTGTTTGAGGCAGGGTGTGATGACGGCTCGCCCGCTGTTTGCCGCGGTTTGGTCGTGGTCAATTTTGACCGCGAGGCAGAGACGTTGCGGACTGCCATCGAATCGGCCGTTGCTGATGTCCAGCGCGCTGGCTACCGCGTCGCTCGTGTCGAGCCGAGCGAACGTGAAACCTTCGATGAAATCAACGCCGAATTAAGCACACGCCTGAATCGTTGATCAACGGAACGGAGTCCCGAAACACTTCTTCCGGCAAAGGATTGCCACAATGTACAAGATTTTGCTCTGCCTGCGTTATTTGCGAACGCGTTACATTGCTTTGGCCAGCGTCGTCAGCGTGATGCTGGGCGTGGCCACGATGATTGTGGTCAATAGCGTGATGGCCGGTTTCAGCACTGAGATGCGGGACCGCATTCACGGCATTCTGGCCGACGTGATTGTCGAATCCAACAACCTTGACGGAGTGGATGACCCCGAGGGGCATCTCGCCCTCGTCCGCGAGGTAGCCGGCGAGTACATCGACGGAATGACGGCCACCGTCGAGGTGTACGGGATGCTCAGCTTCCAGTATTTGGGGCAGTGGATGACGCGGCCGGTCACGCTGATCGGCATCAAACCGGAAGGCAAAGCACGGGTCGGGCCGTTCAAAGATTACCTTGTCAGCCACCACGACGTGACCGAGCGCGATCCGAAAACCGGCGAGCAGATTGTCGTCCGGCCGGCATTGCGACCGCCTGACGAGCCTCCCAGTTGGAACTTGACGGCCGAAGCAATGGAGTATCGCAGCAATCGGGTGAATCGTCAGCGGCGGTTTCAAGAGTCTCTTCTTGAGGAAGAACAGCCGAAGCAGGACGATTCCAAACTGTTCGCCCCGCCCGGTCCCGAACCGGCTGAGACGACAGAGATGGAACCTGCCGCCGGCCCGCCAAACTTTGCGGGTGAGCCGGTCGAAACGAATGACCTTCCGATGGATCCATTTTCCGAACAGAAAGAAGACGCAACACAACTGTCCGGCGACGACGCGGCCGCTCCGCAGGAAGGTCGTGTGATCATCGGCATCGGCCTGATCAGCTTTCCTTATGAAGATAAAAAGACCGGGAGGGTGAAGACCAGAATGATGATTCGGCCCGGCGACGACGTGAAGATCAGCACGGTCACCGCTGGCCGCCCGCCCGCCCCGGCGCACTTCTTTGCCACGATGGTCGATGGCTTCAAAAGCGGCATGAGCGAGTACGACTCGAACCTGGTGTTCTGCAACCTGGAAAAACTGCAAAAGGTTCGCGGCATGATCGATCCGACATCGGGCGTCCGCGCCATCACGTCGATCCAGATCAAGCTGAAGGATTTCGCCGACTCCGACGAGGTGGTCAGGCGTTTGAAGGGGGCGTTTCCGCTCGGCGTGTACTCGGTGCGCACATGGGAACAAAAGCAGGGGCCGTTGTTGGCCGCCGTCGATGTCGAGTCGGCCATTCTGAACGTCCTGTTGTTCCTGATTATCGCGGTGGCCGGTTTCGGGATTCTGGCCATCTTCTTCATGATCGTTGTGGAAAAAACTCGCGACATCGGCATCCTCAAGGCTTTGGGGGCCAGCTCGCAGGGTGTAATGAGCATCTTCCTGTCGTACGGGCTGGCGCTGGGCATTGTCGGTAGCGGCGTGGGAGTCGTCTTGGGGTTGCTCTTCGTCAGGTACATCAACGTGGTCGAATCGTGGATCACCTGGTTGATTGGCCGCAAGGTGTTCGACGAACGCATTTACTATTTTCCGGAGATCCCGACCGACGTGGACCCGATGATGGTGATCTGGGTGGCGATCGGCGCGATGGTGATCGCCGTATTGGCCAGCGTCTTGCCGGCCCGCCGGGCCGCTCGGCTGCATCCGGTCGAAGCGCTCAGATATGAGTGAGGAGAATCATGTCGCAACCACACATTCACGCCGTCGCCCTGGAGAAATCGTATCGCAAGGGGCAGCACACAATTCCCGTTTTGCAGGGGGTCGACATCCCCGTTTGCAAGGGTGATTTCATCTCGATCGTGGGGCAATCGGGTTGCGGCAAGAGTACGTTGCTGCACCTTTTGGGATTGCTCGACCCGCCCGACGTCGGTGAGATTCTGCTCGATGGACAGCGGATCGACGATCTGCCGGCCCGCACCCGCGACAAGCTGCGCAATCGGGTGTTCGGTTTTATTTTTCAGTTCTATCACCTGTTGCCCGAATTGAATCTGGCGGAGAACGTGCTGATGCCGTTGATGATTCGCCAATCGCTGCCGGCGTATTGGAAACGGCGGAAGGAGTATCGGGACCTCGCGCTGGACATCATCCAGACGGTGGGGCTGGAGCACCGCATCCGCCACAAGCCGTCTGAGCTTTCCGGCGGCGAAATGCAGCGGGCGGCGATTGCCCGCGCCCTGGTGGCAAGCCCCCAAATCCTGCTAGCCGACGAACCGACCGGCAACCTCGATGCCCAGACGGGTCAGGAGATCATGGACCTGTTGACAAGCTTGAACGAGCAGCAACATCTCACTATCATCATGGTCACTCATGATGTCGCGATCGCCCAACAGGCGCACCGCACGGTGCGTCTGGCTGAAGGATGCATCGAAACGCTCAAAGAATCGCATTGTAAATTGCAAGTTGCAAGTTGACGCATGCAAATTCAGTAGTTCCAAATTTCGAATGTGGGTGGCTGGGTCAGAGCGAAAGCGATGGCCCAGATCCGCGACTTCCGGGCCTTCCCGTTGGTCAGACCCGGCCACCCGACATCTGAAGCAAATTCCTCTCCATAATGTGTTTCGTGGTAAGAAAAGGATTATTAGGAAACCAGGAAAGCAGGAATCTCGGGAACCGTCTTTCTCCCTGGATTTCTAATTTCCTCATCATTGCATTCGGCTAAACAGTTACGCATTTTGAACTTTTCATTTTGCAAGTTCCCTATGTCGTCAGTAGTTTCCATCAACGGCACGCTCGTTCCGAAGGACGAAGCCCGCATTAGCGTCTTCGACCACGGGCTGCTTTACGGCGACGGTGTGTTCGAAGGCATCCGTGTCTACGGGGGGCGGAGTTTCCTGCTGGCGGAACACGTCGCGAGGCTGTACGAAAGCGCCAAAGCCATCCGGCTGGAGATCCCGCTTTCCGCAGCCGAGATGACCGCAACCGTCGAAGAAACGATCACAGCCAACGGAATTGACGACGGTTATGTCCGACTGGTGGTCACGCGCGGAGCGGGAACGCTGGGGCTCGACATTCGCAAGACGAGTGATCCGCAAGTTATCATCATCGCGGATACGATCACGCTGTACCCGCCGGAAATCTACGAGAACGGGATGCAGTTGGTCACGGCCAGCACGATTCGCAACCACCCGAGTGCGGTTTCTCCGCGCATTAAGTCGCTGAACTATCTGAACAACATCCTGGCGAAGATCGAAGGGACCGACGCCGGCACCGTCGAAGCGCTGATGTTGAACCACAAGGGCGAAGTGGCCGAATGCAGCGGCGACAATGTTTTCGTCGTCAAAGGCGGCCTGCTGAAGACGCCGCCCGCCGATGCCGGTATTCTGGAAGGCATCACGAGAAACGCCGTGATCCGGCTGGCGCGCCGGGCGGGGCTGACCGTCGAGGAGACGGCGTTGATTCGGCACGACATCTACATCGCCGACGAATGTTTTCTCACGGGAACCGCGGCGGAAGTCATCGCGGTCGTCAGTCTCGACGGACGCACCGTCGGCGACGGCAAACCCGGGCCGATCACCAAAGACCTCCGGCGCCGTTTCCAGGAATTGACGCGCCGCAGCTCATCTTGACACAGACCGCCTGGCCGCGTAAGTTATCGCGGTTTTTCTGACGATCCGTAGGTTCTCGAAGCGAATGGAGTCGCTGATGGCTGAGGTGCTCTCGTCCACGTCCGAAGCCGATCCGACGGCAGAGCCGGTTCCCTTTGTCGATCTGGTCGGCCAATACGCGACGATCAAAGACGACGTCGACGCGGCAGTCAGCCGCCTCTTCGCCGAGCAGAAGTTCGTCCTGGGAGACGAGGTTGCCGAGTTCGAGTGCGACATTGCCGAATACTGCGATTCGCGCGACGCCATCGGCTGCGCTTCGGGGACCGACGCGTTGGTGCTTTCGCTGATGGCGCTGGAAATCGGGCCGGGCGATGAGGTGATCACCAGTCCGTTTACGTTTTTCGCCACGGCTGGCGCCATACATCGCGTTGGCGCGAAGCCGGTGTTCGTTGACATCGATCCGGTCAGCTTCAACTTCGACCCGGCCCAAGTGGAAACAGCCATCACCGAGCACACGCGGGCGATCATGCCGGTGCACCTATTCGGTCAGTGTGCCGACATGGAACCGCTCTGGCGACTGGCCGTGCGGGGTGGGCTGGCGATCATCGAAGATGCATGCCAAGCCATCGGCGCTGAATATCGCGGACGCCGCGCCGGTGTGTTGGGAACGTTAGGCTGCTTCAGCTTCTTTCCGACCAAGAACCTCGGCGGGGCCGGCGACGGCGGGTTGATTACCACCGACGATCCCGACTTGGCAGCCCGGCTGCGGAGACTTCGCGTTCACGGCGACCAGGGCGGTTATCAGCACACCGAAGTCGGCATCAACAGCCGGCTCGACGCGCTGCAAGCGGCCGTTCTCCGCGTGAAGTTGGCCCATCTGGAAGACTGGACGAAAGCCCGACAGCAGAATGCGAAGCGGTACGGCGAGCTGTTTCGTCATTACAGTCTGCTCGACGCGGTGGAATTGCCGACCATTCTCCCCGAGCGGCGGCACGTGTTCAATCAGTTCTGTCTGCGCGTCAAGGGTGGCCGACGCGATTCGCTCATCGAGTTCCTCCGGGAGCGAAAGATCGGCTGCGCGGTCTACTATCCGCTCTCTCTACATCTGCAGGAATGCTTTCAAAGCTTGGGGCATCAGCCGGGTGATTTTCCTGAAGCGGAGGCGGCCTCACGCGAGGCGCTCGCGCTGCCCATCTTTCCCGAGCTGCGCGCCTCGCAACAAGAGATCGTCGTCCGCACGATCGCGCAGGCACTGGACCGCCTGCCGGCCGGTGACAACTCGACGGCTCCGCAGCCCAGGTTCCTCGCATCGCGCAAACGCGCCGCGTGAGTCGGCCGTCCTGAGCTGAAAACTCGACCAGAACGGGCCACATCGGACAGTTTCTCCAGAGTCGCCACCTCTTGTGGTCGGGCACGGACCGGTCGGCGACGTCCGACAACTTTCGCACCCTGAAGCGTCGCATTGCCAGCAAAAGGTTGCAAATCGGGTTGATTCCGTGTAGACTCATTGAGTTGTTTGGAGTGACCGCTGAATCCCTCTTTCCTGAAGCGACCTACCGTCCGTATTCCGAGATGACTGTTTTTCGGTTTGCGGCTTTATCCGCAAGGTAAACTCCGCCCAGACATTTCCGGCAGTCTGGGCTCCGTCCCACCGAATCGATCCTATTTGATGTCCGCCAACTGTTCCGTGCTAAGAGAGCGCGGCACGCGGGAGGGCATCCAAACCACAGGAGCACGCACAATGAGCCAAACCTTCCAGGGATACGAGACGCCGCTTCGGATTCAATGTCCTTGCGAGAAAGATGCATGCAGTGGCGAAGTCGTCGTGATCGAAACGGAATGCACAAAAGAAGTCTTCGCACGCTGTGCACCGTTTCTGGGCCCGAAGCCGGAGTTGAACTTCGAAGAGCAGGCCTGCCGATTCTACAGCTGTCTGCCGCGGCTTTTGGAACAAGGCGGTGCAGACGCGTCGCACGTTGTCCAAGAGCGTGCGTTCTTCAAGGACTTTAGCAAGGACATGGACTCGTTTCGCCGGCTCCAGAAAGAGGCTTATGAAGCCAACGGTGTGGCTGAGGAGGACCTTCCGGCCACCACTTATCTCCAGCAGCCGCCGTGTCGTTCGGCCCAAAGGATCGAGCACCAGATTTACGCGATCGTGCCGAAGAACCCCGACTCATACTCCGTCGAGACATTTTACGACGGGCCGACCGATACAACCGCCAAACTGGTCACGATCGACGGTCGCCGTCATCTCTACATCACGGACATCAACGGGCTGTCCGGCGATCCAGACAACCCGGGCACGTTTCGCGAGCAGAGCGATCGCATGTTTGCCCGTTGTGTGACGCTGCTGGCCCAACACGGCGCGAAATTCACGGACGTCTATCGCACCTGGTGTTACCTCCCCGAGATGGACCGCGACTACGCGGAGTTCAATCTTTCGCGAAACGCGCTCTTTGAGAAAGAGGCCGTCACACTTATGCCGGCCAGCACGGGTATTCAGGCGATTCTGTGGCCGCTGGAGGCCATGTGCGGAATGGACCTGTATGCCTTGCTGGACACGGAAGGCGTGAATATCGAACGCATGTATACGCCGACGCTGAACGAGGCGGACGAGTACGGCTCGGCATTCTCGCGCGGCATGAAACTGGACTTCCCCGACAAAGTGGTGCTGCACATCTCCGGTACGGCGAGCGTGGACGAGAAAGGCGATACGGTCCACTTGGACGACCCGCGCAAGCAGATCGAGCGCATGTTGCTCAACGTCAAGGAATTGCTTGCCGCTCAAGGAGCGACGTTCGAAGATGTGACACAGATCGCGACATTCCTGAAACACGCGGAGTACCTTGATGTGTACAAGGCGATCCGCACGGAGTGGGGTATTTGCCACGTGCCCAACACGCTTGTCGAAACCGGCGTCTGCCGTCCGGAACTCCTCTGTGAGATGGAAGCGATCGCGATCGTGCCCAAGGAGTCCACCAACGGCAAACCGATTGCGGCTCGACCGTTTGAGTGAGGGTGAAAAGGGGACAGGTCCAATTTGTGCGTAGCACCCTGCGGGCCGTCCCGGCAAATTGGACCTGTCCCCTTTTTCACCCGGTGAGCGTCGCTCATGAAAGTCGTCCTGATCGGCATGAAGCACTGCGGCAAGAGCACGCTCGGCAAAGCGCTGGCCGCGCGTTGGGGATGCGCCTTCTACGACGTCGATCCCATGATCGAGCTCACCCACGCCTGCGACGCGGGGGGAGATCAACTTTCTGTCCGCGAGATCTTCGCGCAGCATGGTGAGACCCACTTTCGCCGCATCGAGGGTCACGTGATCTGTGAGCTGTATCTGAAACTCGATCGACCCGGCAGTCAAGCCGTGGTCGCTTTGGGCGGACGGACGGCGCTGAACGCGACCGTCTGCGCACTGCTCAGCGCGATCGGTACGCTGGTCTACCTGCAACTGTCTCCCGACGTCATCTTCGAACGGGTCAAGCGGTCCGGCATTCCGCCGTTTCTGGACGCCGACGATCCCGCCGGCGACTTCAGGGCCCTTTATCGCAAGCGGCATCCGTGGTATGAAGACCTTGCAGATCTGACGGTCAACATCGGCGCACTCGATCCTGACGGCGCGCTGGACGTTCTTGAGTCCAGCATCAACGAGTACGAGCGCGCCCGGTAGACTCCGGAGCCACAATATCATCGACGAATCCGCCCACGTCACGTTCGGTGAGGAGAGCAGTAGTCGATTACTTGCATTCCGACTGCATGGCGCGCAGTGGCAACGCCAACGAACCCCACTCGGGATGCCGCAGCGCCAACGAAATTGTCACCCAAATGTGTCCGGACAAATAGGGCTGATCGGCCGGCCCCGGCGTCGGGTTGTGATGCACGTCGGCCCCTTCGACCTTCGGCCCATATCGCTTGGTGGGCGAGTCGTCGATCAGCAACCGCACGCGCTCTGGCAAAGGCAAGACCCGCAGCAAAAGTGCGACCAGTTGTGTGCTGATCGATTCGCTCTTGCGTCCGAGGGCGGCGAGGCAGTAATAGATAGTAGTCTTGGAAGTCGTTGCTGACGCCCGCCGCGCGAAGCCTTCCGAAAGGATGAAGGATGAAGGATGAACGCCGAGCACCGATTTGAAGGAACGAACCAAGCGTTTTGCGCTGCGGATCATCTGCTTGTATTCGGCGTTGCCGAAAACGACGGAATCGCAGGTGATCGGCAAGTCATGGCTGCGTTCGGGGACTTCGGTGGGCGCTCATTATCGGGAAGCAATGTGAGGCCGATCTACGGCCGAGTTTGTCAGCAAGATCGAGGGCGGATTGCAGGAGATTGAAGAAACATCGTACTGGTTGGAACTTCTGGCTGAAGCGGCGGGGTGGCGGGGCGTAAGGCTTTGCGTCGCCCCGTCGATGAGCGGATGGTGATCGGCGAGCGTATTGGCGCGCTCGGCTCGAACGGGGCGACGCTTCGCTCACGCCCCGCCACCCGTCGCCTTGGGCCGCGTGCCCGGTGAACTTGGTCGTTCGGCCCTTCAACAAGGACAGGTATGTACTGCTTGAGAAGTGTCAGCTCCCAACGACTGATGGCTTCGATCGTTGTTGTCGTCTGTTTGTTTGGCCTGCGGGCGACAGCCGACGCCGGCGAGATGAAGCAAGAGCCGCTCAAACAGTCGATACCCGATGTCGATTGGGACGCGGTCTTCTCGCGTACGGAAGGCTGGACTGGTGGAGACGTGGCAGGAACGGTTGATCTGGGTGACGGTCGGACGGTGTGGATGTTCGGTGATTCGTGGATCGGAAAAGTGACTGGCGGAAAACACGCGTCGGGATCGCACATGGTCAATAATGCGATCGGAATTCAGCGTAGCTCGTCACTTGGCAGAGGCAGGGCTCCACGCTACGACGAGCTCAAGTTCTTCTGGGGACCGGATAACGAGAAGACAAAGCCAACGGCATGGGTGATCCCGCAGTCTCAGGCGACGAATCGATGGTACTGGTTCAGCGGCGGTGGAGTCGTCGTTCCCGGACCGAACGGGCAACCGCGTTTGATTCTGTTTCTGTTTCACCTGACGAAGCGGGGTGAAAAGGACAGTGCATGGAACTTCAAGCACATCGGCAGCGCCATGGCCATTGTTGACAACGTGCCACAGCCTGTCGACAAGTGGAAGGTCCGTCAGATTGCCATTCCCTACAGCATCGGCGCAGGCCGGGGCTCTCGCGATTCTGCCGTGAGAGAAACCAACTGGGGTGTCGGCGCGTTGTTGAGGAAAGAGCGACAGGAAAGTGTGCCCAAGACATACCTATACATTTACGGCGTCCACAATGCTCAACGGCTAAACAAGCAATTGCTGCTGGCGCGTGTCCCGGCTAGCGAGGTCGAGAAGCTCTATCAGTGGCAATTCTATTCTGGCAAGGGGCGTTGGTCATCGCGATTGAGTGATGCCGTCCACATTGCCGATAAGATGGCGAGCGAACTGTCGGTTGATGAATATGTCGAGAAGGGGCGCAGCACCTTTCTCATGGTTCATAGCGAACCGGCTTTCGGACGGCGAATTCTGGTCCGTACAGCGCCGATGCCCGAAGGGCCGTGGTCGAAACCGCGACCCGTCTATTCGGTTCCCGGCCTGGACAGAGGCAAGGATTATTTCACGTATGCCGCCAAAGGACACTTGCACCTGTCGCGCAAAAATGAATTGCTCGTGACATACATCATCAACGCCAACAACATCTGGGACATGGCCGTTGACGCCGCAATCTACCGACCCAGATTTGTGCGAGTTCCATTGAATCAAGTGTTGCCGCAGCGCGCAAGCCTGCGTTGAGTTCCTTTGAGTCGTATCAACAATACGTGTTTCGCCACTTAACTTGGATGGCGTGTTCTATTGCGGTGTCCTGCCTCCCCTGAAATTGGAACGACCGGTCGGTTGGGTTAGCATCAACTCA
>CAZGYE010000014.1:0-37870 GCA_964530165.1 uncultured Planctomycetaceae bacterium
GGGGGGGGGGAGGGGCGAAACAGCGCCAGTGCTCCCTCACTGGAGTCGGCTCCGGCTAGGTAGAAGTAGTGGCCGGCGCTGACAAACCCGATCAGGTGCCACAGCGCAGCGACGCGACGGCCTTTCCGTCGTTTCCGTTCAGGCCGTCTTGGCCGTGACGACGGCCAGAAGCCAAAGATGCCACTGACGACGGCCGCAGGCAACAGGATTGCAAGGTACGGGACGCACCCCGGGCGAATGATCAAGCATGCTTCCGCCGGGTTCTGGCGATTGTAATACGCGGTGGTCTGCTCGCCGAGCTGGAATTGTCCCACAACGCCTCTGGCCCAGTCGTACGCCAAGCGACCTTCATCGCCTCGTTTTACGTATGCTAGCTGAGCAGAATCGAAGGGGAACACGTCCTCGCTGGTGACCTGCCGTCCTTGCGCCTGGAAGCGGAACTTCACGACGGGCTTGGACGACACCACATGGTCGGCTCCAGGTGTGTAAAAGGAGTGTGTCTCGACCCGTTTGCCAAGGATGGTCGCACGGGTCGGCACAAAGCGGGCCAGTTTCCGCTGCTGCTGGAGAACAAGATGGACGCCGACACCGCCAATCGCCACACAGACCAGCGAACAGAAGCCAAGAATGAATCGCATCATGATTCCCGTCCCTCCCGTTCATGGGGCCGAGCGAAAGGCATCGATCCGCCGTGCGACTTCGCCGGCCAGCCATTCGGCCTCCTCGTCGGACTCAAGCCATTGGCCGAAACGCAGTGCGCGCTGGGCTGTGCGAATCACGCACCCTTTGGCCGGCGCAATTCCGCCGCCGCGCCCCTGTCGAACTTCCCGCAGTCCACAGCTCACCACTTCGGCCGTCGGCAACGTTCGCCGCCAGCTAATCCCGAACAGACCCCCTCGATCAGTGATCTTCTCAGCGGTGATTGTCAGCCGCCTTTTGCCGAAGAGTTGGGCGAGGCCGCCAAGCACCGTTAGCAGGCCGAACACGACAAACAAGCCATACATCGCGAGGTGGGCGTCAATCGTGACATGCCTGAGATTCCGCAGCCGTAGAATCGCAAACAGAAAACACGCCGACCAACCGATCCCGACGATCACGCTCCAAGTCCCCGAAAACGATCGCCTCTGGACCGAATTCGGGAAGTCGACCCGCGTCTCAAAGTAATCGTTCTCGATTCGAATTAGTGTATCGGCGGGACGTGGGACCGGCTCCTCCGTAACACCCGCCCTGGCCGCCGCCGCTGAGGCGTCAGTATTTGTGGCCTGGCCCAGATGCCGATTGACACGCCACTCGACCCAGTCCCGCTCACCCTGCGAGAGACCTTCGCCGAACTCGACTTCACCTTGTTGTGTCGTGATCGAAACGCCGCACGCCGGACGCGGTTCCTCATCCTCAGTCGGGGACTGCACGAACTGGCTAGCCCGGCTTTTCTCCGTCACGGTGTACTCTCGAAGCCGCTCCCTTCCAAAGAGGACCGTTTTCACAATCAGCGTCTCACGCGTAATCAGCACGAACGTTTCCGTCGCGTGGCGCTGCGCAGCCAATATACCCCAGACCAAAAGGATGAGCACCAACGGCACGCCCAGGGAGACGATGAACAAGCCAAACACCCACGCGTCTCCCCCCGCGATAAAGTGGGCCACAATAGGCAGGGCGGCCACACACAATAGGAATCCGGCGGTTGCCTTCAACACGCGCCCGGGCTGACTCGGCAAGTGCAATACAAGCTGCCCATTGACTTCGCGACACCGAACCCGACTGCCGGGCAGCGCTTGAACGGACGTCGCTTTGTCCATCGAAAGCCTCCCCCAACTACTCCAGCGGACCATCTCGGGTTCGCTCAGGCTGACATCGTAATGTCCGGAGCGGAGGATGTCCACGAGCCGTGCCGTGGTGGAGCCGTGCGACTTCGGCGGTAGATACTTGGCATTTCCGAGCTTGGAATTGTTTTCATGAATCAGCGTGCCGAGCAGATTACGGCGTTTGACCTTGTACCAGTCGATGCTCCTGCCCGGGGGCGAAAAAGGGGATAGGTCCAATTTGTGCGTAGCACCTTGCGAGCCGTCCCGGCAAATTGAACCTATCCCCTTTTTCGCCCCCCCAAAGGATAGAAAACCAGATGCAGACATCGTATCTTGAGTGGCGTCGACTGAATCAAGGGAATCCGCCGATTGACTGCCGCGTTTGAAGACGAGCTGCGCTGCTGGGGACCTGAGGCGACGCGCGAGACGCCCGTCTCGCTTGTCGAGGCGGAAGCGTATTGCCGCCGGTTGGCGAAGTCCCATTATGAGAACTTTCCGTTGGTGTCGTGGCTGCTGCCGCGCCGACTGCATCAGCACTTCTACAATCTCTACGCCTTCTGCCGTTGGGCGGACGATCTGGCGGACGAGGTGGCCGGTTCTGAGCGGTCCTTGGAGTTGCTGGCCTGGTGGAGAGACCAATTGGCCGACTGCTACTCGGGCGCGGCGAGGCATCCGGTGTTTGTGGCATTGGGCAAGAGCATCGGCGAGTTCGACATTCCCCGCGAACCATTCGAAGATCTCATCTCCGCATTCGAGCAGGACCAACGGGTCTGGGAATACGAGACCTTCGCCCAGTTGCTCGGCTATTGCCGCCGCAGCGCGAATCCGGTCGGACGATTGGTGCTGTCTGTTTGTGGCGAGCAGACAGAGCAAAACGTGCGTTGGTCCGACTCGATCTGCACGGGATTGCAACTGGCGAACTTCTGGCAGGACGTTGGCCGGGACCTCGACATGGGCCGTATCTATGTACCGCGGGAAGATTGCGAGCGATTCGGCTATTCTCGTGAGGAGTTACAGAGCCGGGTCACGAATTCGGCTTTCCTGGAATTGATGCAGTTCGAAGTCCTTCGGGCCCGCGACTATCTGTTGGCCGGGCTTCCGCTGGTCGAGCAGCTTCCGGGAAGATTGCAGGTCGACGTGGATCTCTTCGCGTGCGGTGGTTTGAAGATCCTCGAGCGGGTGGAAACGATCGGGTATCGCGTGTGGGAGACCCGACCGGTGGTCACGAAGCGGGATGCGGCCGGCTTGCTCTTGAGATGCGGCGCACGTGCGGTACGGCGGCGATTTCAATTGCGGCTTGGTGCGTCGTCAAAGCTGACCTGAAGAGGTATTGTGGGGCAGGCTTTCCAGCCTGCCGATCAGCAATGGCAGGCTGGAAAGCCTGCCCCACACTCAGCGGAAGCTCGCGCCGGATGTCGTCGCGGCTGGAAAACCGAAAGCACCTCGATGACGATTTCGCTCGACGACTCGTACGCTTACTGCAAGTCGCTGTCGCGGCGGACGGCCGGGAACTTCTATTTCTCTTTTCTCACCATCCCGGCCGAATTGGCTCGCGACATGTGCGTGCTGTACGCTTTCATGCGCATCTCGGACGATCTGGGGGACGACGACCGCATTCCCGTCGCCGAACGCAGCGAACAACTGGCTCGGTGGAAGGCACATCTGACGAGTTCGCTCGTCGATGCCGATCACCGACATGCCGTGTTTCCGGCACTGGCCGACGTCGTCGGGCGGCACCAGATTCCGCACGAGTACCTGTTTGCGGTCATCCAGGGGGTCGAGATGGATTTGGAGCCGGCCGGTTTCCAGACCTTCGACGACCTGTGCCGATACTGCTACCACGTGGCCGGCGTGGTCGGTTTGTGCTGTATCCACATGTGGGGATTCCACGACCACCGCGCCCTCGACCGTGCCATCGATTGCGGGATCGCCTTCCAGTTGACCAACATCCTGCGGGACCTCGGAGAAGACGCGGAAATGGGTCGTCTCTATTTGCCGCGCGAAGACCTGCAGCGATTCGGTTTGACGGCCGACGACATCAGCAACCATTGCCGAGATGAGCGGTTTGTCGAACTGATGAAGTTCGAAGTCCAACGCGCCCGATCGTATTACCGCCGGGCGGAGGAGCTCTTCGAGCACCTCGAACCGGCGGGTCAGCCCATTCTGTCCGCGATGTTACGCATTTACGGCGGACTGCTGAGACAGATCGAGCGCTCGGGCTACGACGTTTACAGCCGTCGCCTCCGCCTTCCCGTGTGGCGGAAGTTGTGGATCACGCTGGATACGATTGTACGAAAGCGATGGCGCCGCTGACAAATCAAGCACGGAAAAGGGGACAGGTCCAATTTGTGCGAAGCACCCTTCGGGCCGTTCCGGCAAATTGGACCTGTCCCCTTTTCCGTGCCGGAGTTTTCTGATCGGTGTGGGAAGAAACCGGTCAATTGTTTGCCGCCAGATAGCCCCGACTCGCAAGTTCACTGCACACTGCTTCGAGAGTTTTCCGTTCTTGCCCCTGTATCGTATGCGCCAGCGACGAGACCTGCGCTAACATCAACGGAGCTGTTTTGATCAATCGTTGTTCAATCCGCTGCCGATTGCGTGCCAGGCCGTTGCGGAGTCCGTTGACAACTCGATCGCGGTTCATGGCGAAACCAGAGCTCCGCACCCACAGTGGGCTTCCGATGGACCAATTGTCCGGCGGGAGTCGGAAGCGTGTTGCCAGGAACACGAGCCGGGACCGGCCCTGTTCGATTTCTTGCTGGAAGTCGAAAGCGACCCACAGTGGACGACGATTGCCCAGGAGAATCTGCAGCGGGCCGCAGTCAGCCCGGCCGGGCCGACCGGTGATGGTTGTCTGCTCGATCGTCAATTTGACGTCCCGCAGCGCCAGCCACACGGTCAGACGACCGGGCCGGCTCTGTTGGGACAGGACCCGCTCAACATGGCCGCTGTAGCTCAAACCGCGCAGTCCGACGCGGAACAGATAGCCCGAATGCCGCGTGTGTTGGTCCATGTCGGCAAGCTGACCGGAAATTCGAAGAGTTTTGCCGAAGTCTGCCGCGTCGGCGCAGGCACTCGTAGCAAGAAGGGAGACAGACAACGAAGAAATCAACCAGAGGGCCACCGTTTTCCATCTTGGCATTGTTCGTCATGCACTCCTTGCTTCGGAACGAGGCTTCCTTGCGCGAGCACGGAAAAGGGGACAGGAGAAAGCGCTCTCCTCTGTCTTCATTTCTACTTTTTCCTTTTGCCTTTTTCCTTTTTCCTTGACACCCTTCGGGCCGTTCCGGCAAATTGGACCTGTCCCCTTTTCCGTGTCCCTCTCGGCGGTCGACGTGACTCGACACTGTGCAAAAGGCGGGCCAGTCTGCGCAACGGTTCCGCGCGAACAATCATCCCTGTGCCGTAAGTAGAGACCTCTTGCATGCTTGCTCCGCGACACAATTTTCCGCCCTCAAGTCGGTGCGGCCGGCATTGCTTGTAGAAACTGCAAACGCGGTGATCCCACTCGAGGGTCTCCGCGCGGAAACACTGTGCAGGCCGGTCGCGATGCTGCCGGCATTTGGGCGGATTCAGTCGACTTGAGTCACAACGCCGCCGAAACAGCGTTCAACTCCCAAGCGGTTTTCCAAGATCAGCGCACCCTGCGCGTCGATTCCCCGACAAACACCGACCGTCTGCCGCCGCCCGGTGGTCACGCGCACGGTGCGGCCGCGTAGCAGACAGCGAGACTCCCAATGTGCTGACAAATCGAGACCGCCCTGCGAGAGCAATTGCAGCCGTTCGGCAATTTGGTGGAGAATCCGCGTGAGCAACTCTCTCAGGTGGTGTTTGCGGCCGGTTGTATCGAGCAGCGACGTCGCGGTCGCCTGCAATTGGGCAGGAGCCGACGTGAACGAATTGTTCACGTTCATCCCGATACCCACGACCAGCGTTCCGGACCGGCCGGGCGGAACCTCGACGAGAATTCCGCACACCTTCCGCCGCCGCAGAGTGACGTCGTTGGGCCATTTCAGGCCGAGCTGAGCACCGGGGAGCCGTTCCTCGAGCGTCTCGCAAACCGCCAGTCCCACGGCCAGCGATACCTGCGGACAGCATTGGGCCGGTTGGTTCACTGCGGCAAACTCCACAACCAACGAAAATGTCAGCGCTCCCGAGTCCGACCACCAGCGGTTCTTCCCGCGGCCCCGCCCCGCGGTCTGGCGTTCGGTCAATACCAACAACGGCATCCGCACGCCTTCCCGTGAAACCAATTCGAGGGCGAGATCGTTCGTCGAGGGCAGCTCCGGGCGGAACTCGATCTGCGCGAGAAACGTCTCCGCCTGAAGCCGCTGCAGTTCACGCGGAGAGAAGTGTTCGACGTTCGTGTCCATGGCATAATCCGGCTCGTCACATGACTACCCTTTCGGTGCAGAGTCGGGAAGCTCGGCCACGATAAGCCAAAACAGCTTCAAGCTCTTCAGTTTCTCCGTCAGGTCCGCGGTTTGAATCGGCTTGGTGACGTAAGCGTTGGCCCCCAGCGCATAGCTGCGGTCGATGTCGGACTTCGCAGGAGACGTCGTGATCACAATCACGGGAATGCGTTTCGTCACTTCGTTGGATTTCAAGGTGGCCAACACCTCGAACCCGTCCACGCGGGGCATCTTGAGGTCGAGAAAAATGAGGCCGGGGACCTGATTGTCGGGCCGGTCCGCGTGTCTGCCGCGACCGAAAATGAAATCGAGCGCGTCGTCGCCGTCATCGGCCTCGATGATCGGGTTGTGAACGCCGTTCTCCTCCAGAGTGGTGCGGATTAGGAGCTGATGGGTTGGATCGTCTTCGACGATGAGGATCGGAATTTCCTTCCACAGCATTGAAAACCTTTCAGTTTGGTTTGTCGGGAATCGAAAATAGGAAGGTCGCCCCCTGACCGGGCGTCGACTCGACGTCGATCGACGCCCCCATCGTTTCCAGAATTCGCTTGACCAGGGCCAGACCCATACCAGTGCCGGGAACGTCGCGTCCGTGCAGCCGTTGGAACAGAGCGAAAATTCGCTCCTGGTCCTTGACGGGAATTCCGGGACCGTTGTCACGCACGAAGAACACCACCGCTTCGCCGTCGGAACCCTCTTGCGGTCTTTCCCAGCCGATTTCAATGCGGGCCTGCTCCATGCCCGCCGTAAACTTGACGGCATTGCCGACCAGATTGCTCAGGACCTGATATAGGCGTTTGCCGTTGCACCAAACGTCCGGAAGATCCGGCGAGATGACGAACTCCACCCGGCGGTCCCCCACGGAGACATGCATCTCGGCGACGACCGCCTCGGCGATGCGGACGGTCTCGACGTGTTGGGGCACGGTGTCCATCCGCCCGACCCGCGACATCTCCAAGAGATCGTCGATGAGCTGTCCCATCCGCTTGGTCGAATCGTCGATGTGGGCCAGATAGGTCTCGGCCTTGTCGGAAAGGTCCGGTCCGAGCTCCTTCTTCAACAGACCGGCCAGCCCCAGCACGGAGACCACCGGCGTCTTCAAGTCGTGGGAGACCGAATAAATGAACGCCTCGAGCTCTTCGTTGGCGCGGGAAAGGTCCTGGGCCCTGTGTTGGAGGTTCTCGTGGGCGGTGGACAGCTCGGCCCTTGTCGCACGAAGCCGGCCGACCATGTGGTTGAACGACGTCGCCAACTGCCCGATCTCGTCGGTTCCGCCCTTGACCATCTCCACGTCCATCCGGCCCTCGGCGACGGCGTTGGTCGCATCGACCAGGTCTCGCACGGGTTGCGTGAATCGGTTCACCGCGGGAAGGATGATCGCCACACCGACGGCCACCACAACAACGACGGCAATCCACAGCAACCATCTGAGTTGCCGTGTCCTCGAGAAGATCTCGTCCAGATCTTGCTTGACCACCACTCCCCAACCCGTCACTTCCAGAGGATGATAGGCAGCCACCACCTGCACGTCGCGATAATCGGTCGCATAGGTGGTTCCCGTCTGTCCGGACGTGGCGTGAATCATCGGCTTGGCCCGCTCGCCGCTGACCGGGACGGGGGCGATGTCGCTCAGGTTCGGGTCAAATCGCAACGGCGCGAGGAAATGGATCGCGTCGCCACGCCGGGCGCCCAGCACCGTCTCGCCGGTCCGTCCCAGGCCGGTATACTCGCCGGTGATCGCCAGCAGCCCCCCAGCATCGAACCGCATGATGGCCGCAGCCACTGCGTTGCCGTCGGCATCGAGGATCGGCGCCGAAACGATGACGTGAATGTGCCCTTCTTCCGGGACGATGTCGGAGACGTTCTCCTTGATCAAGCCCTCACGGAAACCGGCGGTTTCCGCCAGCGTGGTTCCCTCGCGCGCCGGCTCGCTCGAGACGAGCACTATTCCCCCGGCATCGACGATTTCGAAGTGCTCCAGGTCCGCTTCGGCGGCAATCTCTTGCTTCATGTAGCTGTGCAGAGCGTGCTTGTGCGACTGGACCTCATCCCCTTCCTGTGTCAGCAAGGTGAGCACGTCGGCGGCGAACGTGGGCCGGAAGAACGCGCGCCGTATTCTCAGGTAGTCGTTGAGCTTGTCCTGCACGGCTTCCCGTTTGGTCGTCGCCAGCGCTTCCAAGCTGCTCAGGGCCGAGTCTTCCAATAAGCTTTCCGTCACCCAGTAAGTGGTCAGCCCAAACACCGCGGTCATCGACAGCAGCATGATGATCAACATCCCAGTCAAGCGGGTGCTCAGCGTTTTGGGCCAAAGCTGCCTCATGGTTTCCAACCCAGCCGCGGCGAATTGGATCGACCGGCGTCTCCGTATCTTTGGCTAATTAGGCTAACGCGTGGCATCCCGCCTGACAAGACAAATGCACCGGTGAGAGGCGCCTTCTATTTCTTGCGATCAGTCAGATTCAACCAGAAACGCTCTCATTCGTCACATCCCATCTGCCGTGCGTAGAAAATCGACCGGGCGGCCTTTGAGTCGTCCTTCCCAACCGCGCGGGCGTTTCGCTGGTGGAGCAGCGACTGCCGGCCAGTCAGCCTCGCGCACCACTCGGCGCAGCACCTCGTCGTAGGCCAAGCCGGGATCACCAAACCGCTCCATCCAGCTCCGAGTGAGTTTGTGCAACTTGTCACGCACCGCCTGGTGCGCCGATGAGTCGAACAGGTTCTTCATCTCCCACGGGTCTTGGCGCCGGTCGTACAGACAATTGTACGTAAAGAGCGGCTTCTTCCCTGAACCGTTGGGCTGCGGGTTTGTCGCAAATGAGTACGTGTAACGGTGTGTGTAGACGCCACGCCAATTCCTGGGCAGGTAGAATAGCGGCACGGAATCGACCGCGTCGTCGCAACCGGCTCGGATGGCCTGGGCGAGGTTCTGACCCTGGCACGTGTCGGGTACAGGCAAATCGAGTAGTCCCAGCATGGTAGGCATCAGGTCCAGCGTCCCGATCAGCAGGTCACTGACGCGCGGTTTCAGCCAGCCCGGGTGGCGTATCAGCAGCGGGACACGGCAAGACCCGTGTTCCGGCCGGCCCTTGTTGTTTGGCCAGCCATAGGACATCAGCAGGTCCCCATGATCAGCCGTGAATACGACGAGCGTGTTGTCCACCAATCCTTTGTCCTCCAGTTCTTTCATCAACCAGCCGAAGGCTCGGTCAAGGCTGGTGATCATGGCCATGTGCCCTTGATACATCTGGCGAATGCGGGGCGAGTCCTCGACGGTCGGTCGCAGGTGGATCTTGGCCGGGTCGTAGAGTGCCAGGCAGTCCTCGGGGGCCGCGTAGCCCGCATGGGCGCGGCCCCAGTTGTGCGGCGGATGCCACGACAGGAATAAAGCAAACGGCTTGCCCGCGTGCTGCTCGACAAAGTGCATCGCCTGCCGTGTTTGGGCGTAAGGTTCCCAGTCGCCGTAGAGTCGTTTCTGGCCGTCGGCGTCCCAGTAGTAAGCCCGTTTGGCGTCGAACGCCAGCGTGCAATTGTTGGTCAGGAACTCGTGGTCGAACCCGTAGCGATAAGGACCGGGTGGGACCGGCCGGCGGCGGTCGCCGCCATACAAGTGCCACTTGCCGAAGTATCCCATGCGGTAGCCGGCATCGCGCAGCACTTCGCCAAGATACTTCCCGCCTCCCGGAAGGATGCGCAGGTCGTTCTGCATCGCTCCACAATACAGCGGATGCTGGCCGCTCATCAGAATCCCGCGATAGGGTGTGCAGACGGGGGAGTTGGAAATGCAGTGATGGAAACGGACACCCTGCGCCGCGAAGCGGTCAAGATTGGGCGTGCTGATGTCCCGGTTGCCGTAGCAGCCGAGCATATCGGACGAGTGCTGGTCGCTGAGCACGACCACGAGGTTCAGCCGCCGCGTGCCGGCCGCAGACGTCTCGGCCCGGTGTGCCGGTTCGAAACACTTTATCAACTCGTCCGCGAACAATGCGTGTCCCCGATCGTCCGGGTGGTTGTAGTGGTTGTGGAGCAGCGTGAGGTACGGGATGCCTTCTTTCCACAGGTGTTCCCAGCGCGCTGAGGCATCGGCCAGGGCGATGTTATGGTCGGCGGCGAATTGGCGTAGAAACGCTACGTACGGTCGTTTGTCGCGCATCCGCAAGTCCTGCGACCGCATCAGCCTCATGTGCCCGAAGTGGGGCGTGATCAGGATCAGCTCGGCGCCGACGGCCTCTAAATGCTGCAAGACAGTAGTATATACGGACGTCCATTTATTGGGACGCAGAGACGTGTCGTTGATGAATTCCACCGTCACCAAGTCCGGTTTCGCATCCAGCACGCGCTGGAAGTTGAGCCCTGGTTTCGAAGGTTTCCCTGCCATCCCGCCCAGCCACTGGACCGACCGCGTGCCACCGATGCTGATGTTTTCGTGCTCAATTGTGGCTTGCGGGAACCGGGCCTTGAGCCGCCGAATGAAGACCTCAACGTAGCTGTTCGCCGGGCGGGACGCATCGCCGCCGACGGTGACCGAATCGCCCCAGCAGACGATTTTCACTTTCTCGCCCGCTTGCAGCTTTTGCAGCACTTTCGGGATGCGCCCCGGCGTGGTCTGCGTGACCGCCTGCTCCGGCTTATCTCGCAGCGGGAAAAGATGCTCCGGCAACACCCGTGTGGCACCGAACGGTCGGTAGACGTTCAGGACAGGAACACAATCGGCGGGCAGGTCGGGTGGCAACGGTGCAGAAACGGTCGGCGTGCCTTCATACAGGTGTGCCGTGCCGGGCGCGTCCACGCCGATCGAGTCGATCCGCTGCAGGCGGTACCGGTAGGAAGCGTACACGGTGTCGTTAGGTGTGAACTCCGTCTGCGGCCCGATGCCCAACAAGGCGTGGGGTGCCGAGACCAGGTAGTCGCGCCCCTTGACGAGTGGGGAACCACCCGGCATGCGCGCGACGACCAACGACGACTCGATAAAAGATCCCAGCGCATTGATCCGCCCGGCTCGCGGTCCCGCCAGTTTTGTTCCCACAAAGAAACCGGCGGGCTTTCGGTGCGACAGCCGCAGCGGCTCGTCCTTGACCGCGACAATTTCGGCGCCCCGAATTTGAAAACTGGCCGGCTCGCGCACCTCAACCCGTCGATCCAGCACGCAATAAACGCCCCCTTTGAGATGCACCCGGTTGCCTTCACACGTGACGCCGTCCATGAGTGGTTTGGAAGCCGGCTCCGCACAGACGGCATCCGTCAAGACGGGCGCCACGAGGACGCTCAGCAGCATCCAAGACAAAGCGATCGTGCGAACCTGTTGCATGGCACTAGTGCTGGACTGCGGCGCTGACTTGTTGCATAGGGCGAGCAGCATGCAGATTCTCCTATGGATTTGTCGACTCACGTCCGCGGAAGGTTCTTCAGGGTCCGAACGTAGTAGTTGAATTTCGCTTGGTGGTTGCTGCCATCGTCATTGCCCGTCCGAGTGGTTGAAACACGCTTGCAGCGCGCGGAGGACACCCGTCTTGAGGTCGTTTTCAATCTGCGGCGTGAAGACGGTTACCTGAGGCTCATAGCCGCCTTCGGCGAAGGCTTGCCGCGTGGGCAAATAGCCGAAGGTGCCGTTCGTATAGCCATAGTAAAACGTGTGTTTGAAGGGCGATCGTTCGCGCATCCAGAGAGCGATCTCGCAGAACAGTTCGCACGGCGCGGACCAGATCATCAGGTCGTCGTTGATCTGGAGGAATGAGACGGGAAAGCGAACCAGCCTTTGTCCCACATCGCTCTGGCCACGGTAGTCGCTCAGTTCGGCCGGCCAGTTCAGTTTGCCGTGCATGGGCGACTCGATCATCAGTCGCTTGGGCACGCGTAAGGTGACATCGGCCGTCGTCGCGCGGATCGATCGGTTGGCTGCAATGATTGGATCGCCGAGCAAGTGCTCGAACTCGTGCAGACGTTCATTTCGCCGGACGTTGGTCTGGACGCTGTAAATCGGAGCGACATTTCCCGCAGCGCCTTGGATGAACATCAGGGGCGCGCGAAGCTTGCCTTCGACGTACTCGGCCACCACGCCCGGTGCGTCGCCGCTGATCAGCGTGTTGCCCTGCCGAGTCCTCCCGTTGTATCCGAGCACCGTCCCATGGATCGGATAGTTGGCAATGAACGCGATGGGCGAGCGGTCGGGCCGTTCCAACCGAATGAGGTTAATGGTTTGATCCACCGGTCCGTCCGGATTCCGTCCCAGCTTGATACGTCCGTTGGGCATCCGTTGCCGGCGATTGATGTTCGCCTGGGACTGCCCCATACCGACGCCCAGCCGGGCCGGTTCCAACTTCGCCAGGGCCTGCTCGACCGCCTGCAGCAGCTTCTGCTCGAAAAGTGCCGCGTATTGAGTGTTGTCGCCGGGCCAGTTACTCTTCGAGCGGAACATGGTGCGTACGCGCATGCAAGGCAGCGCCGGCGCGGCGTGCGTATGCGTGACGGACCACCACACATACCGCCGCTCAATTCCCGTCCGTGCCTTGATTTTGCGGCACATCTGATCGTAATACGGCGCGCTGACACCACCGGTGTCGGACGAGATCAGCAGAAACCGCGTGTGGCCATCATCCAACGCGACGACCCGGTGATACAGATGATCGAGCACGCCCGTGGCGCGGCGAGGGCTGAAATTGATCAACCACGGGAAATCCTCCGGCGTCATGTCCACTTTGGCACAGGCGGCGCGAAACCCAACCGTCTCTGCCCTCAGCAGTCTGGCTTCGCCCGCCATCGCAACACAGATCACGCTCCCAAGGCACAGGAGTGTTCGATGAACAAATCTCATGCTGAATTCCTTTGATTGGTTCATCTACGGGACACGGGGAGCAATTGGTCCGCGGGCGAGCAGAGTTGTCATCTCCTTGACCACCGCAGCGTGGCGGGGATTGCCGATCAGGTTATGCATTTCATGCGGGTCATTGTTGTGGTCAAAAAGCATCGCACCCCGGCGGCCCGCGTCCCACTCGGTGTAACGCCAGCGCAGGGTGCGCACGCTGCGTCCTTCGAGCGTCTCAGGCCCGTCAAGCCCGCATAAATCCACCAACGTCGGGTACATATCCAGATACTGCACCACGCGCGGCGACACCCGGCCCGCGGTTTCCTTCTTCCGCGGGTCCACGATGATCAACGGTCCGTGGGCCGAGACCTCGAATGTCGTTCCTTTGGCCCACATGCCTTTCTCGCTCAGATGCCAGCCGTGGTCTCCCCAGAACACGATGATGGTGCTCTCGCTCAGAGTCAGGTTTTCCAATTCGTCGAGCACCCGGCCGAGTTGCGCATCCATGCAGCTGGCGCAGGCATAGTAGGCTCGAATCGCCTCTCGGGCCTCGGTTTTGGAGAAGGATCGGCCGGCAAACAGGTCGAGGTTCGCTCGCCATTCATCGTGTGGGATATCGTGCGCAAGTGTCGGCTCGTTGGCAAAGTCGGGTGGCAGGGGCATCTTGCCGGGATCATACAAGTCGAAGAATTGCTTCGGCGCCGTCAGGGGGACATGGGGCAGGCGAAAGCCCACTGCCAAGAAAAACGGCCGATCGCCCGACTTGAATTCTCGCAGGCTGGCAATCGCCCGGTCCGCAGTGGGCGCATCCCGGCCACGATCACCTGGCTTGAGCGGGCCGTAAACGTTGGCCCACGCGTAACGTTCCGGATTCGCAATCTTGCGATGACGTTCAAAACAGTGTTGCAGCGTCTCGACACGGCTATCCAGCACAAGAAGCGTGTTGTTGTCCAGGACCCCGGTGGTGGTTGGATAACGTCCCGATAGCACCGAGCAGCGCGTCGGGTTGCAGAGCGGGAACTGGCAGTAAGCGCGCTCGAACCGCACGCCCTGGGATGCCAGCCGGTCGATGTGGGGCGTCTTGGCAATAGGATCCCCGTAGCAGCCGATGCGGCAGTTCAAGTCGTCTGAGATGACAAACAGTACGTTCGGCTTGTGCCGACCAGACGCTGGTGTGCGTTGCGCCGTCGCTGCCGTGACCGAACTTGTGGAGGCAACCGCCGTCGCGATCAAAACCAAGGCGACCACGACCGTTTTCTGTTGTCTCATCGGGATGCCTTTCAGCGTTGATTTTCACACAGGGATGTGGACCCCAATGTTTGGACAAACAAGGGGCTTGAATAGGGTGTACGGGAGCGACCCGCGAGACCCTCCAAAGGTCTCGCGCGGCCGCGCACCACGCCGGGTTGCGGTGGATGACCTCCCGGGGTGGCGCGCCTTCCCCCGCTGCGCGATACGTGCTTGCGTTCTTGCGCAGTCGAACGGGCCGGCCGCTCGAGCCGCACCGACCTCAAGGCCAGCGGGGCGGCGGGGTTCTGCAGCGAAAACCGGAAATCGGCGCCGTCGTTCTGTCGGCCGCGGAAGAGCGCACCGCGCACTGTGAACGAAGCGGATTTCCACCGGCCCGAACCTCCGAGCACGACCGGCGCGGCCACCGTGTACGGTCCGGACGTTCCGTCGTATTCGAGCACCAGGTGGGAGCCGGCCGTCCCGTCAAAGTAGTCGATCGCGATGGTGACGTTCCCGGTTGCATCCCGTCGGGGGAACGTTTCGCCAAGGCGGAAGTAGGCGTACTTGCTGCGCCGGCCCGGGTCGGTCTCGAAACACGGGCGTCCCCCGCGATGCTGCTGCCGGAGCGCGCCGTCGGGTTTGTGGGGGCGGATGCGGAACAGGCCGGCTTCGATGACTTCATCGCCCAATTCCGCCGACCAGCGGTGGGGCGGTCCGAATTCAAAGGCAGGCCCCGGCCAGCGGTGGGATTGTTGGTCGATACACACAATGCGAACCAGGTTCAGCGTCCTCAGACGGAAGAGAAGTGGCCCCGTCCTGAGGCGATCGCCGTCTACGGCAACGCGAACTGGCGACCAGGTTCGACCGCCGTCCTCGCTTCGCTCGCAGAGGATTCGACCGGCCGCTCCAACGTGCTCAACCTGTGCGGTGAGTACGTATCCCGCCTCGGATTCGTTCAGCTTTGCTTGCCGGACATAGGACCGTGGAAGTAACGGCGTCGACAATTCGGCCAACTGCCGCAGGTTGAACCGACACAGGCCGGGCATTTGATCAAGACGAGCGCCGGGGCGATGTTCTTGCTCGCGCTGGAGCGTGATGGTGTACGCCAGATGCTCGAAATGCTGTCCCTGTCTCAAGGCCCGCTCGGCCGCCATGCGCATCACGTCGGGATGGAACATCGATCGCATGTCGCCGTCGTCGGAAAGGATGACCGGCTTGTTCAGCGCCTCACTTTGGCCCAAGGCAACTGTGACATCCCGATCGCGACTGGCCGTGTGCATCGAGAAGATGTCGATCTGCTCGTCGTCGTAGGCGCCCGTCGAAGAGATAACTTGGCTGCCCCGCCGGTTCTTCAAGTTCTTGCGCAACTGGCGCGCGACCCATCCATGCCATTCCGTCAGCGGCCCAAGCTGCGGGTACGGCTCGTTGATGATCTCGTAGATCACGTTGCCCCGGTCGCCGATGGTTTGCACCACTTTCCGAATGAAGGCGGCATTGATCTCGGCGATCGGCCCGGTCACGTGGCAAAATGGCGGATATCCGTTTTGGCTCCCTTTGAGCACGCCGTTCACATTTCGATCGCGGTTGTAGGGGTTGTTCAACCAGGCGCGTCGGTCTGAGACGGACAGCCCGCAGCGGTCGAACAGGCAGATCTGGCAGATGATCCCCAACTCCTCGGCCCGCCTTACGATTCGACGGAGTCGTAGAAAGTATTCGTCATTGAATTGGCGCAAATCAGACTTGTCGCCAATCTTCGCAAACGGCAACAGGTTGGGGCCTGGTTCCGCAGGCCACGGCAGAATGAGAAAGAACCGGGTGAAATTGATGTTGTGGGCGGCCAGCGTCTCCAGAAATGACTCGGCCGCAAACTGCCGGTCTCCCAGCAGACCGTAATACGAACAGCCGACCAGATGGATCGGCTCGTCGTTCCAGGTCAAGGATCGCCCCTCGCGCTTCAACCCGGCGGCAGCGGCCGTTTGGGCGCCAACACTTGGCAGGTCGCAACAACCGACCAACACCACGACGATGCCCATACCCATGAACTTGGCAGTTCGTGCCTGTCTGCGGTCAAGTCGGCGACGTCGATGGTTCATGCAACCATTCTCTTCGACAACTTGATCGGTTCGAGTTTCGCGCGTGGATGCTGTTTTGTCAGTGGGAGATTGTGGAATCACTGGCTCGGCAACCTCCGGCCCGCTTGTTGAGCCAATGTTTTGACGGCGTCGATGACCACGTCTTGCACCTTTGGCGTGAAGAAACCGATGCTGCCGTGGATCAGGCCGCGCGTCTCGTAGCCGCCTTCCGCCAGCACGCGTACCGACGGCAGATAGCCGAAGACGTCGTTGCAGTAGCCGCTGACCCAGAGCCGATCCGGACCCACGGCGTTTCCGATCAGCCGCACGTAGTCGGCGACGACTTCGCCGCTCAGGCCGACTAGCGTTAAGTCGTTGCCGAACTGCCAAACGGCAATCGGTGCGGTGTAGTGAGCGGGCAGGCGCCCTTTGCTTGCCAACACCTCCAGCATACGCTGGGCGGTCCATTCCCGCCAACCACGCTCGGCGGCATGCGCCTTGAGTTGATCCTCGGTTGGTGGTGGTTGCAATGGCAGGTCCACACGGTCAAAAGTTGTCTTCAGCGGGCCATTGACCGGGATCAGTTTTGTTTCGAGTATGCGGCAGACTTCGCCGCCCAGGGCCGCGCCGTGCTGTTGCGCGACCGACAGACCGCCACGCGGGTACGGGTTGGCATCGGCGCCGCACCCCTCGAGGAACAGCGCGACGGTCGCGGGGTCGTGCCGCTCGATATGTGTTTGCGCGTAACCGGCATAGTCACCGTCAAACGCCTGGATTGCTTTACCGGTCAACGTGGTGTTGTGACAAGCGTAGCCGAATAGCACGGCGCGCTGGTTTCCATCCGGGCCGTCAATGCGGAGCACCGGCACCTGGCGGTCCACTGTTCCAGCGGGGTTTGGGGCCATCGTCACGCTGCCGTTTGCCAGCCGTTTCCGGCGATTCATCGTGAACGATGCCATGCCCGTTCCCCATGATAGTCGGGCTGGTTGCAGGTCGTCGAACGCCGCGACTGCAATCTGGACGATTGTATTGGTCAGGTGTGCAATGTACTGACGCGTGTTCCGTTTCGCCGTCTCGTCCATCCGGTAACGCGCGTCGATTTTCAACAGCGGCCCGCAGTGGGTGTGCGACGCGTTGAGCAAAATCTGAGCGCGCGTCAGCCCAGTGGCCCGCATCAGCTTTTCACAGAGCGGATCGGCCACCACGGCGCGAAACCCGATCAGATCGGCCGTGATGATGAGTGCACGGTGGCCGGTGTCGTCCTCCAGCGCCAGCGCTTTGGCGAACAGGTCGCTCGTGACACGATCGGCCGGTTCTTGCCGACTCACATAGCCGGCCATGTGGAGCGGTCCCGCAGGAGTGATCTTCGCGCGGGCGATGCCGACTTTCCATGGTGTTTCGGCTGCAGCGACTCCGCCGATCCTGCCCGCGCAGGAACAGGCCAGCGCTAGCAAACAGGTGAGGAACAACGGTAGGGACGACGGGTTCATGGCGTCTGCTTCACCTCCCGGAGCAGACGCATGAGCGCCGCACGGATCTTTGGTTCGGCCTGCACTTCCAGACAACTGCTCGTGGCCGGCCAGGTTTCATAGCCGCCCCACTCGTGTTGCTGCGGGGGTGGAAGGTATCCTTCAGAACCGTTGGCCAGGCTGATGGTGAACGTGGCGTTGAACGGGCTGTCCTTCTTGATCGTGAGACCGGTCTCGGCAAACACTTCACAGGCCACCGACGCAATGCACAACTCGCCGATGCGGATCGCCTGCAACTTGACAGGCCGTGTCGGCGGGTATTGGCTAAGCAACAAGATCTGCTGAGCGAAGACCGGTGTCCAGGGATGGGGCCGAGGCGCTTTGGGATTGGCCAGCACGGTGCGCGCCCAGGCCACTCGTTTTTCGTCCGGCCGGCGAATGCCAAGTTCCAAATCCGTTTCGCGCATGGCGAGCGTGACGTCGCTGCGGTGTTTGATCTGTTGGACCACACGTCGCGTTTCATCAGCCAGTTCTTGACCGGCGATTCGCATCCACTCGAACGGCGGGTGTCGCTTGCCGCCGCTCTGGATCGAGCTGGTATTGCCGCTGGTGCCGTTGGACATGATGCCGACAAAGGGCGGATGTCCGCTGCCCGCGTCCAGCTTCTCTTCAAGCCGGCGTGCGAAGTAGCCGAAATAGTCGGCACTGACCATGCCGCGCTGGTAGCCGCCGCAGTAGTGGACGCTGTAGTTGGCCAGCACGGCCAGCGGCCGTCCGTCGGCGTGCTGCACGGAAAGGACCGAGACCTGGGGATCGACTGGTCCGGCCGGTTTGATGACTTCGCCACCCTTGCCCGCCACCGACTTGACGCGTTCGCCGGATTCGCCGAATGGGTTGGGGCCTACCGTACCGGGCTTGCAGAGCGAGCGGCGACAGCGCACGTATTCCGGCTTGTCGAACGATCCCCAGCCAATCCTGGCCGGCGCGAGGTTGTCGATTGCCTGAGCCACAGAAGCCGCAATCTGCTTGACGAGAAATTCATAGTATTCATCGTCCAGAGGTCCGGCCCGTCCGTGGCGTACGCGCGGCGCAGCGTGTGTGTGGACTGCCGAGATGAGGACGCGATTGGTCGGCAGGCCCGTCCGCTGCTTCACCAGCGCCTTGGCTTGATCGCAAACAGCCCGCTCGATCATCGTCAGGTCAGTGATGACAAATGCCAGCCGGGTTCGACCATCGTCCAGCACCAGCGCGCGGGCGTGCAGCCGATCATGAACCCCTTTGACCGGTCCTGGTTTGCTGATTGTTCCATTGAGCGATACATTCAGTTTCGGCGTGATGTCGGCCACCGCTGCACCAGCGCGGAACACCGCCGGCGTCTCCGCTGCATCTGTCGTCGCGGCCTGAGCGGTCTGCATTTCCGCCAGACGGACAGGATGAAGCCGGACAGAGGAGGTGACGGTGGCGAAGCCGAGTTGCTCGATCAGTGGGGTCGGCTGGCCGTCGCAAGGATTGACCGGCTGGTCCCACGCAACGGCGTTGAAGTGTAGCCCAGGCAGGCAGGCCAACAAGAAGCCGACGAGTCTCGCAGTACGTCCTGATGTCATGGCTTTGTCCAATCATCTCGTCAAGAATTAAGAATCACATCTTTTCAAATGGATCACACAAACCATGTTGACACGAAACACACAGCGCATCAAGTGGACAGTTCTGGGCCTGTCTTTGTTTTCGATTGCCACGGTCGCTAACGGGGCGGAATCGCGGCGTGATCTTGCCGACGAATTTGTCAACCCGCCGCCAGCAGCCCGGCCACGGGTCTACTGGTGGTGGCTGAACAGTGTGATCAGCAAGCAGGGGATCACACGGGACCTGGAGGAAATGAAACGCCAAGGTATCGGCGGCGCCATGATTTTCGACGCCGGTCAACCGGCCGGCCCCACGCCGGTGGGCCCCCGCTTCATGGGACCTGAGTGGCGTGAAATGTTCAAACATGCGGTCGAAGAAGCGGACCGGCTGGGATTGGAAATCAGCTTGAATCTGTGCAGCGGCTGGGACTCCGGCGGGCCGTGGGTCACTCCGGAGCATGCTTGCCAAAAGGTTGTGTGGTCGGAGATCACGGTCGAGGGGCCGGGCGATCTCTCCCGCGTGTTGCCTCTGCCCGACGGGATTCCCAAAGGCCCTGACGGTCAGGGGGTCTATTACCGCGACATCGCCGTGCAGGCATTCCCTGCCAATGCGTCGCCCACAAGCAGCATGGCAGCCGCAGCGCCAAAGCTGACCGCCAGTTCCGGACAGGAACACAAACCGGCTCAGCCGAGTAATGCGATCGACGGCGACCCGTCCACATTTTGGGTGTCGCACGGCGTTCATCCGGGCGACGGTCCGACCGCCGAGCACCCCGAATGGCTCCGGCTCGAATTCCAGGCGCCTTATGCCGCCGCGGCGTTGTATCTTCTGCCGCGGCACTCTTTTGGTCCGCGTCAGTGCGAGCTACAGTCCTCGGAAGATGGCAAGACTTTTCGCTCGGTTCGTCGTTTTTCGGTCGTTGATGGCGAGCCGACAAGCGTGACATTCCCGGAGACCCATTCGCGCTTTTTCAGGCTGCTGATTACGGCTTCCTACGATGCCGGTTCACCCCAGGCGCCGCGCAACGTCCAAATCAAAGAGTTTGCGCTCTTGAAGCAAGGAGAGAGGTACAGGACTCGGTTTCCGATCAAGTACTGGCGAGTCAAGGCCGGATACCAGACTCTCTCGCTCTTCATCGCGGCCGCAGGGCTCGATGAGCAAGACTCGGGCGAACTCGGCGAGGCGGTGATTGCATCCCGTTCCCTCGTGGACTTGTCGGCGAACCTCGACAACTCCGGCCGGCTGCGCTGGCAGGTGCCGGCCGGGAAATGGTGCATCTTGCGAATCGGCCACACGTTGACCGGCAGCAAGGTCATTTGTTCCAGTCCGGGCGGCGAGGGGTACATGCTCGATTTCCTCAGTGCCAAAGCGATGGACCTGCAGTTCGCTTCGATGGCGGCAAAGTTGGCGGCCGATGTCGGCGCTCTGGCGGGAAAGAGCTTGAAATACTTCCACGACGATAGTTGGGAGGTCGGTTCGCCTAATTGGACGCTTGGCTTTTCCGCCGAGTTCAAGCGACGTCGCGGCTACGATCTGTCGCCCTATCTGCCCGTGCTGGCCGGAAAAATCGTTGATTGTCGTGACGTCTCCAACCGTTTTCTCTGGGATTTCCGCAGGACCATCGGTGATTGTATCGCGGAGAATCACTATGAGAGATTCCGCGACTTGTCGCATCGACATGGAATCGGCTTTCATCCGGAGTCTGGCGGGCCATTCTTCCCTCACATTGACGCGCTGAAATGCCTGGGAAGAAACGACATTCCGATGGGCGAATATTGGGCCAGGTTAACGGAGCCAGCAGGACGCATTCCGTGGCGGTCAGCCTACCGCATCAGCGACAGTATCAAGCAAGCCGCTTGCGCCGCCCACATTTACGGAAAGAGACAGGTGCAAGCAGAGGCCTGCACGACCGTCGGACCTCATTGGGAAAAATCGCCGTTCGAGTTGAAGGACATTGCCGACCACGCATTCTGCCAAGGGCTGACCCGGGCCATGTTCCACACGTTTACTCACTCGCCGCCGGAGCTGGGAAAGCCCGGCATCGAGTATTTCGCCGGGACCCATTTCAATCCGAATATCACCTGGTGGGAACAGGCCACCTGCTGGACAGACTATACCGCGCGCTGTCAGTCTCTGCTGGCTGAGGGTCTGTTCGTTGCCGACGTGTGTTACTACTACGGTGAAGGCGTGCCGAATTTCGTGCCCGGCAAACGAATGATGAAGCCAGCTTTGCCGGCGGGCTACGACCACGACGTGACGAATGCCGAAGTGCTGCTGACGCGCATGTCAGCCAGAGACGGACGCATCGTGCTCCCTGACGGCATGAGTTACCATCTGCTCGTCCTGCCGCAGCGGCAACCCATGTCCGCTCCGGTGCTGAAGAAGATTACGGAATTGGTCCGGCTGGGAGCGACAGCGGTGGGGCCCAGACCGACCGGGGCGCCGGGGCTTCGTGATTACCCGAAGGCCGATCAGGTCGTCCGCACGTTGGCCGACCAACTTTGGGGACCGTGCGACGGCCAAGCGATCAAAGAACATCGGTTCGGGAAAGGCCGCGTCATTTGTGGCAAGAGCTTGAACGAAATCCTCGCGGCAGACGGCATCCCGCCTGATTTCGAGTTCACCAGCCCGCCTCGGCGGACCAGCCCGCGGAAGGACACGAACCTGGACTGGATCCACCGGAGCCGCCCGGACGCAGAGATTTACTTTGTTTCGAATCAGCAGAATCGCTTCGAAGAGGTGGAGTGTACGTTCCGCGTCACCGGGAAAGCTCCAGAACTTTGGAGCCCCGACACGGGCCGAATCCACAAACAGATGGTTTACAACACCCGCGGCGGACGCACCCGCATGCCACTGCGGCTCGCTCCGCGCGGTTCGGTGTTCGTGGTGTTTCGCGCACCGGCGGAGCGTGAGTCCATCGTCTCGGTCGTCAAAGGCGGGAAGCCGATTTTTCCCGTTTCGTCGGGACCGGCGACGGATCGCCCGTCGTTGACGGATCGCCCGTCGTTGACGGATCGCCCCGTCGTCGAGGTGCGACCCGGAAAAGGCGATACGATCCAGTTGCGGGCGTGGCAACCGGGCCGGTACGCGCTCAAGACCTCCACAGGCAAAGCCGCCACGGTTCACGTCGCCCGTGTGCCGAGCACCCATAAAATCTCCGGACCATGGAAAGTCCGCTTCCCGAAAGGATGGGGGGCGCCGGAATCGGCGGTTTTCGAGCAGCTCATCTCCTGGACGCGACATGCCGACTCGGGCGTCAAATACTTCTCCGGCACGGCCACGTATCGCCGAACGTTCGACGTTCCAGAAGCACTACGCCAAAAGAATACAGTGCTCTTCCTCGATCTTGGCCAGGTCAAGAACATTGCAGAGGTGACACTCAACGGCAAGTACTTGGGCATTCTGTGGAAACCACCTTTCCGCGCCGAAATCACCTCGGCAATCAAACCGGTTGAGAATGTGCTGGAGGTGAGCGTCACAAACCTCTGGCCGAACCGCCTGATCGGCGACCAGTTCTTGCCAGAGGACAAGCGGTTCACCCGAACCAACGTGACGAAGTTCACCAAGGAATCTCCCTTGATGGAGTCCGGCCTGCTGGGTCCAGTTCGCATACTGGCGGTGCAGCAAGCAGAGGTGAAGTTTCTAAAGTAGGCCGCGACAGCGTCGCGGGCGAAAAAGGGCGAAAAAGGGGACAGGTCCAATTTGTGCGTAGCACCCTGCGGGCCGTCCCGGCAAATTGGACCTGCCCGCCGCGGCGGACCTGTCCCCTTTTTCGCCCCCAAAACTCCAAAAATCCATTTTTTCTGAAATTCATTTGTAAGGACTTTGTCGCCTGCGCGTCCTCCCTTATGAAAAGAATAAGGCCTGTGTTCCAGCAATCTCGTACGAGCAATCTAGTTGAGGAGGGGGGAAGAATGCGCAATTCCAAACTGACTTTCCGAACGAGGTGGCCTGTCGCGCTCGCGGCGTTGGTCATTCTCAGCGGCTTTTTGAGCCAGAGGGTGACGGCCCAGACGCCGGATATCGATAAGATGACCGGCCGAGACATCCGCTACGTCACGCAGGACGCGATGTACCTGGCCAACGAACAGTGGCTGTTGTTTGCGTGCGACCTGCCGGCCGGTCAGACCGACATCGGATCGAACTTCAACAAGGATTCCTACTGGTATAGCCGGTACAACCTGGGCAACCTGCTGATGCGCTCGGGAATGGGGATTCACATGGTGTACAATCCCTTGTTCAAGCAGCATTCGGCGAATGACAAGAAGCCCGACGGAACCAAGATGTTCCCCACGCCGAAGGATTTCATGCACTTCAAAATCCGGCAGTTCTGTGCCCGCACCGGCCTGCCCTGCCGATTGGACCCGGAAAACATGGACAACCCCAAGGCGTTTCCGCCCAAGGGAGTCTTCCCGATTTTCCTGGAGTTCGCCTCGGGTTCGCCCCGCTTTCAGCAGCCGCCGGTCCCAATGGACTTCACCACGCTGCGTTGGAACCCGAAATCGATCGACAAGACCATCATTACCGGCGCACTGGGCCAGACTCTCATGAAACAGGTCCTCTGGAGCGAGGATTTCTTTGCCAACCACCGCAAGGGTCCCAACGGTGAGGTCTGGTTGGGAAACAAGAAGGAGTACGGCAACGGCTTCCGCGGCGCCGTACTGACCGCCGAATCGATCACGAAGATGTTCGCGCTCAAGTCGACGCTGGCCTATGACCCCGTTTCCGGGAAACTCGGCGACGTGGGAGACCCGGCGACCTACGACCCGATGAAAGGACTGCGCTATTACCCGCACGCACTGCGTCCCAAGCTGGTGTCGATGAAACCGGGCATGCCGCCGGCGCCGGTCGCCTGGGAAGTCGTCAACACGAGCAGCCATCTGGCGGACCAGGCGTCGCTGCTGTGGGGCACCTCGGAGTTCTACTTCTACTCCGACCCGACCGTCAAGGATTCCTTCGACCTCGTGTTTGGCGATCAGGGGGACCACAAAACGAAAGGGGCACTGTTCCCAGCGAAGCCGCACATGCTGTCGAAGGGGCTGTCGGTGGTGGCCTTTAAGAACATGATGGCCATGCACTTTGACATGAAGAACGGGACGTTCCGCAGCGTGGCTGAGCCAGGAACGAAACGGGTGGTCGTCGTCACGGCGCCCGAGGCGCAGATCAAAGCGGGTCGGGAGACCGTCGGTGTTGTCAGAAAGGGACAGGAGCTTCCCGTTCACTGGACGATGGAAGGTTGGCTTGGCGTGAAATACACGCCCCGTGGAGCCAAAACCGGCAACGGCGCGACAGTCAAGGGGTGGATCAAATCCAACCAGGTCGCGGACATCACCACCGCTGACGCCGGGATGGCGTTGATCGCTCTGTCCAACCTGCACAGCCGGTTGCACGATGCTCCGGCTCCGTTGCTCTCGAAGGTCAAGATGGCCATTAACGCCCAGGCCAGCTTCCTGCGTGAGGAGCTGATGGCCTCCGACGGTGGTTTCTACAACGGCTATACGCTCGAATCGGGTGCAGAGGAAGGTGCCCGCGAACTGCTCAGTCAGGGACGGGGAATTCGCGGGTTGCTGGCCGCCTACTCCGTGACTGGAGACAGCAGCTTCAAGAACGCTGCCGAAAAGGCGTATGCCTACATGAACCAGAAACTCTGGTCGGACAGTGCCCAAACCTATCGCTCCGCTGAAGGCGCCATGGAATCGACGTATACCCCGAAAAACGTCGGCGCGACGCTGGGAGCTTTGCGCGAGCTGGCTCTGGCCGCCAATGGTGATGCGCGGCAGCAGGTCGTCGCGAACATTGACAAGTTCTTCGCCGCGACTCAAACGGGACATCGCCAGCAACTCGCCGAGATTGATCCCACCGGGGAACCGATTCCCCCGATGGATCAGATGAAGAAGATGAAGGCTCAGTTGATGGCCTTGATGAAAAAAGACCCGAAGCGCGGCAAGGCCATGATGATGAAAATGGCTGATGTGGACGGCGACGGCGTACCCAAACCGGGTATGGCCGGCGGAGAATTCGGGTTCGCACCTGTTCCGGCATTCGCGGTCAAAGTAGCAACTCGGTAAATTCCCCAAAGCGGGAGCCAGCAGAGAAGGGGCTGCGCCAGACATCGTCCCTGGTGAGCCCCTTTCCTGTTTGCAGGTCCGCCGAGGCGGGCAGGTCCCCTTTTTCGCCCCCCAAGAGTTTTGAAACATGCTGACTCGCTTCAGCCGACTTTTCTCTCTGGTCTTCGTTGTTTTCATCGCCTCTGTTCTGATTTTTTGGATGCCTCGGCATTCCGATGCGGTCCAGAAGGATGGGGCTGTTCGTTCCGTCGCGGCCTCGCAAAACGGGCTTGGCGATTTTGAGACTTACCAGCAGGCGTTTGCCGAGTCGCTCAAGCAGCAGGGGACCAAAAACACTCGCACAGAACCCTCGGGACCGGTTTGGCTCCAACCGGAAGTCCTGCCTGTGAAGGAAGCCTGCACCTCGTGTCACCTCGGCATTGGAGACAAGCGGTTCCTCTATGCCCGTCTCCCATACCGTCGACACAGTGGCCACACCCTTGAGGACCATGCCGTCCAGCGCTTCGGTTGCACGGTTTGCCACGGCGGAGTTGCCGACGGGCTGACCTTTGCGGCGGCGGGACACCCGCCGCCCGAGGATGCGGCCCGCCGACGGCAGTGGGAGCAGTACTACGGTTGGCGTCCGGTGGGCAAAGCGGGGATGGTTCCTCTCAAGTGGATCGCCGGACGGTGCGCCCTATGCCATACAGGATCGCGCACACCTCGTGGAGCCGAACCTTATTCATTGGCTCGCCTGAAGGTGGCGGACAAACAATGCACGGCGTGCCACCGCTTCCGCGACAATCCGGTGAAGCATGTTCGTCGGGCGGTTCACCTCAATCATCTCGGCAGCAAGGTGACGAACTCCTGGTTGCAGGGCTATTTGAAAGCGCCCCACGCTTTCCGCCCGGGCGCGGCGATGCCCGACTACAGCTACCAGGGGGAAGACGTCCAGGCACTCGCCACCTACTTGCTCTCGCTCAAGGATCCCCGTATCAGTTGGCGGAACAAGGAACTTCCTAACGATACGGCCGCCGTCGAGCGCGGACTGAAGGTCGTCGGATCGCGTCGCTGCCAAACCTGCCACGACATCCCCGGCAGAGAGGATCGTGGGTTCATCCAACAGCACAAGGTGGGTCCCTCGTTGGCCCGCGTCGGCGAGAAGCTCAACCCGGTGTGGATCCGCAGTTGGCTTCTTGACCCGCATGCCGTCCGTCCGGAAGCCGCCATGCCCCGCTTCCGCTTCAAAAAAGGTGAGATCAAAGATGTCGTGGCTTTCTTATCTTCGTTGCGGGCGGAGGGACCGGCGGTCAAGTCTCCCGTCGCGTCCCCTCCGCCCAATCTTGAACACGCGATCCGGCTTGCTACAAAATACGGCTGCGCCGCCTGTCACACCATTGGGAATCTGACACTCGATCCGCCACCACGCACCGACTTGACTCGCGTGGGGCCGGCAGTGCTGGCACGGCTGGCTGAACGCGGGGCAACGGGCGTCGAACCGCTGGAAGGCCCCCGGGGGGAGTTGGAAGGTCCCCGGGGCGTCTTTCACCGCAGTGCCAATTCTCCGCATCTGTTCGCCGCCGGCGAGGCGGTCGACCCGGTGCTGACGTTTCTCGCCGGCCAGGCAGACCTGACCATTCCGACGGCGTTCCACAAGTCTGCACCAGAGCCGTCACCGACATTCGAGCCGGTCGGTCCGGCCGGCAAACTCATCAAAGATGTGCGCTGCCTAACCTGTCATACCATTCGAGGCGCCGGCGGCGATATCGGACCCGACCTGACAAGAGCCGGGAGCAAGCTGAAGCCAGACTGGCTGATTCGCTTTCTCCAGTCACCTCAACCCATTCGCCCCATGAATCGTGCCCGGATGCCGCAGTTGGGTCTCACACAAACCGAAGCCAAGACTCTCGCGGACTGGATCGTCTCAGAACTGAAGGCGCCAACGGTTGACCAGACGAAGCTAGATTTGGATTTCGCGTTTTCTTTCGTTGGAGCGGCCAAGGTCAAGACGCCCTACGGCTGTATCACCTGCCACAAAATCGGGGAGGAAGGCGGCAGGGTGGGCCCCGAGCTCACTCATGTGGGAAGCCGGCTCAATACAAAATGGATCTATCACTGGATCCACAATCCCCAGCACTGGATCCCCGACGTGCGCATGCCGAAATTCGAGATCAATGAAGAAGATCGTCTCGCCATCGTCCGTTATCTCAGCGAGCAGAAATGAAAGGCAACAGAAGCGATGAACGGCCAATGGAGACGCGTCGGATGGCTCGGGGCGTGCTGGTTTGTCGCGACGCTGGCAGCCTGCTTTGGGAGGATGAGCGTTGTGGTCCAGGCCGCAGATCTCCCAGAAGTTGAAGCCGGCCGGGCTCTCTTCAGCGGCAAAGGGAACTGCACGGTTTGCCACACAATGGGCCGCACCAAAGACAACAAAAAGGCCCGCGGACCTGATCTGGCGGGAATCGGCGGCCGGGCCGCCGCGCGAGCCAAGCAATTCGGGCTCCAGGGGCCGGAAGCCGACATCCGTTACCTCGTCCGTTCCATCATCCGCCCCGACGCCGAGGTCGTCGAAGGTTACAATCGCGCACCGGAGAGCTGGCTGCCGTCCGGCCTGAGGAACGACGAAATCCGTCATCTGATCGTCTACTTGCAGTCGCTCGGTGGACGGCCCCAACCGGAAAAGATCTCGCTGCCCGAGGCGTGGCTGGCCGCTAAGCGAGACGAGTACCAAAAAGAACGGAACCTTTTCTCCCTCGGTGATCCGGACAAGGGAAATAAGCTGTTTCACGACGACAAAGGCAAAGCCGGCTGCATCAAGTGTCACAGCATCGATGGAAAGGGGAAGCAAGTTTGTCCCAATCTCACCACCATCAACCGGGTGCAGCGTCCGAGCTACATGTTCCAGTCCATTCTGGACTCCAGTGCATTTCTCGTCCGCGGTTTCCGCCAGGTTATCATTGTAGACGCTGATGGAGTGATCCACACCGGTCTGCCTGTCAAGGAGGATAAAAAGACCATCACGCTGGTCATCGACCAGGAGGGAAAGCAGACCGAAGTGATTCAGAAGGACGAAATCGAACTGACGAAGGTCTCGAAAGCTTCGCAGATGCCGGGCAACTTCAAGGAAGTGTTGATGGCCCGCCAAGTGATGGATCTCGTGGCTTACCTGCTCAACCATGAGCGTCTGGCAGCAGCCGAGTTGGCCGCAAAAACCAAACCGGAGACCGGAGGGGCGGCGAAGATCCTTCCGGCGCCGTCGTTGCAAGTCTTCGGCCGGCTAACTGACGATCAGCAGCGATACCGGATGGCGATGCAGCGCGGGGACTCGGTTGTTGGCGGTCGGATTTATGCTCATTACTGCGTGATGTGCCACGGGATCAAGGGCGAGGGCAACGGTTTCAATGCCGTCAACCTGAAGACGAAGCCGGCCAACCACACCGACAACCGCCGCATGTCCAAGACCGAAGACATCCTGCTGCATGGCGTGATCACCCGCGGGGGCATGAAGACGGGCCGGTCCTTCCTCATGCCGCCCTGGGGTGGGACGCTCTCGGAGCGAGACCGCTGGGACCTGGTCGCATTTCTGCGCACCTTACATGCAGATGTCAAGCCATAGGAATTTCCCTTATATTCTACCGCGGCAATCGAGGACATCATCTTCTTGGCCGAATGCCGTGTGGAAGGCGCCCGGGTCCCTGTGCTACAATGAATGTGAATGGGATTTCATCGGAGGGAGCAATGGACCTACAGGGCATCCGGGAAGCGATTCATCGTTAACCATTCGAGCCATTCACCATACGCCTTGCCGATGGACGGGCCATCGACGCCCGTCATCCGGATTTTGTGGCAGTGGGCAACCGCCGCATCCTCGTCGTGGCGCCGGATGACGCTTCCTTCAGATGCAGAGGCAAGCTATGACGCGAATCACACTCAACCGACGTCAATTTCTGGGCAGCGCGGCCGGTTTGGCGGGCGTGTTTTACGGGGCTGGAGTTTCGCTCGCCGATGATCGGCCGCCGGTGACCAAGCCTCGGGCCACGGCGGGGGACGCCGCTTACGAACCGGACTGGGAGAAGCGGCTGACGATCACCGTCGGGCCGAAAAAGGCCGATCTGGTCGGGGCGAGCGAAAAAGTGATTCAAGCGGCCGTCGATTACGTGACCCGCCTCGGCGGTGGGACGGTGCATCTGCTGCCCGGCGTGTTCAAGCTGCGCAATGCCGTCACCCTGAGCTCAGGGGTGCGGATTCTCGGCAGCGGAGACGATTCGATTGTGATCAAGGAACCGTCGGTGACCACCAAGCTGGCGGCCGATTCCGACTGGTACGATCAAGAGATCACGCTGACCGACGCCAGTGGGTTCCGTGTGGGAGACGGCGTCTGTCTGCGGACCAAGAACCCGCACAACGGCGGCAGAGACGTGTTGAAGCGGACGTTGATCGCCCGCAGCGGCAAGCGGTTCAAACTCGATCGGGCGCTTAGGAAGAACTACTGGCTGATGGGCAACTCGACCGCTTCGACGTTGTTCCCGTTGTTGACCGGCGAGAACATTGCCGACGTGGTCATCGAGAATATCACGCTCGACGGGAACAAAGAGCAAAACGAGAACTTGAACGGCAATTACGCCGGTTGCATCTTTTTGCAGGATTGCAGTCGAATCACCATGCGGAAAGTGACTGCGCGGAACTACAACGGCGACGGCATTAGCTGGCAGATTTGCCACGACGTGTTCGTCGAGGATTGCCACAGCCACGACAACACCGGTCTCGGCCTGCACCCCGGTTCCGGCTCGCAACGGCCGTTGATGCGGGGCAACCGGCTGGAGCGCAATCGCATCGGCATCTTTTTCTGCTGGGGCGTCAAGTACGGGCTAGCCGAAGGGAACGTGTGCGACGGCAACAGTGGACAGGGAATTTCCATCGGCCATCGCGACACCGACAACCTGATCCGCAACAACGATGTCAAGAACAGCGGTCAGGTCGGCGTGCTGTTTCGCCCGGAGCGGGGCCAGGCGTTCGCACCGCACCGGAACCGGCTGGAGAACAACCGCATCATCGACAGCGGCGCCGAGCAGGGAATTGCCGTCGACGTGCAAGGAAAGACCGAAGGAGTCACAATTCAAGAAAACGACATCCGCGAGACCCGCAAGCCGATGCAGCGCACCGGCGTCCGCATCGGGAAGGAGACCCGCGAGATCAAACTGATCGAGAACCGCATCGCCGGGTTTGCGAAGCCGATCGACGACCAGCGGCCGCATTGACGTTCTAGAGTTCGGAATTGGGTAACTGTTCAGCCGAATGCAGTGATGAGGAAATTAGGAATCCAGGAAGACAGGAGAAAGACGATTCCCGACATTCCTGCTTTCCTGGTTTCCTAATAATGCTCCTCTTAACACGAAACACATTGTGGAGAGGAACTTGCTCCAGACGGCTAAAGTATTACGGAATTGACAGCATGAGCGACGACTGGTACGCGAAGATCGACGGTCAGGAATTCGGGCCGATGCCACTGGACGAACTGATCGGACGTCTGCGCGGGGAACAACTCTCGCTTGCAGATTCCGTCAGAGAAGGGGCCGGCGGTCAGTGGGTCCCCGCCGTATCGGTCGCGGCGCTGCGCGACGCGATTGGGCTGGGAGCTGCCGACTCCGACGCAAACGGACCGATCATCGGCAAGGACCCGCTCTCCGGGTTCGACTTCGTCGACAATCTCGATGTACAAACCTCTGGAAGCGTGCCGGAACAGATGCTTTCACAGACAGCAGCGGCCGACGCGACAGGATCGGCCATGGCGCCCGCCGCTCGGCAGCCGGAAGTTCATGAACAAACACCGAACGCCGACGAGGGGGAAGCGGCGCCATCGGTTGCGGAGACTTCCCTTCAGTCTCGGCACACTGTGGTTGAACGTGGCACCGACGGTGCCGGCTTGCCGCAAGAACACGTCAAGCAACGACCCCAATTCCTCATCCGGATTTCCCGCGGGCAAAAGTTGATTGTCGTGGGCCTGCTCGCTGCGATCGCATTGGTGGGGTATTGGACCCTCGGAGAAGTGCGAAAGGCGGCATACCGGACGGCATACGACGATCTGGAACAGCTCTATCAGCGTCTCGAGGAGGCTCAGAAGGCCGATTACGATGCGGAGCAATGGAACGATTTCGTGGCCGACTTCCACACACAACGCCGGCAGATTCTGGCAAGAGTTCAAGCAGCCCCGAAAGGATCGGCCGCGAACTATATTGCCGGTGCAGCAAACTTGCTCGAAACGCTGGCCGAGCTCGCTCGCCGCGAACACGATTCCCCCGACGGGGCCAAAATCTCGCGCAGCGCCGTCGAATCACGGTTCTTGGCACACATGAAACTCGCTCGGCAGCAGCTTCCCGGTGGAAAGGCGCCATGAAGCAACTGATTGTTACCGGTCCCCGCCAGGCCGCGTTCGAAGACGTTCCGACGCCAAGTTGCCCCGCCGGTGGGTTATTGGTTCGGGCGACCCACACGGCCGTCAGCACGGGAACGGAGATCCGTGTGTACCGGGCCATCCCCGTCGACGACGCAGGCCAATTTCTGCACGAACGCGTGCCGATGCAGTTCCCGGCCACCAACGGCTACTCGATGGTCGGCGAGGTGATTGAGGTCGGCCCGAAGACCGAGCGGTTCAGCGTGGGTGATCGGGTCTTCGCTCAAGCGCCGCACGCGCAAGTAGCCGCGCTGTCCGCCGATTGCGCCGTCACACTGCCTGAGGGCATCCCGGATGAAGAAGCGGTTTTCCTGAACATCATGGAGGTCGGCCACATTGCGCTGCGTCGCGGCCATCCGACGCCGGGAGAAAACGTGGCCGTCATCGGGCAGGGCGTGATCGGTCTCTCGACGCTCGCTTATGCCCGTGCGTTCGGATTCCGCACGGTAGCCATCGACCGGGTTCCGGCCCGGCTGGAGATTGCCGAACAGATGGGGGCCGATTTGACCGTCAACGCTTCAGACGAACACTGCGTCGAGCGGGTTATCGAGTTCTTCGACGGCCGGGGGGCCGATTTGATCGTCGAATGCGCCTCCGTTTGGCCCGCCGTCGAGACCGGCATGCAGATTGCCGCGCCTGAAGCGACGCTGGTGGTCGCCGCCCGTCACACCGACACGCCGGCGTTCAATCCGGTCGGACACCCGCACCTTGGCAAGAAGTTGACGCTGTTGACGTCCTACGGTCATCCCCCCGACGGCCAGCGCTGGGACCGACGGCGCTCGTTCGCGTTGACGGTCGACCTGATGGCCCGGCGGAAACTGACGATTGCGCCGATGGTGACTCACCGGCTCGACTGGCATCAACTGCCCGAAGTCTACCGCCGCCTGGATCAAGGTGAAACCGACATGGTCGGCGTGGTGTTGCGCTGGGAGTCGATCGGTCGGGTCTCGAACAAGAAGAATGGCGAGCAGCCGGCGTAAGCCGGCTGTTGCGACCATGGGACGCGCTCTATGTCCCCTTTTTCGCCCTTCTACTTGATCTCGATCAGCTCGACAAGAAAGTGCAGCGTCGCATTCGGCGGGATGGTCGGAGGCTGTCCCGAGGCTCCGTATCCCAGCTTTGCGGGGATTTCGAGCTCAATCATGCCCCCTTCGCCGACCAACTGGAGGCCTTCGGTCCAGCCCTTGATCACTCCATTCAGCGGGAATGTGGCGGGTTCACCGCGTTCGTACGAGCTGTCGAACACTTTCCCGTTGTCCAGCGTGCCTCGATAGTTCACACTGACGGTCTCGGCGGCGGTCGGTTTCCTGCCGTCCGACTTGCGGCGAATGCGGTATTTCAGCCCCGAGTCGGTTTCGGTGAACTCTTCCGGGGCGTCGTCGTCGACGGGGCCTGGCTCGCTGGCGGCTGGCGGCGTTTTCAGAGCCGGCGCGGTCGGAACATCCGGTTCTTGCTCGTATCCGCGTTGGGGGCTTCCGCAGCCGGAAACGGCCGCCAAACAGACAGCGGCAATCAGACCGACGAGCTTCCGAGACTGCTGCATCGCTTTCTCCTGTCGAGCTTCCTGCAAAAAAGGGCGGACGCCTACAGGCTTACGGAATACGGATTCGCGGCTTGAAAGTCAAGCATTCAGAGAAACCCAAGCCGACGACTTGTCGTCGAGGCAGTGAACTGCGACAACAAGTTGTCGGTTTGGGTTTGACCTCGACAGCGTATGGACAACTTGGTGGGTCTCGAAGACTCGACCCAACACAGAAATCCTCAGTGCGGATCGGTCATCGGGACGCGCCGGATGATGACGCCGGGACGACCTTTCAGGGCTTCGGACAGCTCATGAGCCAACTGTTCGCCTTGCTGGCCGACTCGCGTCCACCGGAGGTCTTCCCACAGGCGGTCGACGTCGATTTTCCACCGGCCCGTTTCACTCCGCAAGAGAGTGAGCGTCGGCTGCACCACGACGCCGTCTTTTTCGATCCACAACTGAGCCGATGCGTCGTCTCCGGAAATGTCGATGTGGTGAATTCGGTAGGCCAGACCAGGATCGGGCGTCCATAGGGCAAGCTGCTGTTTTCTAACGGCGATGCGGTGCTGTTGGGGGGCGAGCAACGCGAGAGCGGTGTCACAATCACCTTGTTGGAGGGCGTGCATGAACGCATCGACCGTCTCGGCGGCTTGATGGCTGTCGAACCACTTCTGCACACCCAAAGCGACGAGCAACAGCCCGGCAGCAACCAGCGCGCCGGTGGTCAGCTTTGCGACCACGGTGTTCCCAAGGAAAAAGTAAAAAGGCAAAAGTACAAAGGCAAAAGGAAGAAGTAGAAAGGCACATCGCAAAAAAGAGTCGGATATTGTTCCCCTTACTTTTTCCGTAACTGTTTAGCCGAATGTAGCGATGAGGAAATTAGGAATCCAGGAAGACAGGAGAAAGACGATTCCCGACATTCCTGCTTTCCTGGTTTCCTAATCATTCTCCGTTTACCACGAAATGCACTGTCGTGAGGAAGTTGCTCCAGACGGCTAAAGTGTTACCTTTTTCCTTTTGCCTTGCGAGTCAGGCGCTGGGACGCAAATGTGTGTACGTCGACAGAACTTCGTACAGATCGGCGGAGACGCGGATCTCGTCGTTTTCGAAATCGGAGAGCCAGGTCTGGTCCCAACTGACGGCGTCGGCCAAAATCTTCGTGATCTCTCCAAGTCGAACACTGACTTGAGGTTCGGCGACGGCGCAGACTTCGTCGTCGCCGGTGTACAGTCTCAGTCGGGGTCGCATGACTCGTCCTTCCGTGTTGCGACAGCCGATCATCATCCCGACGCTTCCAGACGCCGGGCGTGCCTTCCAAGATGGTCGGCATCTGTCCGTTGTTCTTCGTATATCGGCATCCGGGTTGCACAACCTTCAACGAAAACTCCGGTGAAACCGGTTTTCCTGACGGATAGTTTTCGTTACGATAGGCCGCTATTCTGAAGAAGCCATCAGCTTGACCACGCCGTCCCCGAATGGAAGCAGTATGGACGAGTCCCCTCCGATCGACTTCTCACGAGTTGCACACGAGGCAGGTTTCACCCGCGAGCAAGTCGAAAATGTCACGGCGTTGCTGGACGCGGGAAACACGGTTCCGTTCATCACGCGCTACCGCAAGGAGCAAACCGGCAATCTCGATGAAGTGCAGATCCGCACGATTCAGCAGCAGGCCGGTTTGTTGCGACAGCTCTCCGAGCGTGCAAACACGATCCTGCGGCTCATCGACACGCAAGGCAAACTCACGCCGGAACTGCGGAAGAAGATTCGCGAAGCCAGTACGCTGAAGCATCTGGAAGACTTGTACTTGCCGTTCCGGCCGAAGCGCACCTCGCGGGCTCAGCAAGCGCGCGGGCGAGGACTGGGGCCGCTGGCCGAGGGCATTTGGAATCAGGGGGGCGAAAAAGGGGACAGGTCCAATTTGTGCGTAGCACCCTGCGGGCCGTCCCGGCAAATTGGACCTGCCCGCCGCGGCGGACCTGCCCCCTTTTTCGCCCTAGAGGCCGCCTCGGCCGAGTTTGTCAATCCCGAGAACGAGTTGCCCAGTGTTGCCGAGGTCCTTCAGGGAGCAGCCGACATCATCGCGGAACGCATCAGTGAGGACGCCCAGGTGCGAGAACGGGCCCGCAAGACCGCGTGGCAAACCGGCAGGCTGAGCGTTGTGGCCGGCAAAGCGGGGGTGGAAGGAGGAAAGGAGTACCGCGACTACTTCGATTACTCCGAAGCGGTCGTCAAGATTCCGCCGCACCGGATCCTGGCGATCAACCGCGGCGAGAAGGACGGGGCGCTGCGAGTCAAGTTCGAATGGGATGCGGGGCGAATCGGGGCGCAAGTCTCGGCGATACTGAGGCTCATGCAGCATCGATTCGCCCAATTCATGCAGAATTGCGCCGCCGATGCTCTCTCGCGGCTCATCAGGCCGAGTCTCGAACGGGAGATTCGCCGGGAGCTGACCGATCGGGCCGAAGCACACGCCGTCGGCGTCTTCGCCAAGAACCTGAGGGCCCTGCTGCTGCAGCCACCGTTGAAAGGCCGGCGGGTGCTGGCGATCGACCCGGGATTTCGCACCGGCTGTAAGCTGGCGGTCCTGGATGAACTCGGCAACTGCCTAGCCACCGAGGTGCTTTACGTCACCGGCTCGGCCGAGAAGAAGCAGGCCGCCCGACAAAAGCTGGCCCAATTGTTCAAGGAGCACGGCTGCCATCTCGTTGCCGTCGGTAACGGCACCGCGTGCAGAGAGACCGAGGAGCTTATCTCCGAGATGATCGCCGAGCAACTCCCCGAAGCGCGCTATATCATCGTCAACGAAGCCGGAGCCAGCATCTATTCAACCAGCACGGTGGCCCGCGAAGAGTTTCCCGATTTCGATGCCACGGTTCGCGGCACGATTTCCATCGGCCGGCGGTTGCAGGATCCGCTCAGCGAGCTGGTGAAGATCGAGCCGCAGCACATCGGCGTCGGCCTGTACCAGCACGACGTCAGCCCACGCCTGCTCAAGGAGTCGCTCGACCAGGTGGTCGAATCGTGCGTGAACTACGTCGGCGTCGACGTGAACACCGCCAGTGCCTCGCTGTTGAGGCACGTGTCGGGGTTGAACCAGTTGAGCGCCCGGCGAGTCGTCGAGTGGCGCGAGCAGCACGGCCGCTTTTCGAGTCGTCGACAATTGCTCGACGTGCCGGGAATCGGCGAAGCCACCTTCACCCAGGCGGCCGGTTTCCTGAAGATCGGCGACGGCGACGAACCGCTCGACACGACCTGGATTCACCCCGAAAGCTACGATGCGGCCCGCATGGTGCTCCGGCGGTTGTCGATGTCTCCCGAAAGTGAAAAAGGGGACAGGTCCAATTTGTGCGTAGCACCCTGCGGGCCGTCCCGGCAAATTGGACCTGTCCCCTTTTTCGACTCACCAGAATTGCGGCAGCGGCTGTCGGAGTTGGATGCGGCCGCGATCGCCGGAGAACTCAACGTCGGTTTGCCGACGCTGCATGACATTATCGAGGCCCTCTCACGCCCCGGCCGAGACCCGCGCACCGATCTGCCCGGACCGGTGTTCAAGCAGGACATTTTGAAACTCGACGACCTGCACGAGGGAATGGAGCTGACCGGCACGGTGCTCAACGTCGTCGATTTCGGCGTGTTCGTGGACGTTGGCCTCAAAGACAGTGGGCTGGTACACATCTCTCAGATGGCTAACGGTTACATCCGGAACCCGCATGAACTGGTGGCTGTCGCCGACGTCGTGACGGTCTGGGTTCTGGGGGTCGACCGCGAACGACGACGCGTGTCACTGAGCATGGTCAATCCGGCAATGCCGGTCAATCCGGCAATGCCGGTCAATCTGGCGGGTCGCCGTGGACAATCTTCCGATCGAAGTAATTGATCGCCATGCCGGCATCGACGACGATTCCCCGCGCATTGATTCCCGAGGACCGGGGGCTTAGCAGAAATGCGACTGTGTTGGCCACCTCTTTAGTTTTGACGCCTGTCCCGCGCAGCGAGGCTTTTTCGGCGAAGAGGTAGCTCTCGACGTAACCGGGGATGCCGGCCGACGCGGACGTCTTCAACAGCCCCGGACAAACCGCATTGAAACGGACGGACGAGAACTGCGAGAACGACTTGGCCAGAAAACAAAGCGACGAATCCAAGGCTGCTTTCACCGGCGCCATGTAGCCGTAATTCTCCGCGGCCATGCGCGTGGTGGAGATCGACACGGTCACCACGCTGCCCTGCTGGGGATCGAGGACGTCGCGAAACGCGTTGGCGATGGCGATCAGCGAATAGCAGGAGATGTCGATCGCCTGCAGAAAGGCCGCCCGCGGCGTTTCGTGAAACGGCAGCCAACCGGCCGAGTAATCGGCAAACGCGATCGAATGCACGATCCCGGAGTGTGAGGCAGGCTTTCCAGCCTGCCGATTGGCCGTGGCAGGCTGGAAAGCCTGCCCCACA
>CAZGYE010000015.1:0-37404 GCA_964530165.1 uncultured Planctomycetaceae bacterium
CTGGCCATCGACGTTGATTGGTCCGCCGCCGGTCCGCTCGAAAGGGATGCCCCGATAGACTTCGCTCACCAACATCGTATGGCTCATGCCATCCACGAAATCGCGAGCCATGCCGGGCCGCCGGGTGGACATCCCCGGAACACGCTTCAAGCTCACATCGTTGTGGTTGTCGCTGACAACCGAACGAGGGAACACGCCGCTCATCGCCGGATAGTTTGTTCCGGCGCTCGTGCCTCTCATCTCTGGCATATCGTCCGACGGGCAGATGTAAACGGGAAGGACGGTTCCTCTGGCCTGAGTCGGATAAACGGCGCCCGTGCAGCACCCACCGCGTAAATGGGCGTTGTCAAAATCAATCGTGTTGTAAATTCCCGCCTGGTCGACAAACGGCAAGATCAACGCTCGCCAGCTCAACCCGCCCATGTTGTCCCAGCTATTTGAACATCCACCACACACCTTGCCGTTGGCGACCTTAACCGTTGGCAGAATGCCGTATGTATCGAGATAGTTGTGCAAAGCCAGGCCGATTTGTTTGAGGTGGTTTCGGCACTGAGATCTGCGGGCCGCCTCCCGGGCCTGCTGGACGGCAGGCAGCAACAGGGCAATCAGAATCGCAATGATGGCAATCACCACCAATAGTTCAATCAAAGTAAAACCAAGCAGCCGCCAGTGGCGTTCCAAAGAAGTCTTACGAACACGCATGGGCACACCTCCTTTTCGAACAACGGAAAAATCAAACCTGTTCACGTACCAGTCGTATCAACGATATTCTGCCCCCCCTCGCCCAGATTGTCAACAAGAAACTGAAAAAACGGGCCAAGCAGAACATTCCGGCAGGTCCGTGACCCGCTGCGACGTCCCGCAGAACTTGAGTTTCATGCGATTGTTCGCGCACGAGGTTGGAGCGTCTGCCAAGTGGGCGGGTCGCCGCCTGTTGAAAATCCTGATACGAGCCGCGAGCGTGAGCGAGCGGGTTGAGAAACGCCAGAAAGACGTCCGCTCCCTAACGGTCGCGGCTCGTGGAAACATATTCTTCAACAGACTGTTCGAGCCGGGGCGGTGGCTCGGTCTCAATGATCGCGAGCCGGTATCACCGGCAATATGACGTACGAAGGCCGCTGGGAGTCGTGGTAGACCGTCTGCCGGGCAACCACGTGCGACGTCTCCAGGCCGACGTTGTCAGCGCCCGTGTTGAGGTTCCGCAGGTAGTAGGGGTAGTAGCTGCTAGAGATCTCGATCCGGATGCGGTGCCCCTTCAAAAAAGCGTTGCCGGTTGCCCGCCAGAACTCGATCAGGTACTCGTACGCCTTGCCCGGCTCGATCAGGCTGAGCTTGGTCGAGTTGAACGCGCCGCCGCGCTGGGGATCGCGGCATCGCGCCCTCAGCACGCCCTCGCACAGCAAGGCCGCGTAGCCGTCGGGCCAGACGTCGATCAGCCGGACCATCCAGTCGGTATCGCGGGCGGAAGTAGCCGCGTAGAGCTTTGCAGTGATCGGGCCGGTGACCTCGATCTCCTCCTCCAGCGGTGGTGTCGTGTAGACCAACACGTCTCGGCGGGCTGCACAGTCCCGCGTGTCGCATGGCCCTTCGATGTGAGGGCCCTTGAACGTTGACGGCGTCGGGTGCAACGGATCGTAGGTGTACCGGTCCGGAGGCTCGCTGCCAGGCGGTGTTGTGCTCAGCGTGCCGTCGCCGGCCGACGAGTTGGCCTTGCCGCCGCTGTGGAAGTAGAAGTGGGTCCATTTTGTCTCGGGCAGCGGCCAGTCGCTTTCCGCCCGCCACCGGTTAGATCCCATCACGAACACATGCACCGCCGGGTCGTCGAGCACGCCGTTTTCGATGCCCTTGAGGTGATAATCGAACCACCGGCAAATGTACCCGTCCCAGTCGATTGCGGCCGTCGGGCCGTAGTCGAACCGCAACAGCTTGCGGCCCCGGCCCGTGTGCGACCAGGGGCCCACGACGATTCTCGGCCGTCTGGCTTCGGGAGTGCCGCCGTACTGCTTCATGCCGAGGTAGTTCATCGGCGTGCCGGAAAAGTCGGCGTCGAACCAGCCGGAAACGGCCAGGGAGGGCACCTTGATCTTCTCGTAGTTCTGCTTGCCCTGGTAGGAAATGCCCTTCCAGTAGTCCGCGGTCGAGAGGTTCTCGCGTATCCAGGTCTCGAACCAGGGGACGCTTTTCACCTTGCGGTAGTTGAGCAAATCGATGTACGGCGTGTGCATCAGATCCTCATACCGCGTGGCGGGGAACCCGCCGTAAGCACCCTTGCCGACCACGATGTTCCCGTTGCCCTGCATGGTACAGGCCCAATCCATCATGACGCCGTTGAGGATTCCCTCTTGATAGGGCAAGTTGCGGAACTGATCGGGTGGGGCGACTTCCGGCACCATACATTTGAGCGAGGGTGGGGCTTGGGTGGCCGTCCACCATTGGGTCCAGCCCATGTAGGACAGCCCCCAGGTGCCCACCTTGCCGCTAGACCACGCCTGCCCGGCAAGCCACTCGACCAGGTCGTAGCCGTCGGTCTTGTGCTTCGGGTTGAATGGGTCCCACGCGCCCTCGGATTTGTGGCGGCCGCGGACGTCGGCGTTGACCACGGCGTATCCCCGGGCGGCCAACCATCTCGCCCGGACGGCTTGGCCGTTCTTGTTGTAGGGCGTCGAATTGAGGACCACGGGAAACCGGCCTGCGGCTTCGGGTCGAAAGACGTCGATCGCCAGCTTTACGCCGTCGCGCATGGGCACCATCTGGTTGCGGAACTCTGCCAGCTTTTGTTCCGCGGCCGAATACTCGCCCGCTTCGGGCGGCTGGGCCTTCAGAGACCACCGGGGATTCGCGCCGGGGGCAAACGCCAAAATCAACGTCAGTAGGGTCACGGCAAATCTCAGTTTCATGATGCATCCTGTTGTGACGGTGGTGTGAGGCCCAGTTCCGCGGCGATGGACTGCATGGCGGCGATGCAGAAGTTGATGTGCTCGGTGAGATCGACCCCCAATTCTTCAGCGCCGCGAATGATGTCGTCGCGGTTGACTGCCGCGGCAAACGCCGGCTGCTTCAGCTTCTTCTTGACGCTTTTGGCCGTCAGACCTTCCAGGCGCGTCGGACGGACCAGGGCACAGGCCGTGATGAACCCGCTTAACTCATCGCAGGCATACAGCACTTTGTCCATCGGCGAGATGCGCGGGCAATCTTCGAGGTAGTCGGCGTGTGACTTGATGGCGTAGATGACGTCGTCGGGATAGCCGCGTTCTTTGAGGATCTCAGATCCTTTCAGCGGGTGATCGGGCGGGTTGGGCCAGCGCTGGTAATCGAAGTCGTGCAGCAGTCCGACCGCGCCCCACTTCTGTTCGTCCTCACCGTACTTGCGGGCGTAGGCGCGCACGGCCGCTTCGACGGCCAGCATGTGTTTGATCAGGTTCTCGTTTTGAGTGTATTCTCTCAGCAGGGCAAGATCGTCATCGCGGCTCACAAGTGGACTCCTGACAGCTCGGGTGTGCGTGCTCGGCGAGCATTCGTTGTGGAATGGTATTGTAATCGGTGCAGACGGGTTTTGCCGCAGATTTTTTTTGAGCGATCAGCAATCAGCTCTCAGCCATCAGCTTTTTTGGTTGCCACGGCCAATCGGCAGGCTGGAAAGCCTGCCCCACGACATCTGTCAAATGAGCTTTGACAGACCACTAATGACCGGCGAAATACGCGCGGAGATCTTTGAGCACTCGTGCAGCGCGTTCCTGGAAGACATTGGCGTGGCGAATCCAGCCGAGCGGTCGGATGCGTACGTTGACGCAAACTTGCCCCGGAACGACAAACTTTCCTCGCGGTATGCCGATTGGCTCGTCGCTGAACTCGATCTCCAGCTCGACGGGCCGGCTCTGATCGCTCCCGCCCCAGAACGGAAGCAGTCCCCGGCTGCCCAGCCGCATCACGGCGCGCCGGGGCGCGACCTCCAACAGTTTGACATGCCGGTCGTCGACGAATCCGCCCAACTTGTAGACGACCATGTCGGCGGCGACGCAGGCTGAAAAACTGCCCGTGAACACGAACGGATCCGCCGGTTCATCCTCTTCACCGTTTTCTGTCGGCAAATCGTCGAAGAGCAACTGGGAGTTGGTGAACGAACATGTTCGATTGCGACCGGACCCCTTGGCTTTATAAAGTGCCCTGTCGGCTCGCCTGAGAATGCTTTCCACCGAGTCTCCGCGTTCGACCTGTGTGACGCCGAACGAAGCCGTAACCTGGCAGTCGCTCAGTTCAGCAATCTTTGCGCCGCCGAGCGCGACTCGAAACCGCTCTGCTCGGCGGACCGTCTGGTCGAGCTCGGCGCCCGGACAGAGCACGACGAATTCTTCACCACCGTACCTGCCCACCAGCTCGCCGGAATACGTTTCGTGTTGCAACAGCTTGGTCAGGTCGATGAGGACCTGATCACCGACGCCGTGACCGTACGTGTCGTTGATGCTCTTGAAGTGATCGACGTCCAGGAAGATCACGCTGAACGGCTCGGCATCGGGGCTTTGCGAGAATTCGGACAGCATCAACGCCAATTGTGTTTCCAGCTCGCCCCGATTGGCCACCGAGGTGAGCGGGTCTCTGCTGGCCGCCATCTTGAGTTCGCGGTATTCCTGCGGCCGACGGCTGTTGCGTGAGACGTCACGAAAGATCTCCGCGACGCCCTGCAACCGACCCTGGGGATCGAGCAACGGGACCGATTGCAGTTCGACCTCGACCCAGTTCCCGTCGGCGTGTCGCATTCGGACTATCGACGCGGCCGATTTTCGGGTGGCGACGACCTGGTTCAAAGGGCATTGGTGATCGGGGAGCTGTTGGCTGTTTCTGTCGGCGTAGGAGAGAACACGGCTGGTCCACATCTGATTCAGTATTTGTTGCGCGGGGCGCCCCAGCAGGCTCTCGGCCCCGCGGTTCCAAACGACGAATCGCAGATCGGAGTCGACAAGATAGAAGCCGTCGTACATGCTTTCGAGCAAATACAGATAGGCGAAGATATGGCCGAGCGAGCTTGCTTCGAGCGACTCCTGCGGATCGGCCGGGCCCGGCGGTCGCTCGCCGCGCCCCGTCTCCGGTGCGTGTGCCGGCAAAGCAGATCCGCCGTTCTCGATCCAGCGCGACAACGCACACACCACGTTGCCGTCAAACTGCGTACCGGCCGAGGCCATCAGCACCTTCATAATCTCGTCGTGCGCCTGGGCGTTCCGATACACCTGATCGGTGCGGAGCGAATCGTATGCGTCAGCGACCCCCAAAATGCGGGCGCCTTGGTGCACGTCGCCGCCGATCCGTCGATAACCGTCGTTGGCGCCGTTGTAATGGCAGTGCGACTGCCCGACAATGTCCAACACCTCCTTGTCGACCCGACACGCCTGCAAGACGTCGACGCCAATGTTGTGGTGCAGTGACATCAAGGCCTCCTCGTCCGGGTTGAGCGCGCCGGGCTTGAACAAGACGTTATCGGGCACTCCGATCTTGCCGATGTCGTGCAGCAGCGAGGCGATTTCGAGCAGCTTCAGGTGTCGGCCTTCCCACCCGAGGTATTGCGCCAGACCCACCGCCAGCATCGCAACCCGCCGGGAATGCCGTACCGTAGCGACGTCACGGAAGTGTAATGCCGACAACAGACTGCGCAGCACGCCTTTCGAGATCACGCCGTCCAGCGAGTCCGATTCCGAGCCGTTCTCAACGGCCGCTTCAGCCCGGCGCGAAAGTGTCATCAATCCCAGCAGGATTCCGGACGAATCCATGGGATGGCTGCCCCGGGTCGGCTGTTCCGGCAGAAGCAGATCGTCGGAGAGTAAGGTTGCTGTCGCCATGTGTCGGGTTGTTTTTGGAGTGGATCGAAAGTGGGGCACGCGAAAGAGCGCAGGGATGGGCGTAGCATAGGTCGTGAGCACGCCCTTCCTTGCGTCAGCGCAGTACCACCACGCGACCGGAACCAGATGCAACAAGCGTCTTGGAACCTTAGCTCGCGGCTGGCGCGAGTCAAACCAGCAAGGACGTTCAGGCACGCCGTGATGCCGGGCCAATCGCTGAAGGTGCCGCTCGTGACGGTCCTCGCAACAGCGACGCAGCCGGTTAGAACGATTGCCCCAATTGTTGCGATCGCAGCGTTGCCGCTTTGACGGCGTTCATCACACAGCCACGAAGCCCCCCTTGTTCCAGCGCGTGCAGCCCGGCGATGGTTGTTCCGCCGGGACTGGTCACCGCGTCCTTCAGCACGCCGGGATGTTCGCCCGTTTCCAGAACCATTCGCGCAGAGCCGAGCACCGTCTGTGCGGCCAACCGGCTTGCGATATCGCGCGGCAAACCGACACGAACGCCTCCGTCACTGAGCGCTTCGATCATCTGGTACACATAGGCCGGACCGCTGCCCGAGAGTCCGGTGACCGCGTCGAGCAGACTTTCCGGCACAGCGACCGCAATGCCGACCGTCGCGAGCATCTGCCCGACCAGTTCCGCGTCCTGGGGTGTGGCCGCGCGCGAGCGAGCAAAAGCCGACGCTCCCGCGCCAATCAGACACGGCGTGTTCGGCATCACGCGCACCGCTCGGCACTGTTTCCCGAATGCCGACGTCAGCGCGCTGAGGGGAATGCCCGCCGCAATCGAGATCATCAAGTGCTCGGCTGTCACAAAGTCCCGCACGTCGGCCAGCACGTCGGCCATCTGCTGCGGCTTGACGGCCAGAAAGACGACCTCGCTGTCGGCCAGCACTTCGCCATTTGACGCAGCGGTTCGCGCTCCGGTCTCGGCTGCGAATCGCTCACGAGCCGCCGGAAGCACATCACTGCCGATCATCCGCTCTGGGGCCGTAAAACCAGACGACGCCAATCCCCGCGCCAACGCGGTCGCCATCCGACCCGCGCCAATAAAGCCGACGTGCTTGGAATTCGATTCCGCTGACATGAGAATGGCGCCTCGATTGACAATTGACGACTGACTCCTGACGATTGATCCACCGTGCCGCGATTCAATCGTCAGGAGTCAGTCGTCAATTGTCAAGGAAACCACAATGAGCTCACCGTCGCCGCCGGATGATTCCGGAAGAATCGAATATGACCCGGTCTTTCTGAATTCCCGTAGAGAGGCCATCGTGATTTTCTGCCTGTGGGCGACCGGTTTGGTGTGGGCCGTTCCGTTCTGCTACTTCAACGGTTACATCGACGATTTCAACCCGGAAACCTTCCGGACGATTTGGGGCATTCCGAGTTGGCTGTTTTGGGGAATTGCCATTCCCTGGCTGCTCGCCGACGTGTTGACCACGTGGTTCTGCTTCTGTTACATGGCTGACGACGATCTCGGCGAAGTCCACGAAGGGGCCGACATCGAGGAAGAGATTGCGGAGCTGCATGCGGCCCAGACCGCGACAAATCAGGAGGAAGATGCATGAGCACCAGCCTCTTGTCGGGAGTGCCGCTTTTGGCCGTGGGCGCTTCGAACGCCGCGTTGACCACATTCCTGATCTATACGCTGGCGGTGTTCGGTCTGGCCGTGCTGTCGAACCGGCTGCTGCAGAGCAAGAATTTTCTGAGCGAATACTTCCTCGGCAGCCGGGGATTGGGCGTTTGGGCCTTCGCGTTGACGTTCGCGGCCACCAGCGCCTCGGGAGGCAGCTTTACCGGCTTTCCGTCGAAGATTTACACGCACGGCTGGATCCTTGGTTTGTGGATCGGCAGCTATATTGTCGTACCGATCTGCGGGATGGGTCTGTTGGGCAAGCGGATCAACCAGGTGGCCCGCATCTCCGGCGCGATCACGGTTCCCGACGTCATTCGCGACCGGTTTCGCAGCGCGCACTTCGGGTTGCTGGCCGTGTCGTTGATCGTGTTCTTCATGTCGTTCAATCTCGTCGCCCAGTTCAAAGCCGGCAGCCTGATTCTCAAGACGCTCCTGGGTGGGGTCGAGTTGTTCCAGGCATCGGCCGTCTCGCTGAGCAGCTACACGAGCAGCATCGCTTTTCTACGCGGGGTCGATCCGGAATACCTCATCTGCCTGTTGACGTTCGGGATTGCGGTTGTCGTCTACACGGCCTACGGCGGCTTCCACGCCGTGGTTTGGACCGACGTGATGCAGGGGATCGTGATGGTGGTCGGCGTGATGATCATGCTGCCGCTGGCTCTGGTGCTGGTCGGGAGGGAAGCTCCGCCGGGAATGCTCGGTCTGGAACACGCGACCCGCGAAATGGCCGAAATGACGCCGCCGCAAAGGGGAAAGGCCACGCTCAGCGTTGCCGCTGCCAAGAGCGAGGATCTTGGAATCAGCTCTGGCACGTGGGTCACACTCTCGGAAGAAGATTCGGAGCAACACGAACCGTTACACGTTACCGAGAAACCGCGACTGTTTCGCGTCATTAGGACGACGGTCATCGAAGCCGGCCAAACCAGCGTCGGCAACGTCGAGGTGCTGGAAATCACAACGCCGGACGATATCGACAGGATCCTGGGGTCGTCATCGGAAGAAATCAACAGCGAGGTGAAACTGTCTGATCCACAGGTCGTTGCGTACAAGTACGGTTCCGCTCCGGAGCAGAAGGGAGTCTACGTGACCGGTCCCGGTCCCAGCGAAACGGACCCCGACGGTTTTCTCCCGTTGAGTCTGGCGATTTCATTCTTCTTCATGTGGGCCATTTCGGGTTCCGGCCAGCCGAGCGGCATGGTTCGGCTGATGGCGTTCAAGAACACGCGAACGCTGCGGCGGGCCATCTTCACCGTCGCCATTTACTATTCGATGATCTACTTCCCGCTGGTCATCATCTTCTGCTGCGCCCGCGTGTTGATGCCCGGCATGGACGCCGAGTCGGACCGCATCATGCCGGCGATGGCCGTGTTTCTCACCGAAAACCTCGGCCTGGGCTGGTTGGCCGGTCTGCTGGTGGCCGCCCCTTTTGCGGCCGTGATGTCGACGGTCGACAGCTTTCTGCTGATGATCTCCTCGGCCCTGGTTCGCGACATCTACCAGCGCAATATCAACCCGGAAGTCTCCGCAAAAACCATCAAAGGGATGAGCTATTTGTTCACGCTGTTGGTGGGTGCCGCCGCGATGCTCGGCGCGCTCAATCCGCCGCAGTTTCTGCAAGACATCATTGTCTACACCGGCAGCGGGCTGGCGGCTTGCTTCCTCGGTCCGATGGTCTTCGCCCTGTACTGGCCGCGGGCCAACGCCGCTGGGTGCATGTCCGGCATGATCGCTGGTTTTGCGGCTCACCTGTCGATGTACTTCGGCGGAATTTTCGCCCACGGCAGTTTCTTCCAGCCGTATCGGCTGTTCGACTTCGATCCGATTGTCGTCGGCTTGTTTGTGTCGTTCGGGACAGTGTACCTTGTGACCAAATTCACGCCTCCGCCGCCGGAGGACCTGGTGCGAAAGTACTTCTACAAGGAGCATTCAGATTTCTGAACACTGGGAAGACCGAGTGCTCGCCCGTTTGCGCATCAACTGGACCATTCTGCGAACGTGCATCGAAGAGCGTCTCGTCTACCGGGCCGACTTCGCGTTCGGCACGCTGATGCGGTTTCTGCCCATTGTGACGCAGATTTTCCTTTGGGGGGCGATTTTCGGCGTCAACACGCAGAATCCTCACCGTGATCTGAACAACTACACCTATGCCAACATGGTTGCTTACTACCTGCTGGCAATGATCTCGCGGGCGTTTTCCAGCATGCCCGGCCTGGCCAGCGGCATGTCCCGTGACGTCCGCGACGGCACGGTCAAGAAATACCTGACCCAACCGATCGACATGCTGGGCTACCTGTTCTGGTACCGGATCGCTCACAAGCTGGTCTATTACTTCGTGGCAGCGGGACCGTTTGTGCTGGTGTTTTACCTCTGCCGCGATTACTTCCCCGGCTGGCCCAAGTGGCCGATCATTGCAGCCTGGGTGATCTCGTTGTTCTTGGCATTTCTGGTGGGGTTTCTGCTGGAGACGCTAATCGGTCTGTTGTCGTTCTGGTTTCTCGAGGTCAGCTCGTTGGTGTTCGTTTACATGATGATCAACTTCTTCCTCTCCGGCCACATGATCCCGCTGGACTTTTTTCCCTCTCCGCTCTCGGACTGGATACAGTGTTTGCCGTTTAAGTACCTCGCCTACTTCCCGGCAGCCGTCATGCTGGGAAAGGTCCCCCCCGCTCAACTCTGGACGGAACTGCTCGTGGAAGGCTGTTGGGTGGTGGTGCTGTTGGCGGCCAATCGAATCGCTTTTGCTCGCGGCGTGCGCCGGTACGGCGCCTTTGGCGGCTGAGAAGCCACGCTGGAAACAATCCCGTGTTGGGAAATCCGGTCACTTTTTCACAATGGCGAAGTGTGGCACGCTCAGACCACAGGGATGGGCGTGGCGTAGGTCGTGACCACGCCATTGCTTGCGTCAGGGCGCGCCACCCGGGACGACTGCACTTGGAAGCGTAATAGACAGGCGGTAGTCTTGAACTCTAGGGCTGCATCGGTCATCTTAGAAGGAGGTGAACATCATGGAGTTTTGAGTCGATCTCTTGAAGGAAAGTTGCCCATGTTGCGGAGATTGTTGGGAGGAACATCTCTCATGCCGGCGGTTGTGCTGTTGCTGTGGGGATGCTGTGCTGATTCGGCGCAAGCCGAGAATTGGCCGCGGTTTCGCGGCGAGAACGGCACCGGCGTCAGCGCTCAGAAGGGATTTCCGACGACGTGGAGCCCCGGCGACTACGCGTGGATCGTTGAACTGCCCGGTTTGGGACATTCCTCGCCGTCCATTTGGGGCGAGAAGCTGTTCATTACTTCGGCGGTGGACGAGGGCGCACTGCGGTATTTGTTCTGTCTGAATGCCGTCACGGGCAAGCAGATCTGGTCTCGCGTCATCGGCATGAGCCGGAGTCACAAGCACCCCAGGAACAGTTGGGCCTCCAGCACGCCGACCGTCGACGGCGAACGGGTCTACGTCACATTTGCCGACAGAGAGAATTACAATCTGGCGGTCTACGACTTCGCCGGCGAGTTGCTGTGGCGGCGAAGCCTCGGCCCGTTCGAGAGCCAGCACGGACTGGGGGTCTCCCCGATCATTTTTAAAGAGATGGTCATCGTTGCCAACGACCAGGACGGCCCGAGCTGGGTCGTCGCCTTCGACCGTCGCAGCGGCAAGACCGTTTGGACCTCTCGGCGGAGCATCGATCGCGCGTCGTACGCAACGCCTTTCCTTCTTCGACCCGATAGTGAACGTCCTCAATTGATCGTCCTGTCGAGCGCCATGGGGATCACCAGCCTCGACCCGTTCACGGGGAAACTGAATTGGAAGTCGGGCCAGTTTGACTTCCGGACGGTTGCCTCGCCGGTGTTCGCAGGCGGATTGGTCATTGGGTCGTGCGGCGGCGGCGGTGTCGGCAAGCTGATGGTCGGCGTCGATCCGTCGGGCAAGGGAGACGTTTCCAAAACACACATTCAGTACCGTCGCGATCGAGTTCTTCCGTACGTTCCCACGCCAATTGTGTATAATGGTTGCCTGTTCCTGTGGAACGACAACGGCGTCGTGAATTGTGTGGACACAGAGACCAAAGCGAATCTCTGGACGGAGCGGGTCGGCGGGAACTTTAGCGGCTCGCCGGTTTGCATCGACGCGAAGCTGTATTGCATCAGTGACGAGGGTGACGTGGTCGTTGTGGCTGCCTCGCCCGACTACAAACTGTTCGGCAAAACCTCGCTGGAAGATTTGAGCCGTGCCACCCCCGCGGTGGCGCACGGCCGGTTATATTTACGTACGTACCATCGTTTGGCGTGTTTGGAGGCCAAAGGGCCGGAGAAATAATCGATCGACGGTAGTTTTGTTCGGCTGACCTTCATTGCAGCCGTTTCAATCGAATTTTGTTTCAATTTTGTCCCTGTTCGTTCGGGCGCCGAATGGGAGCTCGAGGGAAGAATCATGCCAGCTTGGACCGGAGGAGCCTGTCCTCAATGTGGCGAGTACATGCCTGAGAAACTTGTTCATTGCCAAAACTGTCGGGCTCTACTGAATCCGGACCTCGAACCCGACAGCGTCGAGGTTCCCGGATTTATTCCGTTGCAGGAGATCGCAACCATGGTCGAAGTCGAACTGGCTGGCTACTACGTCGGTTGTCCCAAGTGCGATCGAGAACTGCGCATCAACCGCAAGTATGAAGGCGAACGGGTGCGGTGCAATTTCTGTAGCGGACAATTCGTGCTCGACACGCAGAGTCCGAAAACCAAGATCAACGCATTTTACACGCCCTGCCCGCATTGCTCCGACGAGCTGCGAGCCGCCATGAAGTACATCGGTACAAAAGTCGCCTGCAAACACTGTGGCGGTAAGATTCACATCGTTGGCCAATAGACTCCAACAAGGTCAAAAATTTTCTGAATGACCGGTGAAGCAAACTGACACAAACTTTCGACTGATGTTGGCATCGTGTTGCCTCATGTTCTCAGCGGCGGTGGTTGAAGCCGCTGAGGTCCAAGTGAAACAGGCGACCCTCTACGATCGCCTCAAGCAGGCGTCCGTGGAGGTGTTGGTGCATCGTCGATTGGGCGGCTCAGGCTGCATTGTCGGCTCTGACGGCGTGGTGTTGACTGCCGCACATGTCCTTGCACATTCAAAGCAGAACGTCGAAGTGCTGACACCAACCGGTTGCCGGTTGCCTGCCAGCTTAATTGCCATTGATGAAGGCCATGACCTGGCGTTGCTGCAACTGCCGCGTCAGAGCGGCGGCTATCCAGCGCTTGCGCTGGCAAAGGAGATGCCGGCAGCCGGTGAGCGAATTCATCTTTTCGGCGCACCTCTTTTTCGCCATGCCGTGATGCTTCAGGGCAGCGTCGCCAGAAACGGAACAACGTTCGAGTATGTCGAAGGACACTACATCGAAGTGGTCCACGTCTGTGGGGCGACGGCCAAGGGCGTTTCCGGGGGACCCTGGGTCAACGCCCGGGGTGAAGTTGTTGCCGTTCAATCGTCGATGATGTCACTGGGCAACGCCGTGCAGGGAATCGCCTTTGTCGCGCCGATAGATGCCATTCGTCATCTGCTCGCGACGAAACAATCGCCGGCGGTCACGACGCTGGGCACGGGCGTTGAAGAACTTTGGGAGCAACCGCCGGAGTTTCTCAAGGCAGTGGATCGGAACGCGGAGGGACTTGTTCTACGGCAGGTGAAGAAGCAAGGTCCCGCGGCCAAGAGCAGAATCGGAGAGGGTGAAATCATAACTGCGATCGACGGCAAGCCCGTCCACCTGCGAGATGAGCTGCTGCGAGCCGTCCGGAACAAGAAGGTGGGCGAAAAAGTGACGCTGACCGTGCTGAACGCCCACGGCGAGAACCAGCGACAAGTTGAGGTTCGTTTGGACCGGATTGATCGCTGAGTGCTTACGACTCTCCTCAATGATCCGCTTTGCCGCGGATTAGATCAAAGAATGTCTGGCCTGGTTTTGTGAGAGCAACGCCGGGACGGAGTTCGATCACGCGTTTTCTCATAAGTTGCGGATCATCGGTCAATGCGTAGTCTACTCCGAACCCAAGGTATCGATCCGGTTTGACGCCGGGCTTGAGATTCCCTGCGGAGGTGCGCACCATGATCCCGTATTGATGACAAATCGCCACCTTCTTCTTGGTCAACCCTTTGGTACAAAAGGCGTCAATTCCTGCAGCTGACAGTCTCTTCATCAGTGCATGATACAGTTCGTGTTGCTTTTCAGTAGAATACCACTTCCATTTTCCGTTGACCTCTCTACGGCCGAGCGTGTTGTCGGCATACTCCAGGCAGACGTCTGGCTCTGCACGATGAACCTTCTGCAGGTATTCCATCTGGGACGCCATGACCATGCACTCTTTTTGAATCTTGTGCTTCCGAATGAATTCGATGACCTTCACTACCGGAACGTTTTTCACATCAAGGCCGAGGTTTATTTTGCCCTTTGTGACCGTGACCAGATCGTCTGCGAAGACGATTTTCACACCTTCCCACCTCTTGCCGCCAACGGTCGCAGAGTATCGTATTCTGCTCACCTGCTCTGACGAAAGTGCATTGACCGCGATGTTCCGGGTTGCTCCAGGCTCTATGTACCTCTTGGGCAAAGAATAATCATGCCAAAGGACAAGCTTTCCGTCTTTTGTGAGGCTGAGATCGACCTCCACAGCGGTGAGCCCATTCTTGATAGCGAAAAGGACGTTGGGCATCGAATTGTCGGGCGCATGAACCCTGCCGCCAGCACGATGACCAGAAATAATGAAGGTGCGCTTCAGATACGGCGCCGCGCTCTTTTCGTCATTTTCTGCTGCCGCCGCCCGCACGTCGAAATTGTCGAACCAGCTTGCCATGCCGCCGCCGTTCAAGACGCCGACGAGCGTGCCTCGCTCCTTTGGATCAACTTGGGCCTTTCGGACCCGCTTCCCATCTAGGTAATACTCAGCCTGCGAGCCACGGCACCGAACTCGCAGGGTGAAACCACGCTTGAGCGTCCGCTGCACCCGCGACACCTTTGTCACGTGGCGGCCGGCCTGTAGACGATCCCAGCGAATCCGGACGGCGTCCCGCTCGGCGGTCAGCAGGAAGCGGCTCAAATTGGCCGCATCCCGGCCGCGAAACACCAGCCCGGCCGACGCATCCTTCAGGCTCTGTTCCAAGAAGACGTCGCACGACACATCCACGTCAGCTCGTCCGGCATCCACGAGCAGATACCGCGTCGCGTCCACCTCTTGGACGCGGACTTTGCCGCCGGAAACGATCCAGGTCCCCGTTTCTTGATACGGCCGGCCGGTCTCGTCCCGAACCAGTCGCCCGTCGGATCGATTGAACGTGTCGTGGGCCAGAATCGTTCGGTAGTCGACGGGAATGGGACCGCCACGCCGCTTGCCGGCAAACAGGACGTTGAACAGATGCGTCTGCAGTTCACTGAAACGGATCGGCTCTTCGGGTTGAAACATCCGATCCGGACCACCTTGCAGATACCCGCGCTTCTGCCATGCCGCGAGCAGTCCAGCCAGCCGGGGAAAGTCAGCCATGCCCACGTCCTGGAAAACAGGCGGCTCGATGTCGGCCGGCTCGATGCCCGCTGCGGCGCTGACGGCGAGGATGCAGGCCTGCCGCGTCGCCGGTTGCGGGCCGTCGCCGCCCAGCAGTTTCAACGCTCGCTCGAGTTGGGCCTCGGGAATGGGTTCGGTCGTCTGTTCCTGAAACAGCCGCTTCAGAGACCGCTTCACCTCGGCTGCGGTCACCCGCATCTCCGACTGGTAAACTCCGTTGTCGTTGCGCAGCGGTACACCGCGGCAACCCAGCATCTGGGCGATCACCTGATGCCCCGTGCCCGGTAGCGTGTCCTCGAAGTAGACCAGCGATTGGCCATGCAGGTCCAGCAGTGTCAGTTGCACGCGGTCGACATCAACCTTGTGGACCGGGACGCCGTCACACAGGGCATGATAGGCGGCAACGGCGCAGGCATGGCCTTGGACGATGCGGCCGGTTTCCATTCTGGGAAACGCGGCATACGCCTGATGCGTGTACGCTCCGGCCGCAGCGACCAGTAGGCCCGTTGCTTCGCTTGGGCGGGGAACGAACACGTCGAACGGTAGACACGGGGCCCCGAATTTGGGATGACCGGCCAGCCGCAGAAGCTGCATGCCCTCCGGACCGCTGCCGGGCACCGTCTCCCGATGGACTCCATGGATGTCGATCACCATGGCGTTGAAGTAAACGCTCCGCGGGTGCCAGAACGTCTTCTGCACGTATTCCGGCCGGCCTTGATCCTCCATCAGCTTGCCACCGACGACGTGGTCGTTCACCATCCGCCGGCCTTCGCGCATGTAGATCAGCGAAGGCAAAGGGGCGTCGCCGGCGTTTGTGGCCGTGCCGAAGTCGCTCAGACGGTACTTGGGCTCCAGCCCTTCGTAAAAGTCGTGGCGGCAGAGACCGAATTGTTTCAGCCCCAATACGTGCTGCACGTAGTACAGGCCACGAATCGTCCGGGCCAGATGCTCCCGCTCGTTGGCCTCGCGGTCGGCAATCTCGAGAGACTCCAGCACGTGCCGGCCGTCGGGCAGCCGCCAGCCTTCCACCGTCGACAGATACCGGTCGCAGTTCCAACGCCGGTGTCCGTCGCCGAGGTAAACGCCATAGATCCTTTCCTTCCGCAGCCAGGCGAAATCTTTTGCGTCGTAGCCGCGCGGCGGGCGGACCAGTATCCAGGGGCTCTCTTCGTCCCCTTCTCCGTAGTCTTCGAGCGTCACGGTGCCATTCCACGCCATGGTGGCCGGTGTGTCATCCGCCCGGCCGGTGGACGCCTCCAAGAGCGGCCCGCCAGCCGAGATCATGCCGCCCAGATCGCGGAGCGGTGTAAAGATACGACCGGCGTACGATTCCAGATTCCGAGTGGGGTCCGCCGACGGCGATCGGCCTTCTCGACGAAGCGTCATGGTCACGCCGGCCAAAAACGCGACGTCGCCTTCGATCTCGGCATCGATCGTGATCTTGGGCCGCACCACGATCTCTTTGTTTGAATCCAGCCGGTTCTGGAATCGTAATTCCACGACCCGCCGCGTTGCCGGATCTTTCTTCACAGAAACCGGATAGTAGCCCGCCACGACCGTCAGGCTTTTCTGGCGGTCGATGTCATGGCGAATGTGGTTGAAGAACACGTGAAACGGCGCGAAGTAACCTTCACCGCCGTGCTTGTGCCGTGCGCCGACGTTGTGACCAGTGGTGTAGCGGGCCACCACGTCCAGCTCCAAGGCAAGCCCGCCGATCACGCGGATGGGCAGATCGCTGTCCGGGTTGACTCCGTTGGTGGTCAGTCCACCAAGTTCTCGCGGACTGCGCATGACCAACAGCGTCTTGATCCCCAGCCGCCCGGCCGTCAACGCCGCCGCCGTGCCGCCGCTCGACCCGCCGACAATCAGCAAATCCGGCTCGTAAACCTTCTGCCGAGCCTTGTACGGATTCGTGCCGAATTTCTCGGTTTCGTCCGCTGGCGTTTGATCCACCGCGTTGCACAACATCAGCAACCCGGCCATCATCATCGAGGTTACGGAAGACGGCCGCATCGCTCTTGCCCTCGCTCAGCATGATTTGTTGAATCGAGCTTAGTCCCTTCGTCGTTTCTTCTGGGCGTTGAGCAGTTTCCTCAACTCTTTCACTTCGGTTTCCAACCGTTTGATCTTGTCGACTTCTTTTCTCAATTGTTTTACTTCCGCCTCCAGGCGGACGAGACGCTCAAGCTCACGAGCCGGGATGACAACCATCGGCTGTGCCGACATCGTCGACACCTCGGCGAAGGTACTGCTGGCGGTGGCCTTGGTCGCCCAATGCGTCTTGCCGTCTGCAACGCGCAGTCCGACTGCGTCGATTTCGTTCCAGCCCGGCACGCCGGGCGAATCGACGTAAATCTTAACGCGCTTCGTCTTGAACGTGACTTTCACAGGAATCTCAGAGACACCCTTCTGGCTGGTGCGCGGCGTGGGATCGGTGCCCGTCCAGGCAGCGACATCCTTGCCATCCGCATCGAACAGCCCGACTTTGTTTACGGCGCCGGGGTTGAAAGTTTCGTGAATCACGACTGCTTTGGGCAGGATCGGTTCGGCAAATTCCAGCAGCAGCCACTCACGTTGACTGTCTGGATTGAGCGAGGCCCATGCAGTTTCCCAGTCGCCGGCCGATCGCGTATCGGGGGCGCCGGTCGCTTGTTCCGGACCCCACGCGCGGCGGACTCGCGCGGTGACACGCTGCGTTGCTGTTGCGGCGTCCCGGTTCTGCGCAGCAGGCGCCTGTTCGGCTGCCTCCGAAATCAGGCACAACCTGGTCACAAGGACGATCACCGTAATCAGAGCGGTCATCCCGACCGCGCAGGCGGTCGGGCGCGACAAGGACTTCTTAGACGTTCGTTGTGTCGGCTCAGACATTTCGACTCTCCTTGGAAAGCCTTGTGAAAAGGCGCGCCGAAACCTGCCATTTCCGCGATGCTTGTTTCCACAAGACGGTCGGCATAAAATACCATCTCACATTTCAGACTGGCACCTCGACATCGGGTTGCCGTGCGTGCAAATGAGGCGGTTGACGTGCCGTTCCGACAGTCCCAAGCTGCATCGCTGGGAGTATACCATCATGATGCCGCGGCGTGAAGTTTTTCCGCACGTGATAGAAATGAACTACCAGGCGCGGCGGCGGCTGGGCTGTTGTGTGTACTTGGTGTTCGACGAGAGTGATTGGCTGCTGATCGACATCGGTTATGAAGACACCGTCGAGGAAATCGTCGAGATGATTCGTCTGATGGATTTTCCGCTGTCAAGCTGCAAGCATCTGGTGGCGACCCACGCCGACGTCGATCACGTCCAGGGTCTAAAGAAGCTGAAAGAATTGATTCCCTCGGCAACCACGGCCGGCCATGAAGAGACGGCCCGACTGTTGGCCGCCGGTGATCGTCTCGCGACGTTTGCCGAGATTTCCGCCCAAGGGATTTCGCTTGATCTGCCGGTCATCAGGCTCGACGCCGCGATCGGCGAAGGAGACGTGCTGAAAGTCGGCCGGGTGGAGCTCCAGGTATGGCATACACCCGGGCACACGCAGAATCAGTTGGCGTTTCGATTCGGAGACCTGCTCTTTTCGGGCGACAGCCTCTACCGCGACGGCTGCGTAGGCAATATCGATCCCCATCACGGGTCCGATCTCCCCGATTTCATTCGCTCGCTGACGCGCATTCGCGACAGCGACGTGAAATGGCTGTTGCCCAGTCATGGACCGATTTTTCGCAAGGACGACGCGCTGTTGCAGAGTGCGATTGACCGGCTCGATCGGTATCAGCACATGGCCGACTTTGGCACCTGTGCGGTCGATTGGCCGCTACTCGATGAATGGGAAGCAGAACTGGTGCGCGGCTTCGATCCGCAGCGGCAGTGAGCTTTCCGCCTCAATCACCAGCGGGAAATTCCAGAGGACCCTTACATTTTTGGAACGACAACCGGGAAATTTTGAAAGGAGAGTCTCATGCAGTTTGCGAAGACCATTGTCCTATTGGCCTGTTTTGCGTTGGCGGTTCTGACGGCCGAGCAGAGCTATAGCCAACAGGGAAAGCCAAAGCAAGTCACAGGCGGAAAGGCTGCGGCGAAAAAAGCGGCTCCCGCAAAGCAGCAGGGAAAAACGCCCGCGAAGAGAAAGAAGGCGAAGGGGCGTCTGCCCAACAATTACGGCAAGATTGGATTGGCCAATGAGCAGCGACAACAGATCTATGGGATTCAGGTGAAGTATCGCCCACAGTTGGAGGAATTGGAGAAGCAAATCAAGGCGCTCCGGGCCCAGCGTGACGCCGAAATCGAAGCTGTCTTGACCGATTCCCAGAAGCAGCGATTGGCCGAGCTTCAAGAAGCTGCGAAGAAAAAGCGCGCGAGCAGGAAGAAGCCAAAACCGGCCAAAACGGGCAAGTCGGCACAGTAAGCCGAGGTCACTCCGAAAGTTTGTGCCCGTTGGGCCTCTGGCTTTTGATACGGGCGATCTGGTTCTCCAGTTCACGCTGTTTTTGGTGGATCCGCGCCAGTGAGGCGCGGGAGTGGGCGCCGGTGGCGAGCATGTCGCCCAGGGCCACGATGATCAACCAGCCCAGCATCAGCAGAACTGCGCTCCAATAAACCGCGAAGAGGCCCGGCCAGTTCTGCTGCGGGATCAACCGCGGGAGCAATGGATCGCCCAGCGGTATCAATACGCCCAGAGCAACGAGCAGCCTCGACATCTGCATGCGCCGACGGTAGCGCGCGTGGTAGTGCTTGCGGTCGACGTCTTCCAGCACGGGGTCGTGTTTTTGCCGCTGCCAAGAGAGCACGTGCGAACGCATCATCATGCATCCCATGACAAACAGTATGCTGCCCACGGTCGGCGCAATCAGCCAGTCATCCACGGCGAGTCATTCCTCGAAGTGAGCGGTTGAAACGGTCCTGACCAAGGCAAAAGTAAAAAGGAAAAAGGAAAAAGTAAAGACAAGCACGACTTGGCGATCGTGGCGGCGTTGTTCAAGAAGGAGCAGCTTCGGTCATTCGCCGGGCTGCGCGTTTGCAGAGCAGATCTGCACGACTATGCCGTCATGTCAATCTGCCCGCCCAGACTGCCGCCCTCAGTTGCCGGGATGGAAACGTTCAGCTCAGCGCCGCCCGAGGCGCCGATCTGACCCGCCAATGCCAGCCCGACCAGCAAGCCCAATGCCGCACCGCCTCCGGAGCCGTCTTCGTCATTTTTGTTGGCGGCCGCCATCAACATCATTGCGATGAGGATCTCGGCACTGGTGAAATTACCCAAGACCTCCATGAGCGACTGCAGGCCGGCCGACATGCTCACGCTGAGATTGGCGCCATCCAGTGTGGTCGTCGAGAGCGCACCGGCGGTTCCTCCGATCCCAGCGGAGTTGCTGGTTGCTGCCGTCGTGTTGCTCAACGGTTGCATTGTGGAGCCGCCGGTGAGTCCGCCGCTGCCGATTGCTGATACTTCCATCGCTCTGCTCGCATGTTTTCGGGGTGCTTTCAGGGATGCTCTCGAACCAGTTCCTGACGCAAAAAGCGGTCCCACAACGGCCCGTTCGCCATCGAAAAGTCGTAAGTGAAAGCTCCGCTGAAACTTGCGGGTTTGACTCACGGAGAGTTCACGTGTGGGATCGGTTGCGTTTCGGCAACATCGACGCTCTCGCGCACCCCGGCGCGTTGCCAAAAGACTACATTTGAACCGGCCAGACGAAACCCATACACTGAAGCCGGTGCCGAGCGCGCGGCTGGGTGGCACGCCCTGAGTCTTTCGAAGGGCGTGGTTTGTCGACGACCACGCTCATCGCTTCGCTCTGAGCGTGCCACCCCACGGCATCAAAGCGAAACGACCCTCAAGGACGCCCCTGATGACTGAGCCATCTCCCTGGATTTGCGACGCGACGACCGCGAGCTTCGATGCCGACGTCATTCAGCGCTCGCTGGAGGTGCCGGTCGTCGTCGACTTTTGGGCCACCTGGTGCGAGCCGTGCCGTCAACTCTCGCCGATCCTGGAAAAACTTGCCGAGCAGCACAACGGCAGGTTCGTGCTGGTGAAGGTCAACGTTGACCAGTCAGCGGACATCGCCGCGGCCTTCGGCGTGCAGTCGATTCCGCACGTGTTCGCGATCCGTGACGGGCGACCGGTCAACCACTTCCAGGGGCTGCTGCCGGAAGATCAATTGCGCGAGTGGCTGGCTTCCTTTCTGCCGTCACCGGCCGAAGAGCTGGTGAAACAAGCCACGGCTCTGGAGGAGAGCGACCCGGCCGCCGCCGAGGCCAAGTACCGCGAAGCCGCCCAGCTCGATCCCGACAACCACCAGATCAAGATCCATCTGGCCCGTGTGCTCTTGGCCCGCAACCGCGAGCATGAGTGCCTGCAGGTCATCGAGAAGCTGGAGGAACGCGGCTATCTGGAACCGGAAGCCGAGCGGATCAAGTCACAGCTCGACATTCTCACGTCTGCCGAGGAAGCCGGCAGCGTCGAAGAAGCCCGCAAAGCGGCCGAGGCCGCACCGGACGACTTGTCGCTGCAGCTCAAACTGGCCGACGCGCTGGCCGCCGCCCGAGCATACGAAGAGGCGTTCGAGATCTGCCTGCGTCTGATCGAGCAGGACAAGACCGGCATCGGCGTCCAGGCCAAAGAGACGATGGTCACCATCTTCGACATGCTCGGCTCCAGCTCCGAGCTGGTCGGCACCTACCGCCGCCGATTGGCCACGCTGCTGTACTGATCGTCGGTCGCGAACTCAAACGGCCGCACCGCCGGAAGCCCCCCGATCCACTCACGTCGGGCCGCCGGTAATTCCGCGCAAGACTCCGCGGCCAAACCCCGGCGGGACTGTCACTTACGCCGCAAATCCGCCAGTTAATAGAAGCGTGAACGGGGTTGGCGCGAAAATGTTGCCTAAGAAACTTTTTTTGAGGAAAATTTCATACCAAACAGCCCGGTCCGACCGAAGCGGCGCTGGCCGGCATTCTCACACTACCGCCAGCCATCGGACTGACGCCGATCAAGAACTGCTGGGCCACAGTGACGTTCGGACGATGATGATGTATACTCGCGTTTTGAACAAAGGTGGCCGCGGCGTGCAGGGTCGCCTCGCCTTTTTCCGTCGAACCGAAGGGAATCGCAGCCACCGATGGCAATGCCCGAGGAAAAAGCCGTACTCGCCGCGTTGAAGACGTTCGCCGACGGCGTAACCGCCAAGATGACAAGTTCGACCCTTGGCGAGCCGGACTACGCCGTTCATGCTGCGAAAGTGCTCGCCGGTTATGTGGAGCTGAAGGCCCCTGGTGTCGGGGCCAGTCCCAAACGCTTCACCGGGCACAACCGCGATCAATGGAAGCGTTTTTCAGCCATTCCGAATCTTATCGACTGCGACGGCAACGACTGGGGCTTGTACCGTCAACGGCAAATATCGTGACGAAAATGGCGAAAACTCTCTTCCCAACCGATCCTCCGGTCGCGTTGCGTCAACCAAAGACCGACCGTCTCATCCTGGCGCGATTTCTCAAGGAAGCTGCCTCAGACATGCGGCTCGATGAAGCCGAGCTACGAGAAGCGCACGCCGTGCTCGTGAAATGGGCCGAATTAGAGAGTTCGGGACGCCTTGCAAATCTCAAGGAAACCCAAATGCAAGGCGACTTTCTGGCTCAGGTGTTTGGCGATGCGCTCGGTTATGCGGGACCGCTGAACGGACTGGAAATCTGGCATCGAATCCAGCATCACTCCATCGCTGGTCAAACACCTGATGCCATTCTCGGTCATTTTCGACAATCGGAGAGCCCCGCACCGCTGGCAGTCATCGAACTGAAGGGCCCAACCGTTCATCTCGACCGCCACCGCAGCAACGGCCGAACCGCCGTTGACCAATGCTGGGATTATCTGGTCAATACTCCGCCGGAGTGCCGCTGGGGCATCGTATCCAACATCGTCAGTTTCCGTCTTTACGAGCGGGATTCGACCAAACGCGCTTATGAACATTTCACGCTGCAATCGCTCCGCGATTTTCAGCAGTTCAAACAGTTCTACGTCCTGTTCCATCGCCAGGGATTGATTGACAAGTCGTATCTGGGTCCACCGCGTGCCGCCGCCTTGCTGAAAAAATCCGTCGAGCGCCAACGGGAAGTCAGCGATAAACTCTACGATGCCTACTCCCACAACCGCACCGAGTTGATTGCCCATTTGCATTTCAAACTTGAGCGCCCATTGGACGACGCCATCGAGATGGCGCAGCGCCTCTTCGATCGCATCATGTTCATCGCCTTTTGCGAAGATCGCCAACTCTTGCCCGCGAAAACCATCCCCAAAGCTTACACGGTCGCCGGCTTTCACGCTGTCACGAATCCCCGTTGGCAAAACTTCAAGAACCTGTTTCGCTTTATCGATACCGGCAGTGAAACCCACGGCATTCCCAAGTACAATGGCGGGCTGTTTCAGCCGCACGGGGTCGATGAGCTGGACCTGCCCGACACGCCCTGGACAACGTTCTTCAACACCATCAGCACCTACGATTTCGCTGACGAAGTCAATCTCGACGTACTGGGGCATCTGTTCGAGCGCTCGATCACGGAGTTGGAAAAGCTGAAGCAGTCCGGCTTGTTCGGCGGCGACGCCGAGAAGGCGCATCAGTACGCCACCATGCCGCAATCGGCCAAGCGAAAGCAGCTTGGCATCTACTACACGCCGCCCGAGCTGACCAGCCGCATCGTCCAGTACACGCTCGAGGAGTTGATCGCCCAGCGTTTCGCCGCCGCCGCGGTCGAGTTCGGCGTCTCCGAAGAGGACGCGCTCCGCGGCAGTGCGCCCGAGGATGCCGAATACTGGCGGCGTTGCCTCGCGATCTTGCGGAATCTGAAGATTGTCGATCCGGCCTGCGGCAGCGGCGCGTTTTTATTCCAGGCGTACAACGTGTTGGAACTGCGCTACCACGAAGTCCTCGGCCATTTGGAACAGGCGGGCGACGGCGATGCCCAAGGGCTGGCCGATCAGGTGCCGCAGTTCATTTTGCAGGAGAACCTGTACGGCGTCGATCTTTCGCCCGAAGCGGTCGAGATCACGCAACTGGCCCTCTGGATTCGCTCGGCCACACCGGGCCAGACGCTGGCCAAGCTTTCGGAGAACATCGTCCACGGCAACTCGCTGGTGCACGACCCGCAAGTCCACCCGCACGGTTTCGATTGGCGCGAGCGGTTTGCCGAGGTGTTCAACCGCGAAGAATCCGGGTTCGACTGCGTGATCGGCAATCCGCCCTGGGAGCGAATGAAGCTGCAGGAGCGCGAGTTCTTCTCGCTCCCCGCGCCCGAGATCGCCACGGCGACCAACGCCGCCAAACGCCGCAAGCTGGTCGCGACACTCGAATCCGACGACCCGGCGTTGTTCGAGCGATACCAGCAGGCATTGGAGGCCGCCGATTCCCTGCTGACTTATTGCCGCAAGAGCGACCAGTATCCGCTGACCGGCAAGGGTGACATCAACACCTACGCCGTGTTCGCCGAACTGGCTTACCAACTCGTCGCCCCGCACGGCCGCGTTGGATTGCTCACTCCATCCGGCATCGCGTCGGATAAGACCACCAAGGATTTCTTCGCCGCAGTTGCCGAATCGAACCGTCTTATCCGGCTGTATGATTTTGAAAACAAGAAGGTTTTCTTTCCCGAAGTACATGCGTCCTTCAAGTTCTGCATTATCAACTTTGCCGGCGAACAAGCCGTATCGTCGCAAGCCGATTTCGTATTCTTCGCCCATCGCGTCGAAGAGCTGGAAGATAGATCGCGTCACGTGCCGCTCAGCGGCGAAGACATCCGGCTGTTGAATCCCAACACGCGAACGTGCCCGATCTTTCGTTCCCGCCTCGACGCGGAAATCACCAAAGCGATTTACCGCCGCGTTCCCGTGTTGATCGACCAGAACCGCAAAGGCCCAACCGGTAATTCGTGGGGCATCCAATTCAAAACGATGTTCCATCAAACCAACGACGCCGAATTATTCCGCGAGCCCGACACGCTCAAGCAGGAAGGCTTCAAACTGAAAGGCAATCGGTGGGTCAAGGGGAAGCAAAGCTTTCTGCCCCTGTATGAAGCCAAGATGCTCCAGGCCTTCGACCATCGCGCCGCCGACGTGGTAACCGACAAGTCGAATTGGCTGCGACAGGGGCAAACCGACAAGACATCACTCGTCAACTATCAAAACCCCGAGCACTTGGCGATGCCGAGGTTTTGGATATGCGATGAAGATGTTGTCAAAGAGTGCAATGCAGGAACGACGCATCTTCTGTGTTTCAAGGACGTGACTAGCCCTACAAATCAACGAACGATGATCGCGGCGTTTACTCCGTTTGTCGGCGTCGTAAACTCGGCGCCAATCATTTTCTCAGACGCGGTGCCCTCGCGTCAATGTTGCCTCTTGGGCAACCTCAACAGCTTCGCATACGACTTCGTCATGCGACAAAAAATCAGTAACGTTCACTTGAACTTCTTCATCGTCGAACAGATTCCGACGCTGCCGCCCGATACCTACGACAAACCTTGCCCGTGGAAGCGCAGCACGACGCTGGAAGCGTGGATTAGCGAGCGGGTGCTCAAGCTCACCTGCACGGCCGAGGACATGCTGCCGCTGGCCGAGGCGTGCGGGTTCACCAGCGGCAGTTTCCAGGCGGAATACGGCGGGCGGCTCAACAAGTGGGATGAAGCCGAGCGGGCCGAACTGATGGCCGAACTCGACGCCGCCTTCTTTCACCTCTACGGCATCGACCGCGACGACGTCGAATACATCCTCTCCACCTTCAAAGGCATCCACGACCAGCGAACCCTCTTCCCCGGCCCCGCGAGCACCGCAGAGCGCATCGTGCAGAACTACGACGAAATGGTGGTTCGCGAGTCCGGAAGTGTATAACTTCGAGGTGTCCGGCCAATTCACAACCGAGCTATTGGAGCTGCTATGGATCTTGGAAGCGACGATCGCCGAGTCTCCGGCTCAGGCCAGACTCCTGTCAGCCGTGGCAACGAAGCCGACGGTACGAATATAAACATGGACGACAAGGAATGCGCCCAGGGCGAACCGTCGTTGGCCGAGCACGTTGAGCCGTGCTTTACCGAAGCCGAATTGACAAAAATGGGCTTGCTCCCTGTCCCGGACTGGGCGCGCAAACCGCCTCGGCCCAAGGTACGGGGTCTGTTCGATGATGAATGAGCTGTCATCAGCCCCGACGCACCCTGTTCTTGTGAGACGCTTGGAATCACCACCGGCGGCTGCTTTCGCATCGGCATGTTTCGGGCTATCATGCGGCCGTGGGATACCCGCCGTCACCGTTTGACCTCGCAAGGAAGGGATCCGTCGATGAACAATACCCGACTGCTGCCGATTGTGTTTCTTCTCTGCATCGTCGGTCTGAACGGACCGGTTGCCGAACCGGGCGAGAAGATCGTACCGCTTCCGGGGACGAAGCCGTTGACCCTGGAGGGCGACATCGCTTCGCATTTGGTCGATGGGGTCGATCGGTTTCTGCTGCGCGAGCTGGAGAAGTCGATCGCTCAGCGCGCGCAGTACTGGAACCGCGATACGTCGTCGGCCGAGGCTTACAACAAGTCAATCGCAGCGAACCGTGCGCGTCTGGCGCACATCATCGGTCTGCGGGACCAGCGGGTGCCGTTCGACGGGCCGGAACTGGTCGGCACGACGGCGCAGCCGGCGTTGGTCGGCCGGGGCGACGGCTACGACATCTTCGCGGTTCGCTGGCCGGCGCTGGGCGACGTGCACGGCGAGGGATTGCTGCTGGTTCCGACAAAGGGCCGGCCGGTTGCCGACGTGGTTGCCCTTCCTGACGCCGATCAGACGCCGGAAATGATCGTCGGCTTGACCGAGGGGGTTGCGCCTGAGTCCCAATTCGCCCGGCGGCTAGCCGAAAGCGGCTGCCGCGTGCTGGTGCCGACGTTGATCAGCCGAGAAATGAAGCGGCGGAACAAACGGGCCTCTATCAGCAATCGCGAGTTCGTGTACCGCTCGGCGTTTGAACTGGGCAGACATCTGATCGGTTACGAAGTCCAGAAGGTCTTGGCCGGCGTCGACTGGTTCACCAACGAGGCGGGACCGGGAGATGCGAAGATTGGCGTCGTCGGTTACGGCGAGGGCGGCCTGATTGCGCTGTTTGCCGCGGCCGTTGACACCCGCATCGACGCCGCCTGCGTCAGCGGCTACTTCGACTCCCGGCAGAACATCTGGCAGGAGCCGATCGACCGCAACGTATTCAGCCTGCTGGAGCGGTTCGGCGATGCGGAGCTGGCCTCGATGGTTGTGCCGCGAGCGCTCGTCGTCGAAGCGGCCAAGGCGCCCGAGATGACGTTGAGCGGCGCCGGGGGCGGCGCACCGGCCCGGCTGGTCACGCCGAAACTGCAGGACGTTCTCGCGGAAGTCCATCGCGCCAAGAAACTGGTCAAGGGCCTTGAACCGGCGCCGCGTATCGAACTCATCGTCAGCGGAAACGGCAGCGGACCGTTCGGATCGGCGGAGACGCTCTCCTCGTTTCTGACTGCGCTTTCGTCGGGCACGAAACTGGCGGCTTCCGCGACGCCGCCGAAGCACCTGCGAAAAAAGTTCGATCCGCAGCCGCGGCAGCTTCGCCAGATCCACGAACTCGATCGACACAACCAATGGCTGTTGCGTGAAAGCGAGTACGTGCGCAAGGAATTCATGAAGAAGCTCGACACCAGCTCGCTGGAGAAGTACCGCCAAACCGTCGAGGAATACCGCAAGTTTTTTTACGACGAAGTGATCGGCCGGTTCGACTTGAAGCCGCTCGAACCGAACGTCCGCACCCGCAAAGCCTACGATATGCCGAAGTGGACCGGTTACGAAGTCGTGATGGACGTTTTCCCCGACGTCATCGCGTACGGGGTCTTGCTGCTGCCGAAAGACCTCAAGCCGGGCGACAAACGTCCGGTGGTCGTCTGCCAGCACGGATTGGAAGGCAGGCCGCAGGACATCATTACCGGAGACAACAGGGCCTATCACGACTTCGCGGCGAAGTTGGCCGAGCGAGGCTTCATCACGTTTGCACCGCAGAACCTGTACATCTTCAAAGACCGCTTCCGCACGCTGCAACGGAAGGCCAACCCGCTCAAGAAATCACTCTTCTCGATCATCGTACCGCAGCATCAGCAGATCGTCGACTGGCTGGAGACGCTGGAGAACGTCGATCCCAAGCGGATCGGGTTTTACGGTCTCTCGTACGGCGGCAAGTCGGCGATGCGCATCCCGCCGCTGGTGACCGACTACGCGTTGTCCATCTGCTCGGGCGATTTCAACGAGTGGGTCGCGAAGAACGCCTCGACCCGGAATCGGTACAGCTACGTCTGGACCGGCGAATATGAGATCTTTGAGTTCGATTTGGGCAGCACTTTCAACTACGCCGAGATGGCAGCGTTGATCGCGCCGCGGCCGTTCATGGTCGAGCGCGGCCATTTCGACGGGGTCGCTTCGGATGAAATGGTCGCTTACGAATTCGCCAAGGTGCGGAACCTGTATGCAGCCCGGCTCGGGATTGCCGACCGCTGTGAAATCGAGTGGTTCGTCGGCCCACACACCATCAACGGCCAGGGTACGTTCGATTTTCTGCACAAACACCTCAAGTGGCCGAAGCCGTAGGAAGGTGACGACCATGCAGAAGAAATTCCCTCTGGTTCAAGCCGCCGGTTCGCCGCGAGAATTGGGACGACAGCACGGCGAGCAGGCGGGCGAGCGGATCCGTGGCTTTCTGGACTATTTGGCCGCGACGTTGAAATTGTCGCGGAAGGCCCTGCAAGCACGAGCGTTGCGTTTTGAACCGTTGTTTCAGCAACACTGCCCCCACCTGCTGGAAGAGGTCCAAGGACTGGCTGAAGGAGCTCGGATACCGCTCGGTGATGCGTTGGCGTCGCAGTTGCGTGGCGAGCTGGGACAGCTCACTGAGGCGGCGTGCACGTCGTTTGCCATCAGCGGTCGGGGAACGGCCGGCGGGGAACCGATCGCCGGCCAGAACAGCGACAACCCGCCGGAGCTTATGGACTTCGGTTACGTGCTGCACCTCAAACCGGACGATCGGCCCGAGGCGCTGATGTGGACGTTCGGCGGTATGATCGGCTATCATGGCCTGAATCGGCACGGTGTCGCACATTTCGCCAACTCGCTGGGCGGCGGACCTGCCTGGAAGTTCGCGCTGGCACATTACCCCATCAAACGCATGATCCTTGAACAGCGGACCGTCGGCGACGTCGTGCGGCTGATGCGGGAAGTCCCCGTCTGCTCGAACGGCAACTACGCGCTGTGCGACGGCGAGGGCAACATCCTCGACGTGGAACTGACCAGCGACGGCCCGGAGCTCATCGAGGATGACGGCAACGGTTTCCTGGCGCACGCCAACCATTACCTGTGCACCGCACACGCTTGTCCGGAGAACTTCAAAGCGAGCGTGCCCGATTCGTTCTCGCGGCAAGAGCGGATGGAAGAACTCATCGGCCAGAAGTTCGGCTCGATTACCGTCGACGACGTGAAGTCGTTCCTCAGCGACCACTCGAACCATCCGGTCAGCATTTGCCGGCATCCGCACGACGGCGAAAGCCACGAGATGCTGGACAATCGAGGAAGGACGGTTGCCTCGATCATTGTCGAGCCGGCCCACGGCCGATTGCACGTCACCTGCGGCAATCCGTGCGAGAATCCGTTCGTCGAGTATTCGCTCTAACAACACGAACAAGCGCAGCCAGCCGCGGATGGATATCCGCGGGTATTCACCCGCGGCTGTTGGCCGAGTTCTTGCGAGTGACGCTCAATCAGCCGACGTACGCAACTGTTTGGCCTGCTTCACGACGGTCTCGACAATGTTCTCCTCGACCTCCGGCGCCCAAGCGGTCGGCTGGCCGTAGTAGACCATCGCGCCGCCCCCCTCGTAGCCCCCTTCCTTCAGGACGCGCAGCGACGGAATGTAGGCCATCACGTCGTTCGTGTAGCCGGCCACCCAGGTCGTGTCGCGGCCCAGCTCGCGCTTCAGCCGGAGCGAATAATCGACAACCACTTCGCCGCCCAGCGTGACGAACGTCAGCTTTTTGCCCAAACGCCAGGTTTGGACGGGATAAGGATACGTCGGGCTGAGCTTGCCGTCGCGTTTGATTCGTTCCAGCAGCAGCTTGGCCCGGCTGGCCTGGTAACGATTGGAAGATTTCGTGTCTTTCTCGATCTGGTCGGGCGTCGGCAGTTCGGCGAAGGCGAGATCGATTTCGTCGTAAGCCGTGCCCAAACCGGCGGTGATCGCTTGCATCTTCGCGTTCAACACCTCGTCGACCGCTTTGGCCAGTCGGCTGCCGTACTGCTGAGCCAATTCGACCGTGCGGCGGGGCAGCGGATTCTGATCGGCGCCGCAACCGGCCCAAAACAGGGCCACCGCGCCGGGATGGGCTTTTTCCACCTCAATCTGTGCGAAACCCGGATAATCACCCGACCACTGCATCAAACTCAACGTTGTGCCGTGGCAGGCGTATCCGAACACGACCGCCGAGAGTTTGCCTGCCTGCGTGACCTTCAGCACCGGAACGTCGTGATCGACCGGCCCTTTCAACAGGCCCTTCTCGCGCAATTCGGGCACGTTTGCCTCGCGGTTGTTGCGGCGGTTGACGGCGAACGTCGCCTGGCCGAGACCCCATGCCAGCTCGGCCGGCGCCAGCGTCTTCAAAGCGGCGTCGACGGCCGTCACGACGTCCTGTTTCAACCGGGCTTCGTATTCATCGATCCGCTTCCATTGCGCATCATCGAGGAAGTACATGGCGCCCAAGTTGCGTCCCACCACAGGCCCGGTGTGCGTGTGCGACGCGAACAATGCGACCTGTCGCTTTTCGATCCCGAACTTCTCGTGCAACCGGCGGCGAACATCGAGTGACGTCTGCCGTCCGATGCCGACCAGGTCCAAGCTCACCAGCACGACGCGATGACCCGCCGGATCTTCCAGCACCAGCGCTTTGGCCCAAAGGTCGGTCAGCTTCCCTTGGGCCGGACTGCGGCGGCTGGAGTAACCGGACATCCACATCGGCTTGTGCGGCGTGATGTTGACCTTGCCGGCGCCGGCCTTCCACCCTTCTGCAAAGGCCCTGTGCGGAGCAACAAGCGTCAGCGCCAGCGTGAACAGAAACAGATGCACGAGCGCGGTGAGATGTCTGGTTCGGAGTTGCTGAGTCATCTTTGTCTCGCCTCCGTCGATGTGATTCGAAAGTTGGGTCCCGGTGATGTTCAAACTGAGAGTTAGCATACAGTAATCTCGCTTTCATTCAACGGCGAAGCGGCCTGACAAGCCCTCGATAGAGTCGAAGGACGGCCCAGTTTCGGTTATGATTCACGACAGTGGATGTTCGACACAACGGAGAGTCCGCGGTGAGACGCCTGATCGACGAAGCAAGAATCCATGAGGCCGTGACTCAATTGGGCCGCGAGATCGCCAGCGACTACCGCAACCGGCCGCTGACCATTCTCGGCGTGTTGACCGGCAGCATCATTCTGCTCTCCGACCTGGTCCGCCGGATCGATCTGCCGCTGCGAGTCGGGCTGATTCAGGCCTCCAGCTACCGCGGCCGAGCAACGGATCCGGGCGAACTGGCCGTCAATGCCGAACTGTTGCCCGACATCTCCGGCCGCCACGTGCTGTTGGTCGACGACATCTTCGACACCGGCAAGACGATGGCCGCGCTCTTGAAAACGATCAAGAAGAAGCAGCCGCGCACCGTCCGCTCGGCCGTGTTGCTCTGGAAAAAGGAGCGTACTCAGGTCGACGTGGAACCCGACTATCACTGCTTCAAGATCCCCGACGCCTTCGTCGTCGGCTACGGCCTGGACTACAACGACGAATACCGCCACCTCCCGTACATCGCGGCGCTGGACCAGGATGACCTGTGAGAGGCTGTAGCTGTAGGGCAGGCTCCCGCCTGCCGCGCAGCCCTGGCGTCGTCAGGCGGGAGCCTGACCTACTCAACTCAGATGTCTACTCGGCTGAAATCGTCAATCGACGATCGTCAGTCACCGGCGAGTGGTGAGATGCCTACGGCGGGTGGCGGGGCCTGAGCGACCAACGGGAGCGTGGCCCCGTGTTTGCATGTTGACAGGAAGCTCTGATCCGGGCAACGGGCCACCAACAGGGCACATGCCCCGGGGCCACGTTCGCTTCGCTCTCTAAGGCCCCGCCACCCCGCCGAGACGAAGCGGCCCCCTCGGACCTGGCGTCGTCAGGCGGGAGCCTGACCTACTCAACTCAGATGTCTACTCGGCTGAAATCGTCAATCGACAATCGTCAGTCACCGGCGAGTGGTGAGATGCCTACGACCTTCGATTCGTCGCCGCGCTTCTGTCTGCGGCGTTCGAAGCCGACCCAAAGGTCTGCGTCTCGGTAGATCCAGACCTCGATGATGTGCCGTGCCGATGCGATCCGAGCCATCGATGTGGGGTCGCCCAGTGTCTTGCGGACCTGCGAGCGGGTCATGCCGACGACCACGACACCCTGCCGGATCGAGCGCTGAATCGGGTCTTCGGGAAGCGATTCCCTCTCGCGGGTGGTCAGCCATTTTCCGCCGCTCAGCCGGTAGCCGAGCTTGTTAAGCTTGTCGATGATCTCCTTCGAATCGGGGCTCAGCTTGTACGCCCCCTTGAGCAGATCGGCGGCCGTCTTCTCGTCCTTGAGGAGTTCCAGGTAGAGCTCGGCGGCCCGCGTCAAACCGGCCAGCCCGTCCTTGCTGAGTTGCTCCCGCCGGGCGGCGAGCCACTTCTTCTTCGTAGAGAGAGACTTTTCGGACTGCATGCGGGCTTCAAACTGCGCGGACAGCTCCAGCATTTCGGGTTGGGTCATCGTCGCCACTTTTGAGAACTTCAGTGCAAGCTCTTTTTCGCGGTAGCTCTCGGCCAAAGCGTGTCGTTCGGGCAGTTGCTTGTCGATTTCCTCGGCGATTTTGTAGCCGTCCGAGCCGTCGGGCGCCGCTTTGCGTTCAATGGATGTTTGTATGATTTCGCTGTAGAAGACGCGGTGCAATTTCCTGCGGCCGTGGGCGTCCGCCTCGCGATAGACGGCCAAAGGACTCTCCCAGTACTTCTTTTGTAATTCGGGTTCCGGCGGTTCGAGGGGAATCTGAGATCCCGGCAAGTCGCGGGCCATCTGACCGGCCAGTTCCCGCAATTGTTTCTCGGCGCCTTTTCTGCCGGCTTCCCAGCGCAGTTGGTAAGCTTCGTGAATCAATTCCATCCGTAGGAGGTCCGAAAGCTTGTATCGGGCCACTTTGGCCGCCAGCTTCTCGAGGGCTTGGGGATCCTTGGGCGGCAAACGCCGACGTTCGGCATCGATCCCGTTCTGGTAGGACTCTTTAGCCACTTTGGCCAGCTCTTCGTCTTGATAGAACGCGCTGCGGGCCGACAGCCACTCGGCAAGCTCGTACCAATCGCCCGGTTTCTCGCCATCAATCAGACGTTTCTTGCCGCGAGCGGTATCCAGATCGCTCGGGCGTTCGTGGTACCGCTCCACAACGAACAGCAACTGGCCGCCCAGCCTAATCAGGTGCCCGGTGACCTCAATCGTTTTGTCCCGATGGGACGGCTTCGTAAACTGCACACCGAGGGCCGACTGAAACTTGAGATCGCAATTTCGAAACCGCAGAAATTTTGGCGAGATGGAAGAATATCGGCCCTCCAGCTTGAATGCCGTCTTGGCGTCGGCAAATTGACCCCATTTCGACTTCAAGCCGAGAAAGCTCTCGATCGATTGCACACTCGCCCCAACGGCCGTTTTCGACGGCCAGAAACAGGCCAGTCCGAGAACGGTCAACAAGGCTGCCGAAGGAAAGATTCGCTGACTCATTCCACGATTCCCATGCTGCGAGATTGTTCGTCGAGCAACTGACGAATCTCTTCTTCGGTGTGGAACTCGTCTTCCCGGAAACCCAGCGCCCGGTAATTCTCGAAATCGGACCAGAAGAATGCGCTCTGGGACCGTAGGGAGATCACACACCGCGGCGACTCCGCCGGTTCCAAACGGCAAGTACCTAACTGGGCTGCGAAAATCACGTGCCGCGGCTCCGCGCCGATCGCGAGTTGCTCCAGCGCGGCCAGATGACCCTGAAAATCGATCTGCCTTCCCTCGAGAAAGGGCGGCAAGTCGATCACGGTGTTCGTGTTGTGTTCGGCATCGGTGGCCCGCGGTGCCGCAGCCCGCGAGAGGGTGGTCTGAAGCACAATCCACCGGCCGGCGTAATGCGATTCGAAGTGTTCGGCCCAATCTGTCGGGTCCGCTCGAATTTTCCGCTCTGCCTGGGCGATGATCTCCAATGGCGACGCATCCACCAGGTTGGTCAGGACCGTTGTTTCCCGCCACATTTGGCGAACCTTGCGGGCCGGCGCGTCGTCGCGGCCGAGTCTGTCCAGCGCTTCCGATGCGGTGCGGAACTCCTGCTCGGCCGTTATGAACTTCCGTTCGTGGAGGGCGGCAAATCCGCGCTCTTTGGCTGCTTTCAGTCTCAATTCCGCTTGTTCCCGTTTCCCCGACTCGAACACCCAGTAACCTGTCGAGGAGATGACGGCCAGCATACACAACATTACCAGGCGAAACGGGGTGAACGTCGACCGGACCCGCTTGGAAGCTCGCCGAGAAGCCGCAGCGGTTTTGTCACCCACCTTGCGAGCCTGTGCGAGAGCGTGTTTGCGCAGCACCGGCCCGACGTTCTTCACAGCCGACTTTGTTTTCGCAAACGTTTGCCTCTTCGTGGGTTTCCGCTTGCGGTGCTTCTTCTTCGGTTTCGGTTGTGGGTAGACGTCCAGCGGCAACACGAACGACGGCTCTGAGCAGTCTCCGCAGACGACACGCTGAGCGTGCACCTGACGCATCCCGCGCACCGTTTGGCCGCACTGACACGGAATCTCAAACGGCTCCGGCTTTTTCGGAGCGCTGCGAGCGAGCGTCTTGGAAGCCTTCCTCAGCCAGTCAGGCATTCGAGATCGTGTGAGCTTCAGACCGTGAGATCAGAGAGAAGAGACAGTCCGACGCGGACGTCTCCGCCGAGCGACGCACCAGACATTCCTGCTGATTCGATTATCGAGCACCGCCGCACCGTGGTCAATGTCGCGCGCTCGGGCCGGCCGAAACGATTGGCGCACAACACCGGCGGCGCCAGCGCTTCCGTCGAATGAGAGGGCGATCGAACCCGATCGCGTGTTGGTAAACAGCTCAGATGCTTACGTGGCGTCCGGGATCTTGTCTCCGGCATAGTACTCGTAAAACAAGTGTCCGATCGTCTCGCTCAGATTGGAAAGATACTGCCGCTTGAACGTCGAGTACGACACCTCCGACGTGGAACGGGGCACGAGCAGCGGGAACTTCGAGATGATTTCCTTGCTGTAGATTCGTTCGCCGTGGCCGTCTTCATCCATCTCGTAAACGCTGACGAGCGCTTCGGCCCGGCCGCGGTACAAGTTGGCGCTGTTTTCTTCATACAGGCTGTATTCGTGCAGATCGATGTAGATGACGTACGTGACGCCGAAATGCTCACCGATCTCTTCCTGCTTGTCCCAGTTGGGATTTGCGTCCAGCCACGCCCGGACGTAGTCGGGGCTGGTGACCTTGATTTTGTGCTTTCCCAAACTGAAAGAGACGTATTTGGCAATCTCGTCGTCGATCTGGTCGAAGTCCCATTTCAGCTCGGTCGGTGCGTAACAGACGACGGCCACGGTGACGTCGAGGTCCGTCATCGACTTTTTCGTCATCTTGTCGAAATCCGGTTCAATCGACGGAGGGCCGCCGAGCAGGTAGCCGGCCAGTATTAAGTAGTTGCATCCCGGCAGCACCAGAGTAGCCGGCAGAAGGCACAGCAGCCGCAGCCAGGCGCGAACGGCATGGAAGCCGGCACGGTTTCTCGCTGGGGACAATGCCATGGGGCGATCTCCTGTGTGCTACTCAATTTCCTCGCTGACGCGATGATCGTAGAACATCTGCGCCAATTGAGTGCTGATGCGATCGAGGTACTGCTTGCGGAACGATTTGGCTGAAATGCGGTCAGTGGAAACCGGATAGTTTTTCGGATGCACGGAAGTGAATTCACTGACGAAAACTTCTTTCGCCTCTTTCCGCCCGTCGACTCGGTAAACTTCGTAGGCAAAAACACTGCCGACGGCCCGACCGCGAAACAGCGTCGGACTGTTTTCCTCGCGGTAATCGAAGCGGTTCAGATCGATGTGCACGATGTAGTCGGCGTCGAACTGCCCGGCGAGCTCCGACGGGTTGCCCCACTGTCCGCCGTTGTCGTCCATCCAGGTGGCCAGCTCGTCAGGATTGACGACTTCAATCCCGCGCAGCTTCAGCCGGCGGATGACGCCGTCGACCAGATCGAAGCTCAGCGACGGATAATCGACCCCGATGGCCTCCGGCGTCGAGCAGACCACCAGCACCTTTTTGTGCTGCTTGGTCAAATCGACGTCGGTCCTCTGCTTGAAAACACATTCCATCTTCGGATCGCCGAAGAACATTTTTCCGGCCATCACGAACAGCGAACAGCCACTCTGTGAGCAGGCAATCGCGGCCACGCAGAGCAAACGGAGTATCAACCGCCACGTGGGATGAGCACGCTGATCCCTACTCTTGGGGCGGTGGCATGCCCAGACAAGCGAGAGGGCTGCCGCCTGTCGCGCTTGACCGTTCCGGCGAGCGGGAGACGTGAGTTCCCTGATCCCATCAGCGGGCTGACGCCCGCCGCTCGTCCTGCCGGAACGCGCGGCTGTGGATCGCTCTAGACTGACAAGAGGCGCACCACCCACTGCAGCACGCAGACTCCGCACAGAACGAGCATCAGCCACAGCAAACAGGCGCCAGGCTGAGAGACCTTCCACAGCCGGCCGGTCACGACGCTCAGCCAGCACCAGGGAATCTGCAGGGCACACACCACCGCCAACAGCAACCCGGCCACGTTCGACCGGGCCGCGCTGACGAACTGGCCGCGCGTGAAATGGGCAAAACTGGTTGTCATGCCGCAACTGGGACACGGAACACCGAACATCGTACGGAACGTGCAGCCGGGCAGACCGAGCCGTTCGTGGGTCCCGTATCCGCGCGGATCGGGCTCCAGGCTGAACGCGACGGCAAAACCGGCCAGCAGACACAGGCTCCACCCGACGAGCAGCACACGGCCGACCCGACTGAGCGGATACCCAGCCTGTTCCTCTTGGATTGTGATCGTGGAATCGTAGGAGAAGGGCGGGTTCATAGCGGTTTTCGCCGTCTGCTGCAAGACCGATTCGTCTGACTGCTCACTTGGCCCACAAGAGCCCTCCGATCGATGTTAGCCCGACTTCCCCAGTTGTTGACGTCCGTTCTTTCCCTGCAAGGGGCGGCAGAACAAACTCGTCGTGGGGACGTTTGGGCTTCGTCGCGTATTTGAAGTAGACCGCGATGT
>CAZGYE010000016.1:0-37208 GCA_964530165.1 uncultured Planctomycetaceae bacterium
TGTTTTTTTCACGATTACCTCCTGATTAGAGTATCACTCTGATGCTTACTGATGAGGTCTCTTTGGAGCGTCTTTGCCGGTACCTACCCTAATATTTGGCGGCACAAAACCGCCCAGTTCGCTTGTAGCTTTCCCGCCAAAGCGTCAAAGTGATCGGAGCTACGTTTCGGAAGTCACTTGTTTTGCTCAGAGGGCTGACTCATGGAATCGCAGATCGATCGCCGTCGTTTTCTTCACGCAAGCGGGTTCGTCGTGGCTGGCATGGCGTTGCCGGCGCTGTCGGGCCATCCGCGGCCGGTCCACGCAGGGGAGTCTGGGAGCCGCTTCAAAAAGGCGCTCGGGTACACGATGATCCAGGGGGATCTGTCCGTCGAGGACAAGCTGCGAATGGTCAAAGATGTCGGGTTCGAGGGTGTCGAAGCGCCGACGTCGCTTCTCAAAAGGAACTCACCAGAGCCGAGAGTCCTCGCCCGTGCCAGCGAGAAAACAGGAGTTCGCGTGCACGGCGTGGTCAATTCAAGCAACGCCGATCTCAAGGCCGCAATCGACGAAGCCGTCCTGTACGGCGCGACCTCGGTCCTGCACGTTGCGCGAGCAGACCCCGAAGGCTCGTTCATGGCGAACTACCGGAAGACGCAGGAGACGATTCGGAAAGCCGCCCCATACGCCGAGAAGAAACGGATCACCATTGCGATCGAAAACGTCTGGGCCACGTTTCTCATCGAGCCGCTGACGATGGCCCGCTACATCGACGAGATCGACAGCCCGTACGTGAAGGCATATTTCGATGTGGGAAACGTGGTTCGGGGGGGAGGCTGGCCTCAGCACTGGATCGAGGTCCTTGGGAAACGGATCGTCAAAATACACATCAAGGAGTACAACCTGAAAGTCGCCATGAACGAAGGGATGCGCAAAGGCTTCGCTTTCCCGCTGGGAGAAGGCAGCATCGAGTGGGACAAAGTGCGCAACGAATTGGCGAAAATCGACTACCGGGGCTGGGCGACCGCCGAAGTGGCCGGCGGGAACCGCCAGCGCTTGGCCGAGATTTCTCAGCAGATGGATCGCGTCCTCGATCTTTGAACGCCGGCACGCCGGTTGCCTTTCTTGAGCCGCTTGCCCAATCACGTTGTGACATGCACGATCATCCGCTACAGTTTCAGCATGCAGGGCGGCTGAGACGAACCCGAACGTCGTGGGGCAGGCTTTCCAGCCTGCCGATCATCAATGGCAGGCTGGAAAGCCTGCCCCACACTCGGTTGGGCCGGGGCCACCCGGCCGCACAGTTTTGGGCTTGGCCGTGTACTGGGGCCTTGGGAGCGAAGCGGCGTGACGTACTTGCTCAACGGAAGGGGGAAACGCATGAAGCTGAAGGAAATTGCCAACGACCAAGTCATCACGCTCGATCTCGGGGATCCGATCGACAGAGCAATCGTGCTCATGGAAAAGCACAACATTCACCATCTTCCTGTGGTGGACGAGGAGAATGTGGTCGGGATCGTTTCCGACCGCGATTTGTTGACGGCTGTCGGCTGGCTGTTAAGTCATGATCGGGTGACCGGGGTCGAAGGGCCGGCTTTTGTCGGGCCGACAAATGTCGCCGACGCGATGTCCTCGCCGGTACAGCTCCTCTCGCCGGAGGACCCGATTGAGGAAGCGGCCCGGCTCATGGTGAACGAGAAGATCGGCGCAGTTCCGCTCTCCGAAGACAACCGCTTGGTCGGCATCGTTGCCGAGACCGACATTCTCAGGTGCTACCTCGATCACCGGACGATCGGTCAGGGGACGGCGTGGCGGTTTCGCAAAGTGGCCGATTTCATGGCGGCGCACGTCTTTTCGGTGAAGCAGTCCGATTCGCCGCAAACTGCCTACCGGCTCATGCGGAAGAAACAGGTTCGACACTTGCCGGTTGTCCACGACGATCGGCTCCTCGGCATTGTTTCGGACCGCGACGTACGAAAAACCCTCCGCCGCGAGACGGTCGAAGACCTCACCGAGACGGCGACTCGCCCGCGGGCGACCTATCGACCGAATGTGGGGGACATCATGAGCCGGCTGGTTGAAACCGTCGAGCCGTCCACAACTCTTGCCGAGGCTGCCGACCGGATGCTCACCTCCCACATCGGCGCCCTCCCCGTGACCGAGGAGCAAGCACTGGTCGGCATCATTACGGAAACGGACTTACTCAAGGCGCTCGTCATCGCCTGCGAAGTCTAACCGGATGCTGCCGCGCCAGCTCGTCTACGAAAGCAGTAAGCAGTAATCCCAACCGGTGACGCCCGATGTCGGGCTTCGCACACAGAACAACGAGTCCTGACCCATTTCCTTCGCTTTCAGAAGAGCCGATTGTCGGCAAACGCTGTCGGCCGGACGCGCAGGGGACGAGCGTCCGATCGCGGCGAGGCAAATCGGCTTGAACTGGGCGACAGCACACGCTACAACCGGTGGCAGAACGAAAGGGCATTCTGTCAAGCTCGTGGGAGTGGAAGACATGTCGCAGGGGACTATCAAAAAGCTCGTTCCTGAGCGAGGATTCGGGTTCATTGACACGGGGGCGGCGAAGGACTTGTTTTTTCACCTGTCCGTGCTGGACGGCTTGGCTTTCGAAGCCCTCTACGAGGGGCAACAGGTCGAGTACGAGGAAGGGGAAGGCCAACGCGGCCCTTGTGCCATTCGGGTCAGGCCGGCAACGACAAACCGTTGAAAACCGCTCCGGAATGCGGGCGCAGCGTGAATTCCTCTACCAATGTCTGTCCGGGTTGCTGCCGGTAACGGCGACTGCATCCGATTCGATAGACGGGGACGTCCTTCGGGGCGTCGATGCCCAGACGAACCTTCCAGCGAAAATCGCCACCGATGATGTTTCGGATCCACGCCTCAGCCCCTTGAAAACAGGGGTTTTTTCATGGGCGTGCGAAGCGGCTTGCGTATTTCCGGTTGATCGCTCATCGTAAAGGCTTGTGGAAACGATTGCCGCACCGTTGCGCCCAAGGAAATTCAAGTCACCCGATTCCCCGTCACAAGCCCGGAGAGCCTCATGAGAACTGCAAACACAGTATTGTTCACTCTGGTCGCTGCCACAGGCTCGCTGCTTGCGGCCGACGCCCCAAAGCAACTGGTTCCGACCCACGCCGACGTGTCTTACGGACCGCACGCTATGAATGTGCTGGACTTCTGGCAAGCGGAAGGGGATGGTCCACGTCCTCTGCTGGTCTACATCCACGGGGGCGGCTGGTATGCGGGAGACAAGAAGCAGGGTCCGGCGAGGTTCCGGCCCTTTCTGGAAAAGGGAATTTCCTATGCCGCCATCAACTATCGCCTGACGGGTGAGGCTCCGCTTCCGGCTCCGGTTCACGATGCGGCGCGGGCCATTCAGTTCATTCGCTCCAAAGCCGCCGAGTGGAACATCGACAGCAAACGCATCGCTCTGACCGGAGGCAGCGCGGGGGCCTGCACGTCCATGTGGATCCTGCTGCATGACGATCTGGCAGACCCGACCTCGAAAGACCCGGTGCTGCGGGAGTCGACGCGAGTTTGCGCCGCGGCAGTCGTCAGCGGTCAGACGTCGATCGATCCGAAAGTGATTGAGGGATGGCTGGGGCCAAACGTGCTGAAGCACCCCATGATCTTCAGGGCCGTCGGTGAGCGGAGCATCGAAAACGCGCTGAAAAACTACGAGCAACACCGATCACTCTACAAAGAGTTTTCGCCATACAACCACCTCGACGCAGAGGACCCACCGCTGTTCATGTCCTATGGCAACAACATGAAGCTGCCATCACAGAACGCCGGACATGGAATTCACCATCCCGTGTACGGAATCAAGATGAAAGAGAAGGCGGATCGGCTGGGGCATGAATGCCATCTCCTGATCAGCGGTGTTTCCAAATCCGAGAAGTATGCCAGCCCAACCGAATTCCTGATGGCGAAGCTGCTGGCTCCATAGCGGTCCGTCAACCTGAAGCCAAGTGACAGTGGGTTCGCTCACGGTTGCAAATCAACTTGACCGCCAGTTAGCTTGCTTTCGCGATCGCACGTTCCACGGCGGCGCCCATGTCGGCGGGGCTTTGGGCGACTTCGACTCCGGCGGCTTCCAGGGCGGCGATTTTGTCTGCCGCCTTGCCGCTGCCTCCGGAGATGATCGCCCCGGCGTGGCCCATGCGTTTGCCCGGCGGTGCGGTGCGACCGGCAATGAAGCCGGCGACCGGTTTTGTGACGTGCTCGCGGATGTACTTGGCGGCCTGCTCCTCGGCGTTGCCGCCGATCTCGCCGATCATCAGGATCGCTTCGGTCCCCGGATCGTTTTGGAATAGCTCTAAAAGGTCGATGAAATTCGAGCCGATGATCGGATCGCCGCCGATGCCGATGGCCGTCGATTGGCCCAATCCGACGTTGCCCAACTGCCAGACGGCTTCGTAGGTGAGCGTCCCGCTGCGGCTGATGACGCCGACGCCGCCGGGCGTGTGAATATAGCCGGGCATGATGCCGATCTTCGCCACGCCCGGCGTGATGACGCCCGGGCAGTTCGGCCCGATGAGCCGGCTGTTCTTCGTCTCGAGAAACTTCTTGACGCGGACCATGTCCAGCACGGGGATGCCTTCGGTGATGGCGACAATCAGCTCGATGCCCGCGTCGGCGGCTTCCATGATGGCATTGCCGCAGAACGGCGGCGGGACGAACACCATGCTCGCGTTGGCCCCGGTCTCGGCAACCGCTTCCTCGACGGTGTTGAACACACCGAAGCCGTCGACTTCGGTCCCTCCTTTGCCCGGCGTCACGCCGCCGACCAACGGAGTGCCGTACTCTCGGCACTGTCGGCTATGAAACAAACCGGCCTTGCCGGTGATACCTTGGGTGATGACTTTCGTGCGTTCATCGACCAGTATGCTCATGGGGAGGGTCCAATCGAAAGTTCTAAAGATCAAGAGTTGAAAAGTTCAAAAGTTTAAGAGTTCAAAAGTTCAAGAGTGGGGGTTCTTGTTTACGATCTTAGGTGTCTTTGGAGTGAGGCGATGCCTGCAGCGAGCTGTTTTAATTTTTCGCGCCGTCGGTGTGCCACGCCTTTAGTCACGTAGCCGAGGTCTTCCGCTGCGTAATACATGCTTCTCACTTCTCCGCATGACGACTTGGCTATGTCAAGGAAACGAACAAACTCAGGGTTCGATGAACGTTCAAATCCTTCCGCAACGTTGTTCATTACGGACATGGCGGCCCTCTGGACCTGGTTCCGAAAACCGAAATCAGAACATCCGGGCGTGCCGTCTGTGAAAGCCGAATAAACGTCCTTCACCAAGCTCCGTGCCTGTTGCCAGATCCACAAATCCTCAAACGATTCCGCCGGCCCCACCATTCACTCTTCAACTTTTCAACTTTTCGACCTTTTGGCTCGAGTCGTCCGTCATGCTCCCAGAGTCCCCACCACCTTCTTGGCGGCGTCGGTCAGGTCGGTGGCCGTGATGATGTCGCGGCCGCTTTCGCCCAGCATTTTGCGGGCGAGCTCGACGTTCGTGCCTTCCAGCCGGACGACCAGCGGGACGTTGAACCCGACCTTTTCGTAGGCCGTCAGCAGGGCTTCAACGATGGTGTCGCACCGCATGATGCCGCCGAAAATGTTGACCAGCACCGCCTTGACGTTCTCGTCGGCCAGGATGATGCGGAAGGCTTCGGTGACCGCCTCGACGTCGGCGCCGCCGCCGACATCCAGGAAGTTGGCCGGCTCGCTGCCGTGCAGCTTGATCAGATCCATGGTGCTCATCGCCAGCCCGGCCCCGTTGACCAGACAGCCGATGTCGCCGTCGAGCTTCACGTAGCTCAGACCCGCCTCGCCGGCGCGCAGCTCGGCCTCTTCCTCTTCGTTGCGGTCGTGCAGCTCCTCGAACGCCGGGTGCCGAAACAGTCCGCTGTCGTCGAAACTGACCTTCGCGTCCAGCGCGAGCAGTTCCCCGTCGGCCGTGACGACCAGCGGGTTGATCTCGGTGAGGCTGCAGTCGTTGTCGAGGAAGAAGCGGCACAGCTTCGGCAGAAACCTGCCCGCACTGCGAACGGCCTTCCCGTCCAACCCGATCTGATACGCCAATTTGGTGGCCTGAAAACCGTGCAGCCCGTATCCGGCGTCGATCGGCTCGCGGTGAAGTTTTTCCGGCGACTCGGCCGCGACCTCTTCGATCGACATGCCCCCTTCCGAAGAGGCAATCATCACCGGGCCGCCCGTTTCCCGGTCGATGACCATCCCGAGGTACAGTTCGTTGCTGATGTCGAGACCTTCCTCGACAAGCAGCGTGTTGACCTGTTTCCCCTCTTCGCCGGTCTGGATGGTCACCAGGGTGCTGCCCAGCATCCGCTGGGCGTTCTTGCTGGCTTCGTCGGCCGAGCGGACCAGCACCACGCCGGGCTGGTCCGAATGCTCTTTGAACCGCCCTTTACCTCGCCCGCCGGCGTGGATCTGTGATTTGACGACGGCAATCTCGCCGCCCAGTTTGGTGAACGCCTTGGCCGCCTCGTCCGGCGTCTTGGCGACAATGCCCCGCGGCACCGCGACGCCGGCCTGGGCCAGCAACTGCTTCGCCTGGAATTCGTGAATCTTCATCTCGGGTCCTGGATCGAAGGGTCGAAAACACCAACCGTTCCGCACGGCCGCGACCCATGATAGCGGCATCGCCGCGCGGGATCTAGGAACCGAGCGAGCCGCCGTTTTGGTTTTCGTTTCATCGCTTGAGACGAAACAGCCCAGGGCCGGTCAGTGTTTCAAGATGGAATGAGTTTGGGAAGTTTGATCGCGGTGGGAACCAGCGCCGGCAAACTGAAGAACCTCGGCTGGAAGCCGTTGCTCGTGGAGATCAGCGCGGCTCTTGCGGTCGGGGTTGTCAGCCTGGCCCTGGTGAAACTCTGCGCCGGACTCTTATGGCGCGGCACTCGAACGTTCTTCCCGCTTGGCCGTCGCATCCCAGGAATCGCAGAAGACTTTCTCGCCGAAGTTGGTATAGGGGTTCTTGAAACTGTCCTGGTAGACGGCGAAACCGGCCGTGACGCAGTGGGCGCCCGCAACGGCGGCGTCCGCGATTTGACGGCTGTTGCGGATCGCGGCCGCGATGATCTGCGACTTGTAGCCGTAGCGGTTCAACATCTCGGCGACCTGCGGGACGAACGTGCTGATCGAATCGCCGAACTGTTCCTTCCAGCCCAAAAAGGGGCTGATGTATGCCGCTCCCGCCCGAGCCGCGTGCCAGGCCTGGGCAACGGAAAAGATGAGCGTCGCGTTCACCCGCACGCCTTGATCGCTCAGCTCGCGGACGGCCCGAAACCCCGGCTCGCTCGCTCCCACCTTGATCACGAAGTTCGGCGACAGCTCGGCCAGCTCCCGCCCTTCGTTGACGATTTGCTTCCAGTCCGTCAGGTGCGGATTGACCTCGACGCTGACCGGCTTGTCAGTGCCGGCAAACAGCTCGGCAATCTCTCCGATGACCTGCCGGAACGGCTTGCCGGAATTCATCACATGCCGGGGATTGGTCGTCAGCCCGTCGACGTCCCACACTTCCAGGGCATGTTTGATCTCATCGAGTTGGGCGCTGTCCAGGAACATTCTCATCGGTCTTCTCCAGCTTCCGAATAAAAAGATTACGAAATTCGATCGGGTCGCCATGATGCTGAAGAGCGATCGGCCCCGTTGGCGCAACGCCGGGAAGCCGAGCCCCACAGATGACTGTCTCTCCGTTGAGGGCGACGGTCAGCCGATCGCCGCGCATCGTGATCGCGAACCGGTTCCACTGACCAAACGGTTTGTCGGCCTTCTTTCGCGGCAGGCACGCCTTGCGGACCTCTTCGGGCAATTGCCGGTCGGTTCGGTAGCCGTTGATTTCACCGGAACCCAACTCCTGGCTCCAAATGTTGATTTGGCACTTGGAGCTTCCCCGCAGATAGAGTCCGCTGTCGCCGGCGTCGAGATGCGGATACGTTTTTCGCTTCCCTTGTGCATCGCGGTCGAAGTCTCCATTGGGGAGCACGATGGGGTGCGGCTTGATCGTCGGCTTGGCCGTCAGACGCCAATCGACGATCAGCTCGAAGTCTCCGAATTCGGCTTCGCTCCACAGGTCCCTCTCACGCCGGGGGCCTTCCGCCTGGCCGTCGTAATGGATGACGCCGTCGTGAATGGTCCAGTGATCGCGATGGCCCGCCAGGTATTTCCAGCCCTGAAAGGAGACGCCGTCCAAAAGCGAGACAAATCCCGCATCCGCCTGCGCCACCGTGTCGGCGGGTGGCTCCGGGCCGGGCAAGGGGGTGAGTCGGATCGTGCGGAAGTGGACCTCGCTGTGCTCCGCCTGCAAGCCGATGTAACCACGCCGCTGGCTGGCTCGCCAAGCCTTGGTGACCGCCTTGCCGTTGACCGATAGCTCCAGAACGCCGTCGCGCGAAGTCAACACATACTGGTTCCACTCTCCCGCGGGCCGGCATCGCTGTTCCAACGGCCGGGCGCGGGCCGTCGCGCCTTTCTTGTCGGGATCGGTCAGCGGGATCAGTGAGGCTTCCCGGATCCCGAACAGGCTGCCGTGGTCGCCGTCCAAGAGCTGGGCCTCAATGGCGCGCGGATAGGGAGCGCCGACCTGCGGCAAGGCGTCCGTATGAACGAACAGACCCGAATTCCCGCCCTCAGCGACGTGACGCCACTGCACTTCGAGCGAGTAATTGCCGTACATCTTGTCCGTGCGCAGAAAACAGCGCGGCTCGCCCGAGCAAATCAGCACACCATCCTGCACCCGCCAGGTGTTCGCGTCGCCATTGACGTTCACCCAGCCGCTCAAGTCTTTGCCGTTGAACAGCTCCACGGCATGCGGCTTCTTGGAGTCTCCCGCCCGCGCGTCCGTGGCGATGCAAACCATCAACGCACACAGCCAAACGACCCGGGAGCCGTGGTGATCGCGGTTTTCACCGGAAATCGAGTAGAGTAGCGCATTCGGCAACATCGTTGTTGACCTTCCCAGGTGTCTGCGGATCGGTCTCCGGGGGACAATTCATCCCGAAGTGCGATTCGCCTCAAGCGACACCAAATCATATTGAATTTGAAATCGATTGGAAACCATCTTGGCTCCTGTCCCGCTGCAATCATCGCGTCGTCCTTGTCCGCGGAACCTCACTCGGACAGCCGGAAGTATGGCACGCTCAGACCGCAGGGATGGGCGTGGCGAGGGCGTGAAGATAGAGGAAGTTTCGCAGGACCGGGTCTCCCGGCCGACTGCATTCACCGACTGTCTGCCGAATGTCGTTGAAATCCAATGGCGTCTCTTTCCCGTTTCGGCCGGTACAACCGACCCGACCTGACTGAGTTCTTGGGGACCGATCGCACCGCTTGCGATGTCCCGCAGGGCAACAGGACGATCGGCCGTTTTGCTGTCTGTCGACGGTGGCATTCGCAGCGGAGATGCTCTACAGTCGCGTCTCGTGCGGGCTGTCTGCCGTGCTTTGAGGAGAAACGACTGATGACATCGCGTGCCGAACGGGTCGAAGAGCTTCGTTGGCGGAAGTTCCCGGTGCTCGACGACGGTTTCGTCTGCCTGGTCGACGTGATGGGCGACGACGGATCGGTGGCACAGGCGGCCCGCGTCAGCTACGGAGCAGGAACCAGAAAGGTCTCCGACGATCGCACGCTGATCCGCTACCTGATGCGGCATCGGCATACCACCCCATTCGAAATGGCTGAGATCAAACTGCTGGTGCGTGTGCCGATGGACTGCTGGCGACAATGGATCCGCCACAGAACGGCCAATGTGAATGAATACAGCACGCGCTATTCGATCTCCATCGACTCGGCCCAAACCACCTCGCCGGACGAGTGGCGGACCCAAGCGGAATCGAATCGGCAGGGGAGCGGCGAACCGCTGCCGCAAGACGTCGGGGAAAAACTGTCCGCCGCCGAACAGGAACTTCAAGCCCAGACCCGCCGCGTGTATCAGGAGCGGATCGCCGCCGGCGTCGCCCGCGAACAGGCGCGGAAAGATTTGCCGCTGTCTACTTACACCGAGGCGTATTGGAAAATCGACCTGCACAACCTGCTGCATTTTCTGCACTTGCGGATGGACGTGCGCGCCCAGCAGGAAATCCGCGATTATGCGTCGGTCATCGGCGAGAAGATTCTCAGGCCGCTGTTCCCGGTCGTCTGGGAGGCGTTCGAAGATTACCGTCTCGGCGCGAGGTCCCTCAGCCGACTTGACCTCGGTGTGGTGCAGCGTCTGATCGATGGGGCCGGAAAAAACAGCACGGTCCCGCCCTTCACCGAAGAACACTTCCTGGCGGCTCAAGACCAGACCTGGAAAGACCTCAAACGCTGCCGCGAGCGAGACGAATGCCGCGAAAAACTGGTTCAGATGGGAATCCTCAGTGTTGCTTCTCGCTGAAAATTTGCTATGCTTCAGAGAAGTTGACGTACGGTTCTTTCGCTGTGTCCGTAGAACAGGAGGGGTTTGTGGTCAAATTGCGCCTGCGTGAAAACGAGTCGATCAACGATGCCGTGAAGCGATTTCGGAAATTGGTCGAACATGCCGGGATCAAGAAAGAAATGCGTCGGCGCGAGTATTATGAAAAGCCAAGTGACCAGCGTCGCCGTGCTCGCCGGCGTGCAGAACGGCGTGCGCGGATCAGCCGCCTTTCGGGAATGTGAAGCGACGGTACGGCTCTCACGCCGTCGCCCGAGTGAAGGCCAGCGGTGTCTGAAACTTCGGGTCGGCCTGCGTGAGTTGTTTGACCAACTCGTGGATATCTTGCTCCAGTTGTGGATCGACTTCTTCGCGTCGCCGCCGACTTGAAAGTCGGAATCCACTCCTCCGACAATTCAACATGCATCGTCTCCTCCCTGCGACAAACTCTTCCCCCGACATCCACAGTCTGACACAATCCTCCATTGACGTGATGGGACGCCCTTGCAAGGCGCCGAAGTCATGACAAACGTTTCCGACGTGCGGATCTTCTTGTGCACGACACCCACGAAGAGGAATGACAGCTTCGAATGCTTGATGAGTCGATCGCAGGAGATCTTTGACCAAGGCCCCGTGTCGGGTCACTGATTCTCGTTCGTGAATCGCCATCGCGGTCGGATCAAGATCTTGTTTGGGGACCGCGATGGATTTTTCGTCAGGCATTCACGATAATTCGTACCGGCAGGGCGATCGACGCATTCATGCTTCAATTGCAACGTTCGTGGCAACTGTCGGTTGTTTCCGGGTTGCTTGAACCGTGACGGAGCACGGCCTACAATTCGCCCCAACCTTTCACACGTCCAATGACAGGAGGGACGGATGAGTCTCATCCAACAGGTATTTGGCAGCTCACCGTTTCGTCCGCTGGTGGAACACGCCAAGAAGGTCAACGAATGCGTCAAACAGCTCCGACCGCTGATGGAAGTGGTCGTGAAGGGGGATGCCGAGGAGGTGCGGCGTCTGCAGGATGCGGTCTCGAAGCTGGAATACGAGGCCGACCAAATCAAGCACCGGATCCGGGAGCAATTGCCGCGACGTTTCTTCCTGCCCGTTTCGCGGGAGGACCTGGATCGCTACCTGCACTGCCAAGATAACATTGCCGACGGAGTCGAAGATTTTGCCGTCATTCTCATGATCCGCGAGACCAAGGTCCATCCCGCGTTGGTCTCGGAATTCTACGAGATTGTGGATCAGGTGGTCCAGGTGAGCAACACGATGATGGTGGCCGCGGAAGAACTCCTCAATCTGGCCGAGACCTCATTCGAGGGCGCAGAAGCCCAGCGGATATTGGATCGAATCAGCACCCTGGGCGAGCAGGAGTGGAAGGCCGACCGCATTCAGCGCCGGCTGGGCCAGCACATCTACAGTATCGAGGGTGAGCTCGATCCCGTCACCATTTCCTTTTACGAAAAGATGCTTCAGGCCCTCAGCGCCATCGCCAATGCCGCCGAAAACACCGGCGACATGTTGCGAGCGATGATTGTCAAAGGATGACGTTCCCTCTCTGCACCAACTCAGAAGGCGTGGGATGACGCAAGAGCTTTTGATCGGTGTGACGGCGCTGCTCGGATTCTACATGGCTTGGAACATCGGCGCCAACGACGTGGCCAATTCCATGGCTGATGCCGTTGGGTCTCGATCGATCAGCATCAAGAAGGCGGTGTGGGCGGCCGGCGTTTGTGAGTTCTGCGGGGCCGTGTTTGTCGGCGCTCACGTGACCGACACCGTCCGCAAAGGCATCGTATCGCCCGAGGCCATGGCGGCCGAACCGTATGCGTTGGCCCTGGGCATGGCCTGCGCGCTGCTGGCCGCTGCGATCTGGCTGCATTTCGCCACCTGGTGGGGGATGCCCGTTTCCACCACACACTCGATTGTCGGCGCGGTGACGGGATTCGGCGTGGTGGCGGCCGGCTGGCTGGCCGTCAACTGGGTGGTCATGGCGAAGATTGTCGCTAGCTGGATCATCTCCCCCTTGGCCGGTGGGGTGATGGCGTTTTTTCTGTTCAAAGCCATTGTGTGGCTGATCCTCGCCAAGGAAAAGCCCGCACTCGCAGCCATTCGAGTCGCCCCCTTCATCATCTTTTTCGTGGCGTTCGTCATGTCATTGGCGACTTTCTACAAAGGTTTGAAGAACGTGGTCGGCATTTCTGAGTGGCTCACCGGCGGCGGCGCTTTTTTTGTCTCGGCGGCCGTCGCCGTCGTGGCGGCCCTCGTCTCTCGAAGATTTCTGGCGAGGTATCTCAAGGGGCAGCACCATTTGCCTCTGAGCGAACAACTGGAGCGAGTCGAGCGCGTGTTTGCCCCCCTGGTCGTCGCCACGTCTTGCTGCGTCGCGTTCGCCCACGGCGCCAACGACGTGGCCAACGCCATCGGCCCACTGGCTGCCGTTGTGGACATCGTCAGTACCGGCGCAGTCAAAATGAAGGTGGGTGTCCCTTTGTGGATCCTTGTCCTGGGTGGTTCAGGGATTGTCGTGGGCGTGGTGACTTACGGTTACCGCGTGATGCTCACCGTGGGCACGAAAATCACGCAACTGACGCCGTCACGCGGAATCGCCGCGGACGTGGCGGCCATGACGGTCGTGCTCATCTGCAGCCGGCTGAAACTGCCCGTCTCAACCACCCATACGCTGGTGGGGGCCATCTTGGGCGTCGGTCTTGCCCGCGGACTCGCTTCCGTGGACCGCACGGTGACGCGCAACATTTTTGGCTCGTGGCTGATTACCGTTCCGGCCGCTTCGATTCTCTCAGCGGTTCTGTTTGTTGTGGCTCGTCTGCTCTTTCTGAATTGAGCGAGCAGTCTTGTCGCGTCAGAGGCTTTCTGCTACAAGCCGCGCATGCCGCCAAACGCCGAAACCGTCAGAAAGACGAATCTCCGCACGGCTATTTTGCCGACGGCGGCCTTGTTGCCGTTCTTGTTGTCCCTTGTAGCGCACACCAACGATCCCGCCCAGGCGGAAGCGGCAAAGGGTCCCGACCGGCCCGCCCTGACGTTCAATCAATACCTCGTCAATTTCGGCGACCGGCCGGTGGAACCGCAGCGGTTCGTCTTTGCTCGCTTCGGCTTCGAGAACCGCAGCAACCGCACGGCGACAATCACCGAGCTGAAACCAAGCTGCGGTTGTCTCGACCCCCGGCTGGAGAAACGAGTCTACCACCCAGGCGAAACGAACGAGTTCTTCTTGCGGGTGCAGACCGCAAACGAAGAGCCCGGCCCAAAGGAGTATTTCGTCAAACTGCTCTACGAGGACCCGCAGCCGCGCGAAGTGACATTGACGCTCAAGGTCGTCTTGCCGGAGCAAAAGGTCGTGGTCCGGCCGAAAGCGTTGATCGTCTACCAGTTGGGGACCGAGCCGACCACTCAGGAGATCATCGTCACCGATTACCGCACCCGCCCGCTGCACGTGACCGGCATCGAGAGCTCATCGGAACTGGTCACCGCCGAGTTCGGTGCGATCGACCGCGACGTCGAAGGAAATCGGCGGCTGCACGTTTCCGTCACGGTTGCGGCACACGTACCTCCCGGACGGCACCGGGCGCTCGTCACCATCCTCACCGACGACCCGGTCTACGGAAAACTGCAAGTCCCGCTGCTCATTCAAGGAAAGCGTGCCCGGTCGCCGCGAATTAGCAACAATCGCCCGGCATCAACCGAACAGCATTAGTGGTCTGTGAAAGCTGAAATGACGAATACAGCAGAGTGTGGGGCAGGCTTTCCAGCCTGCCACGGCCAATCGGCAGGCTAGAAAGCCTGCCCCACGATACCTGTCAAATCAGCTTTGACAGACTACGAGGAGCACCAACACATGCCAACCATTCCACGCGAAGAGAGTCGTGCTCATTTCCAGCGGGCCTCCCAGTCGATTCCCGGCGGTGTGAACAGCCCGGCGCGGGCGTTTGGCGCGGTCGGCGGGGAACCGTTGATTGTCGAGCGCGGCAACGGACCGTATCTGTACGACATCGACGGCAACCGCTTGATCGACTACGTCGGTTCGTGGGGGCCGCACATTTTGGGGCATCGGCACGAAGCGGTCGTAGCCGCCATCGTCGACACCCTCCACCACGGGACGAGTTTCGGCGCACCCACGGAATTGGAGACCGAACTGGCCGAGCTGGTCATCAACGCGGTCCCTTCGGTCGAGAAGGTGCGGATGGTCAATTCCGGCACCGAGGCCGCCATGAGCGCCATCCGCTTGGCCCGCGGTCACACCGGACGCGACGTGGTGGTGAAGTTTGCCGGCTGCTATCACGGACACGTCGACAGTCTGCTGGTTCAGGCCGGCAGCGGTGCGATGACGCACGGCACTCCTTCCAGCCCTGGTGTTCCCCGCGGCTGCACGGCCGATACGATCGCACTGGAATACAACGATCCGGGACAGCTCGAAGAGACGTTCGACGCCCGCGGCGACGAGATCGCCTGTGTGATTCTCGAGCCGGTCGTGGGCAACATGGGCGTCGTTTTGCCGCAGCCGGGGTTCCTGGAAAAGGCGCAGGAGCTGTGCCGAAAACATGGCGCGCTGCTCATCTTCGACGAGGTGATGACCGGCTTCCGCGTGGCTTACGGCGGCGCCCAACAGCGGTTCGGCGTCACGCCCGACCTGACCACGCTGGGCAAGATTCTCGGCGGCGGCATGCCGGTCGGCGCCTACGGCGGCCGGGCCGACGTGATGGATTCCATCTCACCCGTCGGGCCGGTCTACCAGGCGGGAACGCTCTCCGGCAATCCGCTGGCGATGGCCTGCGGCATCGCGACCCTGCGAACGCTCAAAGACACGAATCCGTATGAGCAGTTGGAACAGGCGACGACGCGGCTGGTGCAAGGTCTCGACGAAGCGGCCACGGCAGCCGGCATCCCGCACAGCGTGGCTCAGGTCGGCAGCATGTTCACCCTGTTCTTCAATCCCGAACCGGTCACGAACGACACGGTTGCCGCCAAGAGCGACACGAAGCAGTTCGCCCGCTACTTCTGGGGCATGATCGAGCGGAGCGTCTACTTGCCCTGCAGCCAGTTCGAAGCGAATTTCGTCTCGACCGCGCACACCGATGAGCAAATCGACGCCACCATCGCCGCGGCGAAGGAGAGTCTAGAATCGAGTGTCAAGAGTTGAGAGCTCGATCACGGACGTGAAACGGGGTCGGGTCTCATTTGTCTTGCTTAGGTCGCAAGCTCCGGTTTGAATGAGCCTTGCACCATTTCCCGAAAATCGCAGCCACCCGCCTGATAGAGGGCCGGAAGGGACAAGCAACCTCATCCCGATCGGTTGGTTGCTTCGTCGCGTTTGAATACGCGCCCGCAATTCACGCGTCTTTTTCCTGTAGCGCCACTCGCCCAAGCACATCCTCGACACCACCGTTGGCTGGAACGCAAAGACCGAAACATCGTCAGGCGAGAGTCTGACCTACGCTTGCTGGTGCAAAAACACACCTCAACTTTCGTCAGTGTGCTTTCGTGTTTCAATGGTCGCCCTATTGCAGATGAACGATGTCCACTATCGTTACATTTTTTTTTAAGACGGTCACCTCCACACCGCCCCCACGCACTCCGCCCTCAGGCAAAAAAGTAAACACCCATCGTTCATCATCTTGCTCAACAAGAGTTTTATACTCGTAGTCTCTGGACAGTTCATCCTTTACAGCAGCAAACGCCAGATCCTTAGCACGTTCCGTCGAATCGTTTACGTTGTCTGTCTGATTCATGTGTGAGCCACTCTCTTTGTGAATTGCTGAACTAGACTGTGTACGGTTACAACCCAAGCACGCTAAACACATTAAGCTTATAAACGCAAGCCCTCTATTTTCCAAGAACATCTTCGCGAGAACCGTAAGGAACTTCGTTGCCACTCTTGTCAACGGTTGGTTTACCATCAGGCGACACTTTCCACACATGGCCGCCGCTAATTATATAGCTGTCACCGGGGTACTTTTCGGCTTTAATGCCGTCCCAGTCGCCTCGATGACCTCCCTGAGTCCATTTCTTGCCGTTTTCATCTACGGGCGGATTGGGATGCGTATGAAATTCGCCAACCACTTCTTTCCCCTTATATTTGCCATTGCTGTCTCGGGGTGGTGGTGCGATGGACGCTCCTGCACCCCGAGGCCAACGCGCGACGCCATAAGACCCATCGGGATTCTTGACAATATAACCGCCCTCTTCATGTCTATTCTTAGGGTCATTTGCTTGAGAGTCTTCCCAAGCTTGTCTCATCGCTGCTTTGACTGCGGGATCATCAATAGGAAGCGTGCTTCGGGATCTTGTCGCGGCGCTCATGGACGCGCCTTGCGCTGGGGCGCCGCCGGCACCCATTTCTCCGATCATCACGGTGGGGCAGCCGACCACGATCGATCCACCGTGGACGGTGAGGTCCCCCATGCGTGCCGCGGGCAGGAAGCCAATCGTCACACCCGTTGATCCCATGGCAATGGTGTCGGGCGGGCCGACGCAGGTGGCCATGTCGCCGACGCGGGCGGCCGGCATGAAACCGATCAGCACCATGGGTTCGCCCTTGATGATGGGCCCGCCAACGTGGGGAATTGGCGGCGTGCCGGGCGTGACCATCGGACAGAGATGGTTATCACTAATTCGTGCTGCCGGAGGCATTGTACGACTCGGTCAAAATAAGGTTTTTCGTCACGCCTCTTCGAGCGATTTAGAGAACTCGGCATCGGCATAAAGGCGCCAGCCATCTGGCGGGTCGGTGGTTTCCAACAGCACGGCGTCGATGCCCTCCAGCAACTCCTCGACGAACGACGATTCTTGATTTGGCAACAAAACACTCATGAGGCTCGGCCAGAAGAACCCCAACATGCCCTCGGCACTACGATCGACCTGGATGTCGTCCGGGTCGCGCGTCATCTTGCAGAGGTGTTCGACGAGGGCCGGTTGCTCGAGGTTCGAGTACAAACAGACGATTGCGTCCTGTCCCCAACCGTCTTCGAGCAACGTGTAGAACTCGGCCGTTTCGGTTTGAGCGACAATCAGCGGCGAATTGGCCGCAGCAACTTCGTCGGGCATCCAGTTGAAAAGGTAGTTGCGGCTCGAGAGGTCTTCAGGAATGGTTTCGCCGAGCTTGTTGAAGTCGATGACGGCGTACAGCGGCCGTGAGGCTGCAAGCTTCTTGGCCAGACGCATAGCGTCGGGCTGCTCACTTGCAGAAGTGAAGAGGGCGAGACCGGATGTGCAGACCGCGGTGGAGTAACTCAGTCGATTCGAGGCAATACGTGTCGGCGCGGAGCCGGCGTCGGCTGCTGTCGAGACCGGCGGCGCACCAAAACTCACGCGCAAGCGAGTGTTGCTGCCGAGCTCAATTTCGTCACCATCGCACAATCCCGCTGTTTGCACCGACTTGCCGTTCAACAACGTTCCGTTGCTGCTCTTATTCGTGAGCTGACAATTTGGAGGACTGAATTCAATTTGGCAATGCTCTCGCGAGATATAGCCGTCCGACGGAATCATGAGTCCGTAGTCGGCGATGCGGCCGACGACCAACGATTGCCCGGCCAGTAGCTCAACGGTCTTACCGGCAGCTGGCCCTCGTTCCACCGTCACATAGAGCCTTTGTTCGTCGGGGTTCACTGTAGGCGCTCCACACAACCTCAACACGACTTAAAGCCAGTCGTCGAATTATCGGCCATAGCAGGCTCGGCGGGCGCTGCCTCTTCGGGTTTTTCGGGCGGCGTGGGTTTCGCCCCCGTGCCACTACCGGCCGCCCCCCCACTGTTGATGAGGACCATTGTGCCATTGATGGCCACACCCATTGGCGAAACATCAACGAAATTGCCGCCGACCTTCACCGACAACTTGACTCCAGCCTCGAGGACAAGATTCATCCCCGCTTGGATGTAAATATTGCCTTGAGCTGCGATTGCCATGTCGCCGGAGAGTGTCTCCTGGTGTGCAGCGGCGTCCAGGGAATGATTGCCCGCGAGCTTGATGTTCTGGTCGCCGTTGACTTCCAGGTGGTAGCTCCCCTGGGGCGCTCCGATTAACTCTTTTTTGTCTTTCTCGACGACAATGTCCCATTTCCCGCCGTCTGCAGCCTTCCCTTTTCCGATGAGCAACTGGCAATTGCCCTCAATGTGCTCAATTTGGTGTCCTTTGACGTTGAGCTGTTTGTCTTTGTAGACCATCTCCCGCTGGTCGCCGCCCTTTTTTCCGTCTTTTTCCCAGCCGATGATCTGATGCCGACTCCCATAAATTCGTGCTTTCGAGTCGTTTTTGACCCGGGTGTCCATGTTGCGTTCGGCGTGGATGAAGATTTGCTCTTTGTCGGCTTTGTCTTCAAAGCGGATCTCGTTGAAACCTTTGCCCCCCTTTGAGCTGTTCGTTTTGATGTAACTCTTGGTTTGTTCGGTCGGCAGGTCATAGTGCGGCATTTGCTCGGCATTGTAAACGCTGCCGACGATGATGGGGCGATCGGGGTCTCCTTCCAGAAAATCGACGATCACCTCTTGCCCAATGCGGGGAATGGACATGAATCCCCATTTTTTTCCGGCCATGTTGTGCCCGACGCGAATCCAGCAGGAGCTTTTCTCGTCCCGCTTGCCCTCGCGGTCCCAATGGAACTGGACTTTCACACGTCCGTATTTGTCGCAGTAGATCTCCTCGCCGGCCTTTCCGACAACGACGGCGGTCTGGACTCCAGAGACCAGCGGCTTGGGGGTCATGCGCGCCGGACGGAACGTGACGGAATCGGGGATGCAAGTGAACGTGTTGCTATAGCCCTCGCCTGGGGCAACTCCCGTCTCGTAACCCAACTGCTCCGTCACCGAGTGGTCGATGGAGGTGATGACATACGACTTGTTTTTCTCGGATTCCGATTGGTGTTCTCCGACGGTGAATTTGCCGCCGGGAGTAAACGTCTGGCAGGAACTGCTGGCGCTGACGACGTCGTAAGCAACTTCCTCTTCTTGGATGCGCAACTTGACTTCCGTTTGACCTTCAGCCTTCTTCGAATACTCACCGGGGTAGTCGTAGACCTCGTACTTCTTGACTCCGGGGAGCGGGACCGTGGTCTTCGTGTTTGCCATCAGGCTGGTGCTGGGCGTCTCGAAGTTGTAGTCGGTGTGGGCCCATTTCCCCGTGCGAAACTCGTATTCGTGCTCCCAGCTTGCGATGTGGTCGGCAATTGCGCGCGTTCCGGAAGTTCGTGGATAGTCGACTTGTTTTTCCGGACAATCCTGATAGGCGCCAATTTGGTCAGCCAGTACGAGGGTATGCTTTTTGTTTTCGTGCTTGAAGAAGTAGAAGATGCCCTCCTGCTCCAGCAGGCGAGATACGAAATTGAAATCGGTTTCGCGGTATTGGACGCAATACACCCATTCTTTGTGGTCCCCTTTGATCCCCCCGGGATCAAAGTCATTAAAACCGAGGTCCTTGAAGATTTGCTCGACGATCTGTGGGATGGTCTTGTTCTGGAAGATTCGGCAGTCTGCCGTCTGCGTCAGAAACCACAGCCAGGGTACGACCTCGGCCCGATACTCGCGACGAGTCTTGCCTTGGCCGTCCAGTCCTTCATCACCGGCCGCGAACTGGCTGACGAATCCGTTGAAAAAGCGGCGTGAGCCCTGACCACGGTCAATGCTGAACGTGACGTTCTTCCCAACGACCTTTTCAGGGCTGATGTTCGTATTGCTGGAAATCATCGACAACTGAAACGAGAACAGCCGCGACATCTCCTCATGCCCGTGAATTGCGGTCAGCAGAAGGTCGTCGACGCCGTCTAGATTCAGTAGCCGCTTCTGTTGTTGTTCTTGTGCGAGGGGCATTGTTCGATCTCTTCAATCGTCGTCCGGCGCGAAAAGACGAGAGCGAGGCATGACCGGGGCATGCCCCGCTCCCAGTTCGAGGGTCGGTTCAATCCCGCCACGATCGAGACGTCCCCAAGGCCTATTCTACTACTGACCCTCTTCCACCTTCCAAGAGTATTCGATGTTGCCTTTTTTCGATCCATCCGGGCCACACTCGGTATACGTGACCTTGATCTCTTCGAAGTTCAGCGAAAAATCTTCCATGGGGACATCTTCAGACTGTCCACTGCCGCCGATGTTGTAGCTGGTGACCATCACGTTTTTCAACTCATAGCGGTAGTAGGTCACCCGCCCCGCGTCCGTGTACGACGCGGTTAGGTCGATTTCGACTTTGGGGAAGACCTTTCCCTTGCAGATCGCTTCAGCGACCTTGGGGCTCGCCTTGTCCAATTCCTTGCTCACCGAGAAGTTCTCCAGAATCACGTCACCGCGGCGGCGAGTCGCACCGGTGGTGCCGCCTCCCGGCTGGGTCATTCCCTGGCCGAAACTCGAGATATCGCTCCAACCCTTATGGTCCTTGTCCTGAGACTCACCTTGAATTCCGTCAAATTTGATGTAAGCAGCCATTGATCGTCTCCTTTGGCAGTAGAGATTCGGTGCCGTGACCCGCCCTCAAAAAATCTGAAGCCAACGCGGCCTCCAGGCGATTCACGCCACCCCTGATTGATCGTGTGCGCGAAAACGTTTTCGATGTTGAGTTTGATTGGGCCCAATACTGACGTCTTATACTTCCATTCTCGGGGGGTGCGTTGGAATGTTGCGTGGTATTCTCGAAAAAACCTCGAATCACGAGATCTCATAGCGAAATGCTCCCTCCGAATCGACCGTGACTTCCACTTCCGAGATGCTCTGACCTTCCGCCATCCGAGCCAAGAACTCGGCCGCGAGGTCCGGGAGCATTGTGCGGGTGAGAATGTGGTCTACGTTCCGGGCGCCGGTTTCGACCTCAGTGCAACGCTCCACGATGCTCGAAACCAACTCGGTTGTATAACCGAACTGGGCACGGTAATGCTCCTCGACCCGCCGGGCAATTTTGCCGAGCTTTAGCTCGGTGATTTTCCGCATCACCTCATCCGTTAAGGGGAAGTAAGGAATGATGTTCAGCCGTCCCAGAAACGCAGGCTTGAATGTTTTCAGCAATTCCTCGTGCAAGGCTTCGGTCAGCCCGGCCGGATCGGGCTTGGTCTCCGGGTCGGCGCAGAGGTTCATAATCAGCTCGCTGCCGGCGTTGCTGGTCATGAGGATCAGGGTGTTCTTGAAGTCAATGTCGCGTCCTTCCCCGTCCGTCAATGACCCTTTGTCGAACACCTGATAGAAGATGTCCTGCACGCCGGGATGCGCCTTCTCCATCTCGTCCAGCAAGACGACGCTGTAGGGTTTGCGGCGAACGGCCTCGGTCAGCACACCGCCTTCCCCATATCCGACGTAGCCCGGCGGAGAGCCCATCAGCAAAGAGACTTTGTGCTCTTCTTTGAACTCCGACATATTGATCACCGTCATGTTCTGCTCGCCGCCGTACAGAAGATCGGCCAGCGTGATCGCCGTTTCCGTCTTGCCCACGCCGCTGGGACCGGCCAGAAGGAACACGCCGATCGGTGTGCGCGGATCGGAGAGATTTGCGCGCGAGGCGCGAATCCTCTGAGCGATCGCGTCCAGAGCGTGGGATTGACCCACAATCGACTCCTCCATTCGCTCCTTGAGCGCGAGCACCGTGCTGATTTCGTCGGAGACCATGCGGCCCACGGGAATGCCGGTCCAGCCGGCAACCACCTCGGCCACGGACTGAGAGTCGACGCAGACCTGCATTAGAGGCGACTCCCCCTGAAGCTCGGCGAGCTGGCCTGCCAATTCCTGTTGTTTCCCGCGGAGCTGCTCCCGTTCTTCGGGGGAAAGCGGAGTGGCCGCCGCCGGCGGCTCCCCTTCTTCGGGGGAAATCGCGGTCGCCGCCGGCTGTTGGGCAGCCTCGCTCCCCTGTTCCGACTCGCTTGCCGGCTCCGGTGCTTCCCGGACGATTGCGTCTGCTTCCAGTTTCTCGCGGATTTCACGAATCTCTTGCACCATGTCCTTTTCTTCCGTCCATCGTGACTCCAGCGCGTCCAGCTCGGATTCGGCCTGACGCTTTTGCCCAGACAATTCGTCAATTCGCTCTTGGTGATCCGCACCGGTCGCCTGCTCGCGCTCGAGAATTCTCAGAGCGACGCCTAGTTGTTCAATTCGGCGGCGGCAATCCTCAATGCTGGGTGGCGTCGCGCTTTGACCGATGGCCACCCGCGCACCGGCCGTATCGAGCAAACTGACAGATTTGTCCGGTAGCTGCCGCCCGGAAATATACCGATGCGAAAGCCGGACCGCGTCGACGATGGCCTCGTCCAGAATGCGGACCTGATGGTGCTTTTCCAGCGTCTCGGCCAGCCCGCGCATCATCTGGACCGCCGCTTCTTCCGATGGCTCCTCAACTTTCACGACCTGGAACCGCCGGGCGAGGGCGGCGTCCTTTTCAAAATACTTCTTATACTCCGCCCAGGTGGTCGCGGCGATCGTCCGCAATTCACCGCGTGCCAGTGCCGGTTTCAGCAGATTCGCGGCGTCCCCTTGACCGGCTGAACCGCCGGCCCCGATCATCGTGTGCGCCTCGTCGATGAACAGGATGATGGGTTGGGGCGACGACTTGACCTCTCCGATGACCGATTTCAATCGATTCTCAAACTCGCCCTTGATACCGGCCCCTGCCTGGAGCAACGCCAGATCGAGCGTGCGAATGGAGACGTTGCGGAGCGGAGCAGGAACGTCGCCGGCCGCAATTCGCAGCGCAAAACCTTCGGCGACGGCCGTTTTCCCCACGCCGGCTTCGCCGGTCAGGATGGGATTGTTCTGCCGCCGTCGTGTCAGAATATCGATGATCTGACGGATCTCCGCATCCCTTCCCAAGACAGGGTCCATTTTGCCGCTGCGGGCCTGTGCGGTCAGGTCGACGGTGAATTGGTCCAAGGATGGGGTCTTCGTCGGACCAGCGGGTCGTCCTGCATCGCCCGGTGCTGCCTCAGCGAGCATCTGGCCGTCCGACTCCTGGGTATTGGCCGTGATGTCGCGAAGCTCCTTCCGCAGGGATTCAGGAGAAATCTTCTTGAACTCCGGTGAGGCATCGCCGGCCAGCCGAGACAACGACTCATCGCACACCAGGGCGCACAGCAAATGTCCCGACCGGGCCCGGGCCGCGCCGAACTCGATGGAAGCAATCAGCCAGGCCTCGCGGACGAGATCCACGACGTGGGGCGAGAGTGCCGGCGGCCGAGCGTTGCCGGTCTTCCAGCGGTCGAGAACAACCGTCAGGTCCCGACACAGTCGAGCCGTATCGACCTCGTAATGCTTCAGTATCGCCGCGACGTCTGTATTGGGCGTCTCCACAAGCTTCAAGAGCCAGTGCTCAATCTCGACGTTGTAATTCGTTCGGGACAAACAGAGGCCGGCGGCCCCTTCCAGAGTGCGGCGACAGGTGTCGTTGAGCTGGCCGACCAGTGATTTCAAGTTGACGTGGACCATGGTTCCTTGTTCCCTTCAAGGTGTCTCAGAAGAAACGTGCGATGGAAGCCCCTCGTTTCTAAACACTGCGTCATCAACGCAATGGTCAAATTCACGGCAGCGGCTCCACGTATTCCAGCCGAGCCGCGCGGATGCGACGCCCTCACCGCCCGCGCGACACCACGGGACGGCATCCGGTTTCAGGACCAGTTGGACGTCGAAATCATATTCCAGGCCGACATACTTCCGCACAATCTGACAGAGCAACCGCAAGGCCTTGCCGCTGGGCGTGAACCGCGCAAACTCTTCGTAGTCGAGCGGCCCGAGGCGAATTCGAAACTTGTTCTCGACGTTCCACACACGCTCGCCGACGACGGCAGTAACGCCGAGAGCGCAGTTGATCCCGTCCGGAAACCGGGAGCTGGGAAGCTGCGACTGTTGATCCCGCTGGAGGTACAGCCATTGACCCTGGAACTGCTCGAGTTGAAGCGGCAATTGGAAATAGTCCGTCAAAACGCATTCGAGCGCCAACGCCGAGCGCGGCCAATGCGAGAAGTGTCCGGAATAGAACAGGAATGCTTCGTCATCGACGTCCAATCTCCGCCGCAACTGCGTCGTGCCCAATCCGACAAGGCTCAAGAGTGCCTCGGTAAAATCATCCCGGGTCTGAGTTGACGCTTGACCAGTCTTGATTGTCTCGTACCGAAACGCGAAACGGTACTTCTCCCAGGCCCGGTAGAAGAGTGAAATCGTGCGATGATTGAAGAGGTCGAAGAAATCGGTGAGCGAAAAATCCCTTGCCCGCAGCCTTTCGATGATCAGGGCCGTGTAGTGCTGCGGAAGCACGCCGCTGGGACCTGTCAAACCGATGAAGTTGACAAACAACTCGGGCGGCTGGGCATTCGCCGTTCCCTGCGGCTCCTCTTCGGGCATGCGCAATTCGCTGAGAGAACTGGCGGGAAACGTGTGTGACTGGTGCGCTCGAAAGCGGACAACCTCGGCGTCCGCCGGGCCGTCAAACCCGACCTGCAAATGCGGCCACGCGGAATCTTCAGCGGACCGCATCCGGGCAAATCGCTCGAGAACACGAACTGCCTGGAAGAAGTCGAACCGAAAAGGCTCGTCAGCCAACCGCTGGATCAAAACAGGATTTTCTCGCCCGCCCGACGCGGCCATGTGAGTCTTTCCTCGCGTTTGTTGGTCGTTGCAACCAACTGCGAAAAAGAGTTAATGGAAGTATACAAACCGAGAAAGCGGTCCAAGACGCTGGCGAACAGATAGACGCCGCTGCCGGTGAATCGTTCTTGTTCGTCGAAGTGAATCTGCACCTGGACCCCTCTGCAGAAGCCTGCCGCGATGCTGCTGTCCGTGCGACCGACCACACGGCTGCTGCGCACACTGAGAATCCCGTCGATCATGTCGCGCGTCGACTTCGAATCGGCGACGTCGTAGAGCTTAAGGATTTCTCGCAGCGCGTCGGCGCCCGCCTCATAATCCACCAGCGAGAGATGGTTCAGCGACAGGTGCGAGATCAGGCGCCACAACGTCCCGTGCCGAAGCGAAGGCCGGTACGTTGGAGTGGGAGGCGTCAAGCACGTCACAGACTCAATCGGACCCCCTTCCGAGAGGTGCAGCCGCGGCTGGCCGCCGCCGAAGGGAAGGCGACGCGGCAAATCACGATTCAAACACGTCGTCTCGACGTCAAGAATCCAGTCTGTGGACCCCGCTCGCGCCAAATCCAGATCGACGAGCGAAATGAACATCTCCGTGCCTCGATCGACAACTTCCCGCACCGTATCCGACGGCCGTCGCGACGCATGCCAAAACGTTGACTGGTCGCGCCCGGCTGACGCATGCTTGAACGAATAGAACGGCTGGTATTCGACCTGCTCGTTGCTCGGCGAAGTGGCGGTGACGCGATCGATCGAGTAGATCTCCATGGCCAGCGGCCGGTAGGCATCGGGAACGACCCGGTATTCCGTTTCCTGATGCGTCAACCGGATCGGCTCCGCTCGCTTCGGAAACAGGTTGATCATGGGCGTACAGCCCAACTGAAAGGTGTCTCGCGTGACAACCGGCTCGAGGTCGGGAACCGACCGGTTCAAATACAGGAACACCTCCATGCTGCTCCCGAACTTCTGAAGGACCGCCGGGCCCAGCCCGCCCAAGTCGAAGAACAAGAACTTCGCCGGAAACGAGAAATACTCCGACAGCAACCGATACCCCAGAAAGGACCTGGACGAATAGGGGAGCATTCCCTCATTTCGCTCAAAGCCGACCGGTGAGATGCACTTCTTGCTGTCCAAGATGACCGGCTCTCGGTCTCGCGGCGAGTCGGCCAGCGCAATGCCGGCCGTGTTGTGGAAGATGAGCTCGAGCAGTGTGTAAACGTGTTGATCTTGGGCCTTCAAGTAGAAACGAAGCGAATCGAGAGCGAGCTGCGAGAAGGAGACATCTCCAGAAAAACAGTCGAGCTTCAGTCTGATAACGGCCTCCGCCTTGCCAGCCAGCGGAGGCGCCTCGAACGGCTGGGTCGAGAGACTGGCTTCGCTGACTTCCAACGGCCACAACGTCACTGGATAGCACGTCTGAAATCGACACGGATCGCCGTCGATCGGGTCCGTCTCGATCATCGTGCCCTTGGCGATTGTGTACCCCGACGTCAACTCGCCCTGTGCGCGGTCCAATCCCAGTTCCACAATGGCCATCGACGGAATCGGTGCCAGGTAGTGCGGATACAACACGTCCAACAGCGCCTGGGTGATCTCGGGGAAGTCATCATCCAATTTGTGTCGGATGCGTGCGTTCAAATAAGCAAACGCTTCGATCATCCGCTCGACATGAGGATCTTCCGCTCTTTCCGTTTGCAGCCGCAGTCGGCTGGCAATCCGTGGGTGTTTCTCGGCAAACTGCGCGCTCAGATTCCGAAAGAACGCCAGCTCCTTTTCGTAGTAAGGCAGCAGTTCGTCGCTCATGCGTCCGCCCCCTTGACTTCGAAGTTCCCGGTGCTGGCCTCCACAGTGGTGTCGAAGGAGACCGGCTCGGGCGCAGGCTCGGCGTACAACATCGCGTCGATCCGCAATCTCAGAACGCGACCGCGTTCTTCGGAATCTCTGAGTATCCGAACGGTGACCTTCTGGAAACGGGGTTCGTATTTCTTGATCACAGTTTCGATGACTTTTCGAAATTCCTCACCGTCGACCGCCGAGGCAAACTTGACTCCGGTGAAATCCGGGATGCCGTAATTGACTAATGACTGCTGGAGATTCTCCAGATCGGGAGGCCAAGAGACACATCGCCAACGCGTGTTGAGCAGGTTTTGGAGGTCTCGCTGGACGCTCAGCTTCATCTCTCGGAGCACCTGATGCTGGTTTTTTATCGGCTCTGCCCCAGCCGCCGGATTGTCGTCCAGCAGACGATCCAGCACCGATGGAACCAGCGGTTGATCGTGTTGGGCGCGCGCCATGGATGCAACTTTTGGGTGAACCGTGGGGATCTCGGCGATTGCTCTCACCGCTCATCCCGCGGAGCTGTCGAGCTTGATCTCGTTTAGTTGAAGGATTCCTCGATCCCTCGAGCCGATCAGGAAGATGCGTTGTCCGATGCCCCTGATTGGCTCCCCTTCTTCGCCTCGCCAATCGGTGGCTCGCCCGAGCCGCACCCGATCGTCGGCTTCCGTATGGGTCCCGGCATAGAGCGCCGGCAAAAAGACTTCGCCATTGGGCCCGTCGCGGACGTCCATCGTCGCCCGCCGCCAAAGCAAATCGAGTGGACGCTCCGGGCTGGGGAAGCTGATGCTGTCGATACGCTCCACCGGGATCCAGTAGTACTTGCCGTTACTCGTCAACACCTCGAGAAACGCCGCTGTCAAATCGTCGACGTCCCGCAGATCGTCGAACGTTTCTCCGTCACACGTTCCGCTGACGCGGGGGCGTTTTTCATCCGCTTCTTCGAGCAACTCTTGGGCTGCACTGAGCTGGCCCTCGCGAATGCAAATCGAAGCTGATAGCGCAAGTTTCAGTGCGGGGGACGGCTCGCCGAGAAACGTGGGGACGCGGCCGTCGGCGAAAAACTCCTGGCGAGACTTCTCAGCACGGATGAGCTGCCGAAACATCACGACGCCCAAGGCGGCCTCCGCCCTCTGCCGTCCGATCGTCTCGAACTGCGTGTCCGCCCGATCCAACTCCCCGGCAAAACAGAGCAGCTCGCACAAAAACGTCCGCTTGGCGACGTCTGTGGGATGGCTCTTGACGGCATCGTTGGCCGCCGCAATCGCCTCGGTCAATTGGCCGGCCTCGTAGTGTTCTTGAGGAGTCATGTCGAGTTCCTAATGACGAATTCCCAATGACGAATGACGAGGGAATGACGAATCCCTAATGACGAAAACCCGATAGACGGTCGTCGCAGCATTCCGAACCGATACTTCCGACGCGAACGATGCCTCATGAGTCTGATGAGAGCATGTTTGAAAAGCCCCGGCAGGGGCGGAAGAATGTAGCTCAGGGCGCGAGCCCTGGGTCTGTGGGGCACCCATGGGTGTCGCCCCGCTGGGGCTCGCACAGAATGGACTCGATCCAGGCACCCAGGGCTCGCGCCCTGGGCTACCATATAACGTCCCTCCGGGACTGGGAAGAGACTTTTCAAACACGCTCTTAGACATGGGGACCTTCGACATTGTCTAGGCATTCGTCATTAGGCATTCGTCATTCACTGTTCCATGGGAGCCAAGTCCGCCGTCACGCGGATTGCTGCGGTCAGATCGTCCAACTCAAAATGAGGCCAGAGATGCACCTGACACTGAAACGCGCCGGGGCTCTCCGGAATCTCTTGCACTTCGACCTGCGCCTCGCGCAGAGGACGCCGTGCCTTGGCCTCGTCGGATGCGTCGTCGTCGGGATTCACATACTGCACCAACCAGTCCTGCAACAATCGTTGGCAGTCCTGGGCGCCGTGAAACGAGCCGACTTGGTCGCGCGCCAGCACTTTTATGTAATGTGCAAACCGCGAAACGCACAACATGTACTGCAGCATCGAGGAGATCTGAGCGTTCAACGTCGCGGCCGGCCGATCGTATTTCCTCGGCTTCTGCAGCGATTGGTTTGTGTAGAACGCGGAGAACTCGGTGTCCTTGCAATCACACAGCGGGATGAATCCCAACTCGCCCAGTTCCTTTTCCAGGGCGTCGGTGATCGTGACGTCCGTGGAAGTTTTCCTGGCAACGTCCCGCTTGTCGGTCGAGAAGGAGTGCACGGGAAGCCCGGTCACCAGCCCTCCGCCTTCGACGCCCCGCTGGACGCCGCGAATATCAGCCAGCCACCGTGAATCCGCGAACGAACGCATCAACACGGCGGCGAACGTGTAAGCGGCATTGCCCCACAGATACTTGCTTGCGTCCATCCCGGCCACGTCTTCAAAAAACCGGAAACCATCGACACGCGCGCCGTCGTCTTCGTACGGCAACCGCCGAAGCACACGAGGCATTGTCAATCCGACGAAGCGCGAATCTTGGGTGTCGCGAAACGCTCTAAACTTGATATGGTCTTTTTGTTCGAACACGCGCTGGAGATTGATCGGACGCTCCAGCGACGAGAAATCCTCCAGATCGAAGATGCTTGGATGAGCCGCCGCAATGAACGGGGCGAATGCGGCCGCGGCCGTGCCTGAGATTCCCGAAAGCGTTTCAAGATCACCGGGCAACAGTTGAACCTCGTAGTCGCCGATCAAGACGCCGAACGGCTCACCGCCCGGCATGCCGAACTCGTCGCTGTAGACCTTCCTGAAGAGCTGGCTGCGATCGAATTCGATTGCTCGTTCCTGATCGCGCTGGAGCTCCTTCCACGAGACGCTCAAGACGCAAATCTTGATGTTGACGCCCTCTTCGAGCTGGTCCGCGAGATACTTCAGACCCCGCCACGAGGCTTCCAACTGCTGAAATCGCGGATGATGGATGATCGTGTTGACCTGCTCGGTTAACAACCCGTCGAGCCGGGCAATGTCGCGGCCGAGCATTCGCGCAAGCTGTCGCAGACTGCGGCCTCGCGCTTGGCCACCAAACCACAGCGCCAGCGCGCCGACTGGAGAAGACTCCGCGAACAATCGGTCGAGTCGATTGCTCGTCTGCGCTGCGGTCTTCTCGGTCCGCCCGGCGACAGATTCTTCGATCACCGAATCGATGAATCGATGGAACTCAGGTTGTTCCGGCTCGATTTCTGGTTCGGCGGAACCCAAACTCGTCTGGCGGACCTCGACCAACGACACACGTCCTCTCAAGGTTAACTGCTCTGCTTCGGAATTCGGGCCACCATCGACATTGCGGCGTTCAACTCTTCCATTTGCAGCCAGGGTCGCATATGGATCTGGGCGTTGTAGGCGCCCGGTGATTCGGGATCTTCTTTGACTTCCACTCTGGCTTCGGCCAGCGGATACCGGGCCCGTTGTTCCGGAGGCGGATTGTCGTCGGCGGACACGTAGTTCGTGATCCAACGATTCAACCATTTCTGGCAGTCCTCGGCTTCCATGAAGGAGCCAATCTTGTCCCGTGCAATGACCTTCAGAAAATGCGTAAACCGCGAAGTCGCCATGACGTACGGCAAACGCGCGGAGATTTTCGCATTGGCGGTCGCATTCGCGCGATCATACTTCTTCGGCTTCTGTGTTGTCTGGCCGCCGTAAAAGACGGAGAAATCGGTGTTCTTGTTGTGCGAGAGAGCCAGAAAGCCAAGATCGCTCAACTCTTTCTCGCGACGATCGGTAATGCCGACCTCCGTGGGGCACTTCTGATCGTCGTCGCCGTCTTCGCTCTTGAAGATGTAGGTCGGCAGCCCCTCGACCGAGCCGCCGTTCTCGCGCCCGCGAATGGCCGTACAAAAACCGGTCTTGGCGAACGCGTCGGTCAGCCGGGCGCCCATGACGTAAGCCGTGTTCATCCAGCAGAACTGATCGTGACGCATCGGCTGGGCGTTGCCCTTCGAGTCGAGAATGGCCTCCTGAAAGTTGAACTCGTCGACCTTCTTAGTCGTTTCGCCGTAGGGCAGCCGCGCCAGCGTACGCGGCATCGTGAGCGTGACAAACCGCGAGTCTTCCGAATCACGGAACGACCGCCACGGGATGTAAGGCTTGGTATCGAAGATCTTTGCCAGGTCACGGGGGTTGGGCAACTGCTCGAAGGATTCCAGACCGAACATCTTCGGATCCGCCGCGGAAACAAAGGGGCAGAACGCCGCGGCCGCGACGCCCGAAATCTTCGTCAACATCTCCATGTCTTCGGGGTGGTTCGTGAACTCGTAATCGCCGATCAAAGCGCCATACGGCTCGCCGCCCGGCGTCCCGAACTCGTCTTCGTAAAGCTTCTTGAAGAGCTGGCTTTGATCGAACTCGACAGCCCGCTCCAGGTCCTTGGCCAATTCGCGCTTGGGGGCGTTGAGGAGTCTGATCTTCAGGTGGGTCCCCGTCTCGCTGTTGGAGACCAGATGGTGCAAGCCGCGCCAGGTCCCTTCCAATTTGCTGAACTCGGGCGCGTGCATGATCGCCGAGAGCTGTTTCGTGATCTGGCGGTCGAGCGCGGCGATGCCGTTGTTGATCGAGCGGATGACGTCTTTGTCCCAGGTCACGATGCCCTGCATGGCCGCTTCAACGGCGGTCGTCGCCAGTTCCTGGGCGCGGTCTCGGCCCGTGCCTGCGGTTTTTTCGGTCTCCGAGACGACCTGTTCCCAAAGGGTTTGCGCCCCGGCTTCCGCCTCCGCCGCCTGTTCAACTTGTTTCTCTTCACCGGTGCTCATTCTTCACCTCCTTGATCACCTTCCTCATCGGTCGGTTTTTCGATGCCAGCCTCGTCGGCGGTTTTCTGCAACGCGTCCGTATTCTGCAAGACCTCTTCCCACTGCTGTTCCAGATCGGGAGAGAGATCCACCTTGGTTTGCAGTTCCTTGAGCTTCTCACGCGTTTCCATCAGTTTTTTCAGCGGTTCGATTTGCTTGGCCACGTTGGCCGGCTCGAAGTCGTCCATCGAGTTGAATTTCAACTGCACGGCGATCTCGCTGCCGTCGCCCTGCAGCGTGTTTTCCACCCGGAAGTTCAAACCGGGCGTCATCCGCTGCATGACTTCGTTGAAGTTGTCTCGGTCGATCTGGATAAACTTCCGGTCGCGAAGCGGCTTAAGCGGCTCGGTCGGGTTGGCAGAAAAGTCTCCCAGCACTCCGACAACGAACGGCAGCTCGCGATCGATTTCTGCGCCCTCCGTCTCGACTTTGTACGTGATGTGAACGCGAGGCTTTCGCACCCGCTTCAGCCTTTCATGGTAGCTCTCAGCCATTTCTAGCCCCTTCGCAGCAAGTTGTTAAAACCAAACAATCCTTCGAATTCACGACATCTACTCCTCCGAGGATCCCGAGGGATCGGAAATCCCGACTTGTTTGAACATGGCATCGCGGGCCGATTCGTCCGGTATCAACTCGGACAACAACTCGGGCAACGACATTTGTCCCCAGCGGACGACTTGCTCGATCGCGTACGGAATGGGCGAATGCGGTTCGGCTTGGCGGAAAAACTTGGCGACCTCTTTGAGCGTGCGAAATGCGCTGTCTCGACTGTTGATTGCGCCGACCGGTGCGGGCGCCCGAGCGCCCGATTCTCCCGCGGATGTCCCGCCGGAGTCCCCCGCTTCAACCAGCGAATCGGTCTCGCCGAGAATGTCCTTCGAGATGCTCAGCGCGGCTTCGAGGCATTCGTCGACCACTTTGCGGATGAACGCAGTCGACGGTGTCAGCGGAAACCCGTTCTCATCCTCGCCGCATTTCTCTTCCAGCAGTGACTCAAGTTGAGCAAACTCGGTCTTGGCGCCGGTGATGTCATCCAGCAGGTTTCGAAAGAATTCCGGCGGCGTCTCCCTGACCGATCGATCGAACATCTCGCGGGTGATCGCCCCATCGTTTTCGATGCGCTGTTGCCGTTTGTCCGGCTCCGCGAGGTCCAACTCGTCCGCCTGGCGAAGCCGCCACAGCGGATAGGGGCCATATTCCTGCCCGGCAGTGATGGGAATGCGGCGAATCGCCTTGATCAACGGCCCTTCGGTATCCTCGCCGCTGAGTCCGGTCAGCGGCCAGACGGTGGTCGTGACGCCCTCCTCGTCGGGACGCGGATAGAGATCGTCCCAAAAACGCTCCACCAACTCACGAGTGAGGCGGAAACCATCCCGTAACCCGGCAAAGCCGTCCGAACGTGCCAGCGCTTCGATCACCCAGGCCGCCACTTGCAGATCTTTGGATTCTTCAGCCAGCGTCTTTTGGCCCAGCTCGGAGATTTGCTTCCACTGGGCCGAGGCGTCGGTCGAGTTGCCACCACTTTCGAACGGTTTCGGCTTTTCGATTTGTCTGGCCTGTCGCTGCGTCTCCCGAATCTCGTAGAAAATCGACGAGGTGTCAGCGCGCAAATCGACTCCGGCCACGTTCTCGCCAGGGATCGGCGTCAACAGGCGCTCGAAGTCAAGAACGAAATCCGACGACATCCCGGCTTCCTCGTTTTCTCACTGAGACGGCAAAATTGACGAACGAAAAACTCACTTTTTCACTCCGACATCAGTGACATGGCTGAAAGTGTTGCGACAAGTATACTGATCCTCAGCGGCAAGTCAAATTCAACAGACGGCCAAGTATCGAATTCCTCCGGCAGTTTCAATCGGCCACGCCCAGCAGTCGCATCGACTGTGCAAGCCGTTTCAGGATTTTCGCGTGCAACCGGCTCGCCCACGACTTGCTGATGCCGAGCCGCCGAGCCGCATCCTGCAGGGTCAAGCCTTCGAAGTACGTTGTCCGAATCAGCGTGCGCTCGTCGTTGGGAAGTGCGCCCACCAGTTCGTCGAGTGTTTGATGAATTTCTCCGTCGATGACGACGTCCGAGGGCGCCCGTGCAGAAAGGTCGACAACCTGTGCTTCGCGGGAAAGCGAACGCTCGTCCCGCTGCGATGCCCAGTACACCATTGCCAACGTGCTGGTGATTTCGCTGAACCAGCACACCGCTCCCTTCAAGCCGTCTCCAGCCGACCATTCGGGATCTTCGGACTGCACTTGAAGCAAGTCGTTGCTCATCTGCTCATATTTCACATCGGCATGCCGGCCCCGACGGAACCACGACATCTTAGTCATGCCGTCGTAAATGGCGCCGCGAATACGATAATATGCAAAAGTTGAGAATTTGACCCCTCGATCGGGATCGAAATCTCTGGCCGCCTCTGCGAGCCCTAACTGGCCGTAACCGATCAAATCGTCGAGGTCGAGGTTCCGCGACCCGCGGCGATGAATCTTGAGCGCCAATGAGCGGACCAGCCCCTGGCATCCATTGATTAATTCTTGCTGGGTGTTCTCGGTTGCAGACATCACTCTTCTGACGAGAGTCGCTTCCACAGGGCCTCAAGCTGCTCATGGGCGACGGGGTCCTCGAACAGCGTCTCGGCAACGCGTGCAGAGATGGTTCGCCAGTCCCGGGGCACAGAGCGATACGTCTCGAATTGGGCCTCCAAAGCTGCGTGAACCAGTTCGACCGCAACGGGTTCCAGCTCGAACGGGTGTCCCCGATATCGGCGCGCAACCTGCAAAAGAGATGCCAGGGCGTCGTCACCCAGGTTCTGTTCAGAAAGGGAAGAGAGCGCTGTTTGTCGCAGCACCTGGTCCAACAAGTTCCGCTGGGTAGATCTCCCCGGGGCAGAGGCCTGCTGCTTCTGAGGCTCAGAAGGCTGTTTCTCTTGGGAATCGCGCGCGGACGCTCCTGAAGAGGGCTCCGGTCCGGATGCTGAGTGTGACATCTTTTCTTTTCCTGCTGCTTCAGACCATCGAAAATCCGCCGAACTCGCCTCGCACGCAACGCTACTATCTTACCCTCAGGGATGCCGCGGCGAAACGGAATTCTGTAGAACCAGTCGAATTCGATCAACGTTTCTGCTAATATCTGCGGTCGTTTGTTGATCGGCCGGGTGGCCGCGTCGTTTGAGTTTTCAAGCAGCTTTGATGACGGTGTTTCAAGCCGATGACTAGCCACGCAATCCATTGGGCGGAAGGGTTGTTCCTGCGTCCGCAGCATTTTCAGGCGGGGGAACGGAACCTGCGGGAAGAGCTTCGGCTCTCCGAGAGCTGGAGCAGCGGATACGCGTACGGACTCCGCCGTATTGAACACGACGAAGAGGCGCTGGGGAACTGGCGGATTTCGTTGCGAACGTGCCACGCCCGCCTGCATGATGGAACACATCTGCGTTACCCCGAGACCGCGAACCTGGCGCCGGCCGTGGTGCCGAAGGACGCCTTCAAGAGTGCTCAGGACCGAGTGATGGTGCACGTGGCTGTTCCCAGGTTGCAGTTGGGGCGCAAGAACGCCGAGGCGGCCGCCGGCGATGTGATGTGTCGCTACGTGATCGATTCGGAGGAAGTGGAAGACGAAAACGAAGTGGGCAACTCGCAGGATCTTCAGATACGCTGGTTGAACGCGAGGCTCGTCATCGGCGATGAAGACCTATCTGGTTATGACGCGCTGCTGATCATGCGCCTCAAACTCGGAGCAACCGCCGAGGCTCCTCCGGAAATCGATCCGGACTACATTCCGCCCTTGTTGGCGACCGACGCCTGGCCAATCCTGCAGCGAGATATCATCGAGGGCATTTACCATTACTTGAGCGCAACCGCCGATGTCTTCGCCCGCCAGATGATCGACCGCGGCGTTGCCTTCGAGAGCGGGCATCGTGAAGACCTGGAACGGATTCTGAAGCTGCACGCGATGAACGCGGCACTTGGGAAGCTCAGCATTTTGCCGTATGTCCGAGGAGTGCATCCTCTGGCCGCGTATATGGAACTGTGTCACGATGTTGGGCTGCTGGCGATCTTTCAGCGTGAACGCCGCATGCCAGAGGTGCCGCGCTATGACCACGACGACTTGGCAACCTGCTTTTACAAGGTCCGCACCCTGATCTGCGGCGAAGAAGTGCAGCCGGTGGAGGGCTACGAAACGCGTCCCTTCATCGGTGTCGGCGAACACATGCGCGTTCGGCTGGAACGCGAATGGCTGGAACCGAACTGGCGGTTCTACATCGGTGCGAAATCCAACGTGCCCTCCAACGAAGTCGAAAGACTGCTGACCGGCGGCGGAATCAACATGAAGGTCGGCAACAGCGAACGGGTCGACGAGGTTTTCAGAAGGGGGCAAGCCGGCGTTCAACTGACCCGGGCAGCCCAACCGCCTCGCGACTTTCCGCGGACACAGTGGACATACTGGAAAGTCGACCGCCGCTCGGAGGCCTGGAAGGATGTTGAGGAGACGCTCAACCTGGGAATCCGGTTCAACCTGGGTCAGGTGGATGGAGAATCCGTCGACGGCGATACGAACGTTCGTTTCAAAGGGGATACCGGCAACCTGGTCGAGATGTCCTTCACGTTGTATGCCATGCGCAGACCGGAAGTCTGATGACGCCGAGATACGCGGACCTTGTCAATCCGACGTTCAACTACGTTTTGCGGCTCTTGGAACGGGTCGAGCAGGGCGAGATGCCCGAGATGGAACTCGAGCGAAACACGATTCGTGAAGAGATTGAGCAAGCCCAGTCAACTGCTTCCAGCCCTGATTATCCCGTGAAGCCGGAAGAGTTCGCTCTCACCAAGCGGTTGCTGGTCTATTGGGTGGACGAGGTGATGTCGATGGCCCCGAATTCCGAGGTCGCGGAATGGTGGAGCCGGCACACGCTCGAGTACGAGCATTACAACGAGCAGCTTCGCGCCGTCAAGTTCTACACGACCGGTGAGAGCGAGGCCCGCAGAAGCAGCGCCGATGTCGTCGAAGCCTGGTATCTGGCGTTGGTGCTGGGCTTCCAGGGCGATCTCAAAAACGCGTTTCGAGAGCGTCTGAACCGAGAACTGCCGGGGCAAGCGACGACCGCTGAGGAGGCTCGCAAGAATTGGGCCGCCGAACTGGCGCGACAGATCCGGCAGTCGCAGGCGGGAGACCTTCACGCAGACCCGTTCCAAGGCGACGTGGAACCGCTCAGCGGCGCGTCCCGACTGATGGTCGCGGCTCCAGTTGCCGTCGTCCTGCTTGTGGCGTTTTGCGTTCTCGTGGTGTTGTGTCTCCAGGGAAATTGAGCCGCAAAAGAACAATTGCGAACCGCCAACGGCGGGGGAATTGTCAGGGCGTTTTCCCGCCGGAATGGGCAATCTCTTCTTCTGGTTCGACGGTGGCCAAGTACGTTTCTGGAGACGCCACGAAGGTTTTCCAGTTCTCTGGGCTGACGAAAAGATACATGCGGCCCTCGTACTCGCGAAGATGGGTGCCTTCCAGGGCGACGCCGGTCTTGTGAAGATGAACCAGATCGACTCCCGAACTGACCGGTGCGTACGCTTCCGGCCACCGTTGGAATTCCGCTTTCGCCGCAGCACTTGACAAGTAGTAGGTC
>CAZGYE010000017.1:0-36816 GCA_964530165.1 uncultured Planctomycetaceae bacterium
TGCGTGTCAGTACATTTCAGCCGGGATGGTGCATTGTAGTCCCGACATCGCCCGCGTTCCAGATATTGCATCTGGGACGGGCCACACTTGATTCAATCCTTTACACAAGAGCTGCACGAGCGATACCATGAACGAGTCGACGGTGACGTGCCGTTGCTGGCGTGTGCGGTCTCGGCGGGTTGCCGCTGGATTCCGAGCCGGCTGTTTCCGTCGGTTGATCCCGAATGCTGAGTCCTATTCGGACGGTGATTGAAGAAAAGAGCATGTCCATGAGACGCCTGACAATCAAGAAAACTGGTGGATGTTGGTCATTGAATCGATCCACGACAAGGTCGTTGTGGGGGAGTCGGTTGCTGCTCGTGCTGGCCCTCGTTTTTCCCAGTACAACCGGCTGCGACAAGGTCCCGACCTTTAAGGAGATGATCGGCCAGGACAAGAAGCAGCCTCCGCCGAGTCGCACGCAAGTCAAGACCCGGCCGCCGAAGACCGAGACGTCTCCGGTCAGCTCCCCTCCCACCACGCCGTCAGCGCCGCCAAAACCAACTCCGGAAGAGGTGCTCGCCCGATTCAATGAACTCAGACCGAACGACATTCAGAATCAGAACCTGGCGCAGTTGGCCGAGCTGGAGACGGGGCTGGAGACGGTCACGTCGTTGGACCTCAAGCACAGTCAGGTGACCGACGCCGGTCTTTCGCACCTGGAACGATTTCCAAACCTGACTGAACTTGTCATCGACGGCGTGAAGTTCACCCCGAACGGTTTGCAGTCGGTCGCGCAAGTAGAAACTCTCGAGAAACTGTCGCTGCGCGGGGCCCCGCATCCTGAGGTCGGGATGCATAGCTTCGACGCCGGGTTGGTGCATTTGGCTGAGATGCACCATCTCAAAGAGCTGGACCTCACCGGCGTGCGGTTGACCGATGCCGGTTTGGCGCCGATCGCTTCGCTCGTCAACCTGGAGAAGCTTGTACTCGACAAGACGGCCGTCACCAATGCCGGGCTGGTGCATCTGAAAGGCCTGACAAATTTGAAAGATTTGAGTCTCAGCGAGACACGGATCAGCGACGAGGGGTATGTCAACTTCAAGGGGCTCCTGGCTCTGGAAGCGTTGCGCGTTTCCTGGACGAGAACCAACGGAATCGGGTTTCGAGAACTACGAAGACGAACAGGGACCGGACTGAAGTTCATCGACGCCGGAGGCACTCAATTTGGTGCATACGGGTTTGTCAGCATCAAAGGCTGGAAGTCGTTGGAAGCGCTGCACGTGAGCGAAGCCGGTGTTACAGATAGCTCGCTGGTCGGCATCTCCGCGTGCGGAAACCTGCAGCAGCTCAGCCTCGCCAAGAACGACGGGATCACCGATTTCGGTATGCAACAGCTAAAGGCCCTCCGCAAGCTGCAGGTCCTCGATCTGCAAAATCTGCGGCGAGTGACCGATCGCGGTCTCCAGTTCTTCGTGAACTGCAAGGAACTGGAAACGCTGCAACTCGACGGGACAGGCTGCACGCTCGGCGGGGCCACAACACTGAAGGGGATTCTACAAAAGAAGAAGTATGCCCCGAACTTGACGATCCACGTTCAGGGGCGGACCCTCTGACCTGCGTTCCAGCATCTTGGTGAAGCGGCTGTTTTCCGCTGCCGGCTTTTCTGATGCCCGACAGAATCCGAGTTTTGTTCGCAATCGGGTCGATGGCCGGCGGCGGCGCCGAGCGGCAGATGCTCGGCATCCTGCATCATCTCGACCGCTCGCGTTTTGACCCGCTCTTGTATCTCGTCGACCGCAAAGGGGAGCTGCTCGACGAAGTGCCGGCCGATGTCTCCATCTTTTCCTTCTGGGACCGGCACCGGTGTCCCCGCTGGTACTTTCCGGGACGCATTTACCGCATGCAGGCCCGCGATATGGCCGGCGTCATCCGCGAAGAGAACGTCGACGTCGTCTATGATCGCACTTTCTTCATGACGCTGATCGCCGCGGCTGCCGCACGGCGCGCGCCCATACCGAGAGTTTCTGCGATGGGATCTGTTCCGAAGCAGGACATCCAGCTAACGGCCGGGCGATTCGTGAGCATCAAACGACGGCTGCTGCGGAAAGCGTATCTGCGAGCCCATTGCGTGACGGCCGTCTCCGAAGGAGTGCGAACGGCAGCCATCGAAACCTATCGGCTGCCGCCGCGGCAGGTCATCACCGTCTATAATCCTCTGGACCTGAAACGGCTAGATCGCCTGGCAAATGAAGCGTCGTCCGAGTTAGAGCCGGGGTGGTTTCACGTTGTCGCCGCCGGCCGGCTGCAGGAAGAAAAAGGCTATCCTCATCTCCTGCAGGCGATCGATGAACTGGTCCATCGCCGCCATCACAGACAGTTGCTGCTGCATCTGCTCGGCCGCGGGCCTCAGGAGGCGGAACTTAAGTCGTCCGTGAGATCCCGACGGTTGGAAGATCACGTTCGCATGCCGGGATTTGTGAAGAACCCGTTTCCGCTGTTTCGGCGGGCGGATTTGTTCTGTCTGTCGTCGTTGTTCGAGGGTTTGCCGACTGCGCTCATCGAGGCCATGGCCTGTGGCGTCCCCGTGCTCTCGACGGATTGTCCCAGCGGACCCCGGGAGATCCTGGCGGACGGAAAGTACGGTCGGCTGGTGCCGCCCGGAGACGCGGCGGCGCTGGCCGATGCCATTGACGATGCGATTCGACACCACGACCGCTGGCAGGCTGTGGCGGCCCCCGCGCGGGCCCACGTCGAGCAGATGTTTTCATTCTCCGTGGGAATGGCAAGAATTGAAGAAATCTTGCGTTCGGCATGCCGCAAGCGCGTCTGAGCCTGCCTGCCTGGAAATTGGTATCGCAGCGGTTTGTTCGATCCGTATAATACGCCGCGCGTCAAACCTGAGTTGCCGGCTCCTCTGGACTGTGCCATGGAAGAGATTCAGACGCCAGACACGACTCAAAACTCGGACGCGCCCCCCGACCCGGAGGCAACTCAGGACGGAAACGATTCGCAAGACGCGGACCGCTTTCGTTACGTGCATTCCACGAATTTTCCCGCCTTGCTGGAGGCGATGGGCGCCTCGCTGGTGGTCTCGACCTACCAGGCCGGCAAGATGGTCGTGTTTCGGGCCAGGCAGGGAAAGCTGTCGATGCTGCTGCGGACGTTCGACAAGGCGATGGGCCTGGCGGTTGATCGGCGGCGCATTGCGATTGCCACCACCTATCAGGTCTGGACGCTGAGGAACTCGCCTCAGGTGGCGGCAAAGATGGAGCCGGCCGGTCAATACGACGGTTGTTTTCTGCCGCGAACGTCGCACGTCACCGGCAACATCGACTGTCACGAGGTCGCCTGGTCCGGCGACGAGCTGTGGGTGGTCAACACGCTCTTTTCGTGCCTGTGCACTTTGGAGCCGGATTACAGCTTCGTCCCGCGTTGGCGGCCGCCGTTTGTGACGAAACTGGGCCGTCACGACCGCTGTCATCTCAACGGGGTGGCCCTGGAAGACGGCCGCCCAAAATACGTCACCGTGTTCGGCGAGGCCGACGAGCCGGAAGGCTGGCGGCCGAACAAGGTCGCGGGCGGCTGCCTGATCGACGTGGAAAGCGGCCAGACGATCGTCCGCGGGCTGTCGATGCCGCATTCCCCCCGCATCCACGACGGCCGGCTGTGGCTGCTCGATTCGGGCAACGGACGGCTCTCAACCGTCGGCCGCGACGACGGCCGTGTGGAGACCGTCGCCGAACTGCCCGGCTATACGAGGGGATTAGCGTTTGCCGGCCGGCTGGCGTTTGTCGGCCTCTCCAAGATCCGCGAGACGGCCATTTTCGGCGGCGTCCCGATTGCCGAGCGACCCGAAGACCGAAAATGCGGCGTCTCGGTCGTCGACACCGAGACCGGCCGCACGGTGGCCTTCCTGGAGTTCGATAACGGCGTCGAGGAAATCTTCGACGTACAAATCCTGCCGGGCGTCCGCTTTCCCGCCGTCGTCGGTTTCAGCAAAAAGACGATCCAGCGCGCCTGCGTGATCGCCCCTGAGCGGGCCATCGACCAGAAGGTCGCCTGACCGGCAAGAGTGGAGAGTGGAGAGTGGAGAGTGGAGAGTTGAGAGTTGAGAGTTGAGAGTTGAGAGTTGAGAGTTGAGAGTTGAGAGTTGGCGGGGACCGTCTCTCCGCTCGCAATTTTCAACCCTCAGTTCTCCGTCCGCAATTCGCGCGAATTCCGTCGACCCAAGCCACTGCCGTTTTGAAGCTTGCGCACCTTTCTCCGTTCTTAATAGAAGCGTGAACGGGGTTGGCGTGACAATATTGCACAAGGCCGTTTTTTCGTCGATCGGAAACAACCACCTATTCTGAGAGCAGCAATGAGTTGGGAACAGCGCGGAAACCACAGGTACTATTACCAAAGCGTCCGCCCGGACGTTCGTGTTTTCAAACAGTATTTTGGCCGGGACGAGCGTGCCGAGATGCAGGCGTCCATTGATGACGTGCGACGCAAGGAGCGCCGGGCAGCTCAGCAAGCCTGGCGAACAGAGCAAGAACGGATTGACGAGCTAGACGCCGGTGTCGGCCAGCTCGATCAATTGGTCGACCTGCTGGCTCGGCTCGCGCTGACCGACGCCGGCTATCATCAGCACAAGCAAGGCGATTGGAGAAGACGGCGTGTCAAACAACGAAGAAAACCAGGCCGTAGAAAAAAGCCGGGGCGCAGAAAGGGGTACTCGGTCTGCCAGCGAGAATCGATCGGCAGCGGAGGTCGATCTTCTCAGACGCGAAAGCCATGCAGCACCTGAACCCAGCGGAGACCGCGAGGTCAACCGGCCGATTTCGCTGCCCACGACGTTTGCCGGGTTACGGGATCTCGTGCTGCGGGTCGATGCCGGCGACAAAACGGTCCAGCCGCTCATCCGGTTGCTGATTCACTCCGAACCGGACACGGCCATGTGGCTACTCGCCGGAGATCTGGTCACACAGAACCAACGGGCGCTGGTGGAGAGCTTTGCCGGCAGCGACCCGGAGCGAACCGAGGCGATTCACAACCAGGTCCGGCTGCTTCGCCAGGAGCTGGCCGGCCCGTCCCCTTCAGCGATCGAATTGGCGCTCATCGATCGCCTCCTCATCTGCTGGCTGCAGGTGCAGCTCTGCGATCACGAATTCCTTCAGGCCAAAGGCGAGCCGGTCAAACACGCCGACCACCGCGACCGCCTCCGCAACCGGGCCCACCGCCGATTTCTTTCAGCCGTCAAAACCCTGGCCACCGTCCGCAAACTGAACATCCCCGCCATCCAGGTCAACATCGGCGACCAGCAGATCAACGTGGCCGGTTCACAGGAATTGCGTCGGCCGAGCGCGAGGATATAATTGTCGATTATGCCGGCAGGACCTGGGGCTTCGCCGACTCAGCCCTGGTGTTCGTGGGATGATACGGACTGTGCTGTTGAGATTTCCAACAAACTGGCAAGAAAGATTTCTCGGGGCCTGACTGACGATCGAACTAGGGAATCCACAGATGAAGTACCGCTATGCAGAAATGATCTGGTATGAGATCAAAGAAGCCGCCGAGCAGGATCGGGTTGCCGTTCTTCCGGTGGCTGTCTACGAGGATCACGGCCCGCACCTGCCTGTGGACGTCGACGTGCGGCTGGTCACGGAGATTTGCGACCTCGCCGTGGCCAGGATACCCTCGGAAGCGGTTCTCGTCCCAGCCGTTCCGCACGGCTACAGCCCCCATCACATGGACTTTCACGGCACGCTTACCATCGACTGGGACGTGTTGATCAAATACGTCAAGAACGTCTGTTGCAGCCTTGCCCATCATGGGTTCCGGCGCATCCTGATCGTCAACGGTCACGGCAGCAATTCCTCGCCGCTGGACCTCGCAGCGCGGCTCACGATCATCGAATGCCAAGGGAAGATCCTTTGCGCTTCGGTGAACCACTGGGGACTCCGCACGGTCAAGGAGCTTGGTGCACAAATCAGAGAGTCGGACTACGGCGGCACATCGCATGGAGGCGAATACGAGACATCCGTGTACCTCGCCCTGAGGCCGGAGCTGGTCGACATGAGTCGGGCCGTCGACGAGCGTTCGCCGCTTTCGGCCAGCTTTCAGTCCGATCTTCTGGCGGGCGGCCACCCGGAGGGGTCAAACGCCAGTCTGGTTCCCTACTGGAGCACCAAGACGGCCAGCGGCGTGATGGGCGACGCGACCAAGGCGACGAAGGAGAAGGGCGAGAGATTCCTGGATGCGGCGACCGCAGGCCTCATCGAACTGATCCGGGAGCTTCGGGCCACCGAAATCATGCCGCGTCGAGACCAGCATTGATTGTTTTCCCGGAGCCGAAAGGGAACCGTCGCATTCCGTCTTGGTTGCGGCTTGGCCGCGTTCGGGTAAGATCTCTGTTGCCCTTTCATCACCGAGGAGAGTGAGAATGCATGCAGCCCGTCTGTGGACGTCACTGGCATTGTTGGCGGCGTTTCCCTTGCTCGCGAGTTCAGGCCTCGCGGCCGGTCCCGCGAAGACATTGGAAATCGGCGCCCCGGCGCCGGACTTCCAGCTTCCCGGGGTGGACGGCAAGACCTACTGCCTGAAGGATTTTGCGAAAGCGAAGGTGCTGGTCATCGTGTTCACCTGCAACCATTGCCCGACAGCCCAGGCGTATGAAGCGAGGATTCAGCAACTGGCTCGGGACTATGAAATGAAGGGAGTCGCTTTGGCCGCCATCTCTCCGAACGATGCTCAGGCGGTGCGCTTGGATGAATTGGGCTACACGGACGTGGGCGATTCCCTCGCGGACATGAAAATCCGCGCCAAGGATCACGGGTTCGACTTTCCGTATCTGTACGACGGCGACAAACAAAAGGTTTCCCGAGCGTACGGCCCGGCCGCTACTCCGCATGTGTTCGTTTTCGATCGGAGCCGCACTTTGCGCTACACTGGGCGGATCGACGATTCCGCGAAGCCGGATCGCGTGACCTCACACGACACGCGGACGGCAATCGATGCGATCCTGGCTGGCAAGCCGGTTCCCGTCGAGAAGACACGAACCTTCGGGTGCTCGATCAAATGGTCCGACAAGCGAGAATCGGCCCGCAAATCGTTGGAGCGATGCAACCAGGAAAAAGCCACTGTGGAAGTCATCGACAAGAAGGGAATCAAAGAGCTTGTCAGGAACAACTCGGACAAGCTGCGACTCATCAACGTCTGGACAACTTGGTGTGGTCCGTGCCGAGCGGAATTCCCCGAACTCATCACCATGCATCGGATGTACCGCAAACGCTCGTTCGAATTGATGACGATCAGCGGCGATCCGCTGGAGCGCAAAGGGAAAGTCCTCGAATTCCTGAACGGCCAGCACGCTTCGTGCAGCAACTACATCTTCCAGGGGAAAAACGAATACGAGTTGGCCGACTCGCTTGATCCCAAATGGCAAGGCCCCGTGCCCTTCACGTTGCTGGTCGCCCCCGGCGGGAAGGTTCTATTGCGGCAGCAGGACAAAATGGACGCAATGAAAGTGAGAAGAGCGATCGTCAAGTATCTCGGCAGAGTCTACAAATAGCCGCTCTCACCGGCCGGTACGAACGAGGCTTCCACCGCTTGCGTGTCGACGTAGAGGTCAACGGTCGACCGTTGATCGCCGCCGGGATGGTCCGGCGAGGTCTCCATTGCTCGCAGCGACTGCAGATTGGCCGCGATCGCGCGGAAGATGTCGGCCAGTTCCGGATGTGCGTTGATGACGGCTTCGATCGATTCCTTCTGAGGATGGCTGCCGGCAATTCCGATCCGCCCGGCGGCATTGAGCTGCAAATGCAGGCCGGAAAATGTGTCCAGCCCGTTTTCGCCCAGAACCTGGTTGAGTTGAGTCCGGAACGTTTCCATCAGCGTCTCGGTCTGCGAACGAAGGGCGGCCACATCGAGCGATCCGGCGGCGAGCGGCGAAGCCGCTGCAAAATGAACGGGCAGACCAGTCCCGTTTGCTGCCGAGGGCGGCGATTTGGGCGATCGATCCGGCGCCCCGTCCAACGTGCTGCGGAGCAAACCGGCAAAATCCGCCGAGCGTATCAGCGCCGGCAGGCTGCCTGCCGCCTGCAGAAGCTGCAAGCCCGCCAAGGCCTGGATCGGGAGAACCATCATCTCGGGCCGAGTCCTTCCTGGAGAGCTTCCGTACGACCGGGAAGCCGGCATTACCGGATGTCCTCATTGTCGGCTGTTGGGTGCGGTCATCTGTAGCAAATCGGTGAATCGCGGGAGCGATTGGCCCTCGGGCCTTCCGCCATGGCGAGCGGCGGGTGTCAGCCCGCTGTTTGCCATCAGGGGACTCACGTCCCCCGCTCGCCGGAACAGGCTTTCCGGGAACGGCTCTTGCGGTCTGTCCATTTTGATTCGACCCTGGGAATTGCGCCAAAATGTGAGCTGGCACACTGATTCGGTGCACACGGCGGTCTATAATCTCCTCAACCCGCAACGGCACTCCATCGTCGTGAGTGCGATGGGGTGGCCCGTGTCGACGAAGCGGCATATCACCCATCTTCAAGGAGGAGAACTATGCTCATTTTGGCCCGGAAAGTCGGTGAAGAAATCATCATCGACGATCGCATCCACGTGAAAGTTGTGAGCGTCCATGGAAGTCGAATTCGGCTGGGGATTGCCGCCCCGGACAACATTCGAGTTTACCGCGAGGAAGTGGCAGACATCTATGGCTTTCGGAATAGCGATCGCTCGGCGGTTGTTGCATCGGTCGAGTGAGAGGCATTCGACCGGGGATGGCTGGAATACAGCGGCCGGAGGGAGTATTCTGAGTCTGGATCGACCAACACGTCACCATGTCGACGAACGCCGAGTTGATGAAACCGCAAATCATCACCGCGCTCGTATTGTGCGGCCTCTTTCCGATACTCGTCAAGAAGCTCCTTGCGTGCGGTGGTGAGTGTGACTCAAAAAATCCCCAGATGGTCGCGGGCCTCGTCGGTCATGCGGTCCGGCGACCAGGGGGGGGTCATCACCAGCTTGATCTGAGCTTCCTCCACGTCTTCCAGCCGCTCCAGCGCCATCTTGGCCTGCTGCATGATCTGCGGGCCGACCGGGCAGCCGGGGCTGGTCAGCGTCATCTCGACCGTCACCGTCGACTCGTTCTGTTCGATCCCGTAGACGAGGCCCAGATCGACCACGTTGATCATCAACTCGGGATCGATCACCTGCCTGAGGGCTTCGATCAGCTCGTTCTCGTCAGACATTGTCGGCAGCTCCTCAAAAGCGGAAATCCGGTAACTGTTAGGCAAATACAGTAATGAGGAACTTAGGAACCCAGGAAGACAGGAAAAAGCCGATTGGCAAGGTTCCTGGTTTCCTAATCATCCTCCTTTTACCACAAAACACACTGTGGAGAGGAACTTGCTCCAGACGGCTAAAGTATTACGAAATCTGCAATCAGTCGTTCGGCCTGACGTACACGGCTCCGTCGCGTACTTCGACTTCGAAGGTTTCGACCGGCTCGGTGGCCGGCATGCACAGGGCTTTCCCCGTCGTCACGTCGAACCGCGCTCCATGACGCGGGCAGGTGATTTCGTTTCGCAGCAGGAAGCCGAAGGTCAACGGCTGGCCGTCGTGTGTGCAGACGTCCTGGATGGCATAAAAGTCGTCGCCAACACGGACCAGCAGCGCGGGAACCTCGTCGACGACAATCGACTTGCGGCCGCCCGGAGAAATCTCATCAACAGTGGCAACCTGTACGAACTCAGCCATCAGCATTCACCACTCATTTCGCCTGAAATGAAGGGTGCCACGGCTGTATCAGCCGTGCGTGTGATCGAAACACTGCCGACACGGCAGTGGCACCCAAACCTGTCCATGCCAAACACGCTCTCAGTCTCCGATGCCCAGTTTCTTTTCGACGGCCTGGCTCAGCGTCTCACGGACGGCTTTCACCGGGATGCGGTCGAAAACCGTTTGGAAGAATCCTTCGACGATCATGTGCATCGCTTCGAACTCGGTCAGCCCGCGGCACATGCAGTAGAAGATCTGTTCTTCGTCAACTCGCCCGGCCGTTGCCCCGTGCGTGCAGCGGACGTCGTCGGCTTCGATTTCCAATCCAGGAATCGCGTCATTCCGGCAAGTGCTCGAGAGCATCAATGCATCGCTGCGCTGATAGCCGTCGGTGCGTTGCGCCTGCGGCTCGACGCGAATCATACCTCGCCACACCACGTGAGACTTGTCGCGCAGCACCTGTTTGTAGAGCAAGTCGCTGCTGGTGTCCGGAGCGTTGTGAGCCTGCCGGGTGTAGTACGAGATCAACTGCCGATCGGTGGCGAACGTGACGCCGTTGACATGTGCTTCCGCCCCGCGACCGTCGAGAGTCACGTCCTGATGGATATGCGCCAGCCGGGCGCCGATGCCGCCGATGGTCCACTCCAGCGAGCCGTTTGAATCGACTATTCCGCCCTGATGAGCGAAGTGATAGACCTTGTGGTTCCAATTCTGAAGCTGGACGTACCGCAGCCGGGCGTCTTTGCCGATCAGCAACTCGACGGCACCGACGTGCAGGCCGGCTGTCGCCGGAGTGGCCGAGGCTGTCGCCGGAGTGGCCGAGGCCGTCTCCTCTAGCAAAGTGGCCGAGGCGTCCTCTTCGAGGATGACGAGCGTATGGCTGAAATCGGCGGCCCCTTGCTCGGACAGCGCGATCAGACTGTGTAACGGTTCCTCGATGCAGACGCCCGCGGGCACGTACAACACCGTTCCGCCGGTCCAAAACGCTGCGTGCCAAGCCGAGAACCGATCGCGATCGGGCCGAACGGCCCGCGTGAGCAGATACGGCTTCAGCACGTCGCCGTGGTCGCGCACGAGGGCGGCCAAATCGCCGAATAAAACGCCCTGCTTCGCCAGCGCCGCCTCGAGAGTCGCCCGGTGAGGGCGTCCGTCGACATGGGAAACCTGGCCGGCAAAACTGGCCCGATTCTCGAGCAGCGTGCCAAAGGAGCCCCCGGACGACGATCCCGCACGAATGGCGAACTGTTCCGGGCGAAACGTCCGCAAATCGATCCGTTTCCATTCCTCCGGATCGAGCGGCTCAGACAGTTTCTCCCGGTACAGGGCGAACGCCTGTCGCCGCGAATCGGTCACCCAGACCGGTTCGTCCCGCGTCTGAAGAAACGCGTCGAATGCCGCCTCATCAAATCCGGCGGGAGCGCTGATCGTTGTGTCTGCTGCGGTAGTCATTGTTTACCCGACTGATCCCTCCATCTGGAGCTCGATCAGCCGGTTCATCTCGACCGCGTATTCCATCGGCAGTTCTTTCACCAGTGGTTCGATAAAGCCGGTGACGATCATCGACGACGCCTCAGATTCGCTCAGGCCCCGGCTCATCAGGTAGAACAGTTGTTCTTCGGCGATTTTCGAGACGCTGGCCTCGTGTTCGATGGTGACGTCGTTCTCGTCCACCTCGATATAGGGGTAGGTGTCGCTGCGGCTGTGGCTGTCGAGAATCAGCGCGTCGCAGACGACGTTCGACTTGCAGTGATGCGCATCGGCGTTGACTTTCGCCAGGCCGCGGTAGCTCGACCGGCCGCCGCCCTTCGAGATGCTCTTGGAAATAATGCGGCTCGACGTGTGCGGAGCACAGTGCACCATCTTGGCGCCGGCGTCCTGGTGCTGTCCCTTGCCCGCGAAAGCGATCGAGAGCGTCTCGCCGCGAGCGCCCGGCTCCATGAGGTAAATGGCCGGGTACTTCATCGTCAGTCGCGAGCCCAAATTCCCGTCGACCCATTCCATCAGCGAATCGCCGTAAGCCATCGCCCGTTTCGTCACCAGGTTATAGACGTTGTTCGACCAGTTTTGGATCGTCGTGTAGCGGCAGCGGGCGCCCCGCTTGACGACGATCTCCACGACGGCCGAGTGCAGGCTTTCGGTCTTATAGATCGGGGCGGTGCAGCCCTCGACGTAGTGCACCGAGGCCCCCTCGTCGACGATGATCAACGTCCGCTCGAACTGGCCCATGTTCTCGGAGTTGATGCGGAAATACGCTTGCAGCGGGAATTCAATTTCCACTCCCGGCGGAACGTAGATGAACGAACCGCCCGACCAGACCGCCGAGTTCAACGCTGCAAACTTGTTGTCGGACGACGGGATGATCGTTCCAAAATACTCACGAAGGATGTCCGCGTGCTTCTGGAGCGCCGAGTCGGTGTCGGTGAAGAGGACCCCTTTCTTTGCGAGGTCTTCCTGCAGGCTGCCGTAAACGACTTCCGACTCATACTGCGCCTTCACGCCGGCCAGGTACTTTTTCTCGGCTTCGGGGATGCCGAGCCGGTCGTATGTCTTGCGGATGTCTTCGGGCACGTCGTCCCAGTCCTGCTCCTGGCGGTCCGAGGCCTTGACGTAGTAGTAGATATCCTGGAAGTCGAGGTGACTCAGGTCTCCACCCCAGGCGGGCAGCGGCTTCTGGAAAAAGATCTCCAGCGCCTTGAGCCGGTACTCGAGCATCCAGTCCGGCTCGCCCTTCATCTCGGAGATCTGGCTGACCATCTCGGCGTCGAGACCCTTGCGGCTTTTGAAGACATATTCGCTCGTCGGATCGTGAAAGCCGTATTGGTATTCGCCGGTTCCGATGTTCTCGGCAGTCGCGTTCGTTTCAGTTGCCACGGTTATTCATCTCCTCGGCTTCGGAAGAAGAGTTAATCAGGAAACCAGGAAGGCAGGAACAGGAAAACGTAAGTGATGATGAGAAACAACGGCGAGGAACTTATTTCAACCGAGTCACGTGTTTTATCTACTTCATCTTTCCTGCTTTCCTGGTTTCCTGATCCTCTTCTTCTTGGTTGCGGCGGTAGGCCTCGCTGTGTTCCTTGTTGGTTCCTTCATCTTCGGTCAATCACGACTTTGCGTAGTCGTACTAGGTGGCGGCGGCCACTTCTTCCGCTTGCGCCTGCTCCTGCGCCGCCTCGGGATGCCGTTCCCGCACGGCTGCGTAACCGTGGGCGTGCAGTTCGTAGGCCAGGGCGGCGTCGCCGGTTTCCACGATGCGCCCCGCAAGCATCACGTGAGTGAATTGCGGCTGGTTGAATTCCAGCAGCCGTTTGTGGTGCGTGATGATTAAGATGCCCATCTCCGGCCCGACAAGCCGGCTGATCCCTTCGCTGACGACCTTGACGGCATCGCTGTCCAACCCGCTATCGGTTTCGTCGAGGACGGCGAAGCGGGGCTTCAACATCGCCAACTGAAGGATTTCCATTCGTTTCTTCTCACCGCCGGAGAACCCGTCGTTGAGATACCGGCGGGCGAATTCCCGCCCCATTCCCAGCTCGTCCATCTGGCTGCGGAGTTCCTTGCGAAATTCGCGCATGGGGATCAGGCCTTCCCCTTCCTTGCGTTGGGGGTTGCGGAAATTTGAAACGGCATGACGCAGGAAATCGGCGACTTTGACCCCCGGAATCGTCACCGGGTACTGGAACGCCAGAAACAGGCCCATCCGGGCGCGCTGGTTCGGGTCGAGCTCCAGCAGGTTCTTGCCGTCCAGCTCGATCTTGCCGCCGGTGACTTCATACTTGGGGTGTCCGGAGAGCGCGTAAGCCAGCGTGCTTTTTCCCGATCCGTTGGGTCCCATCAGCGCATGGATCTCGCCCAGCTTGATCTCCAAATCGACGCCGTCGAGGATCGGTTTCTCCTCGATGGCGACGTGCAAACTTTCAATTCTTAAGACGCTGCTCATTGTATTCGGTATCTCTTTCCTGATTGACACGCCACCGGCGAAACGGTGTCGCTCGAACGCGGACCTCCGATCGCAATGACCCCGGCAGACTACACTTCCGCGAGCATTTCGGGAACGCTGGCGTATCCGCTGTGATGCGGAACCGGCAGAACGTCCTCTGTCCCTTTGGTGATTTTCTTCGCCTTGATTTTGTCTTGGATGCGCATCAAGCCTTCCAGCAACGCTTCCGGGCGTGGTGGGCAGCCGGGGACATACACGTCGACCGGAACCACCAAATCCACCCCCTTGACCACGTGGTAGCCATACTTGAAATACGGCCCACCGCCGATGGTGCAGGCGCCCATGGCAATGACGTACTTCGGATCGGGCATCTGCTCGTAGAGCCGGCGGACGCGGCTGGCCATCTTGAAGGTCACCGTGCCGGCGACAATCATCAAATCGGCCTGACGCGGCGAGGCCCGAAACGCGCCGGCGCCGAAGCGGTCAATATCGAACCGGCTGGCGCCGGTGGCCATCATCTCGATCGCGCAACAGGCCAGACCGAACGTCATCGGCCAGATGCTGGACTGTCTGGCCCAGTTCATCCCCTGTTCCAGAGTCGTGATGAGGAAGTTCTCCTCAAATCGTCCCTCGATCCAAGTCATTTTTTCTCATCCCTCTTTACGGCGTGGTCAGAGAAACAAGCAGACAGAGTCTGCCGAAACCGAGCAAATCACACTATAGATCACGCGTCATCATGGTTTCAATCGTGTGCCCATTCCGTCGACGACTGTCTCTCGCTGGCCGTTTCGAATTCGCAGCAGTTGTAGCCGTCGAGACAACATTGTGTCAGTGTCATGCGACTCTTCAGGACTCGCTCGAACACGGCCTGCTCCATCTCGCAGATGGTTGAGTCGGAACTGGCCAAGTCCAAATACGGACAGTTGTTCTCTCGCAGAATCGGCAACCGTCCCGAAGAATCGATTTCCACGTCGAAACCCCGTTGGTTCAGTGCCGAGCGCAATTGGGCGACCCGCTCGTTCAAGGATTCCCCCTGCACGTCTCTTTCGTACTGCTGAACCAGCGCGTCGCAGATGCGGGCCGCGATCCGGTTGCGGACGTCCGGCTCTTCAATGCCCTGCAACTCACGCCACAAAACCAACGCCAAGTCGTCGTAATTGTCTCCCAAGTGTCGCAGACCGGCCTCGGTCAGCTTGTAGGTGTGATGCGGCCGGCCTCGACCGGTCCGCACAACCTCTCGCGAGACCAGACCCAACCCCTGCAACCGCACCAAGCGTTGTCGAACGGCCGTTGCCGTCACTTGCAGCTCTGCGCAAATCTCCTGCACGGTCCCGGCACCAAGCCGGTGCAGCCGCTCAAGAAACTGGTGATCGTTGGGATCAATCGACGTTTTCATCGGCGTTCCTAGCCACTTTGTCCCGATTCATTCGGGACGGAAACCTTGCAGAATTTCGTCGGGCCAATGGAATCATACACGCTATCCCAATTTTCGACAACTAAAATTGTCAAAAATCAGCTTCATTCTCGTGCGGTTCGGAAAACACCACGATCCGAGCGAAAATGGATTTCGGAGTTTCGCCCTAACTTGTTGGCTGCTATACTAATTCAGACAATTCGTCCGGGATGGCCGCTCAGGAGGGACAGACAGTGGCACGCGAACGATGGGGCTCTCGCATCGGGGTGATCCTGGCGGTGGCCGGATCGGCGGTCGGGTTGGGGAACTTTCTGCGATTTCCGGGGCAGGCTGCTCAGAACGGCGGCGGCGCCTTTTTGCTGCCGTATTTCATTTCGCTACTTGTGCTGGGAATTCCCCTCTGCTGGGCCGAGTGGACCATGGGCCGTTACGGCGGCATCCGCGGCTTCAATTCCGCTCCGGGCGTCTTCAGCGTCATCTGGCGGAACCCCATGGCGAAGTATTTCGGGGCCATTGCGCTGCTCATTCCACTGGTCATCTACATGTACTACGTGGTCATCGAAGCGTGGTGTCTCGGCTACGCGATCAATTATTTGACCGGCGACCTGATGAAAGGCGCGGACGCCGAGGCGTATGGCAAGTTTTTCAGCCAATACGTCGGCGCGGAAGAAAACGGCGCGTTGCTGAGGCCCGGCAACCAGCAACTGCTGTGGGTGCTACTGGTAACCTTCACCCTCAATTTTGTTCTGATTTACCGCGGCGTCACCAAAGGAATCGAGAGTTTCTGTCGAGTGGCCATGCCGCTGATGGTGGTGTGTGCCGTGGTGGTCCTGGTGCGTGTCCTGACTTTAGGAACCCCGGACCCGGCAAAGCCCGGGCAGTCGGTCTTGGGTGGTCTGGGGTTCATGTGGAATCCAGATTACGGAAAACTCACGGATCCGCAGACTTGGCTGGCGGCGTCCGGCCAGATCTTTTTCAGCCTCTCGGTCGGTTTTGGGATTATCATCAACTATGCCAGCTACCTGAGACACAATGACGACGTCGTTCTCAGCGGACTGACGGCATGCAGCATGAATGAGTTTTTCGAGGTCTGTCTGGGCGGACTGATCACGCTGCCGGCTGCGTTCATTTTTCTCGGCGCGGCGGCCGGAGACTTCGGGACCTTTGGTCTGGGCTTCAATGCGCTGCCCAACGTGTTCGCGGTCATGCCGGGCGGCCGGTTTTTCGGCTTCCTTTGGTTCTTCATGCTGTTTGTCGCGGCAATCACCAGCAGTTTGTCGATGCTGCAACCGGTCATCGCATTTTTCGAAGAGGGCCTCGGGCTGAAGCGGCACGCCTCGGCCGCATTCCTGGGCTTGCTGGCGGCGTTGGGTTGCGGATTCGTCGTTTACTTCTCCGAAGGCCTGCTGGCACTGGATACGTTTGATTTTTGGGTGGGCACGACGCTGATCTTCATCCTGGCGATGATCCAGGCCATTCTGTACGGTTGGATCTTCGGTATCGAGAGAGGCGAAATCGAGGCGCAGAAGGGGGCGCATATCCGCATCCCACGGTTCGTGCAATGGATGCTGAAATTCGTCGTCCCGGTGTATCTGTTGACCATCTTCGTTTTCTTCTGCAAGGAGAAGATTCCAGGAGAGAACGGCTACGCCCACAAGATTTGGAACGATCCGGTTGCTCTGGGGTCCGTGCTGTTCATGGGGGTGATCCTCACCTTCATGCTGGTGCTGATCCGCATTGCCGGCAAACGCTGGGAGGCCGAGGGACGGTTCGACCGGGTGGCCGACGACGGTTCGCTGCTTCCGTTGGAGGACGAGCGATGACTGCAGGTGGCTGGATGGTGATGGTCCTCTCGGTCGGCTCGGTGCTGGCTTTGGTCAGTTTTTGTTTGTACCGCGTGCTGACGCTTCCTCCGGTCGAGGTCGAAGAGCGTCTGAAAGGCCCGCTGGAGATCGACACCCGTGACACCGAAGACGCAGATTAGTACGAATGATTCATCGGCTGTCGTTGTGATACCCAAGCCGACAACTTGTTGTCGGAATCTACTGGTTTCACGACGCGTCCAGCGACGACAAGTCGTCGGTTTGGGTTTCTAAGAATAATGGATTAGCCCCGTTTGTGTCTCGAAGTGAGACGGTTCGAATGGTCAACTCGCAAGCCGACACGCCGGTTCCCCGTTCGTTGAACACAGAGGGCGACTGCCTGATCATCGAGTGGAACGACGGGGTCGTGCACAGGCTGACGTGGAGCTTTCTCCGAGACGTGTGTCCCTGTGCCACATGCAGAGCCAAACGAGCGACGCCGCCTGCACAGTTGCCCGTGCTGAAACCGGAAGACATCGCACCGGTCAAGGCGACCGCGATGCAACCGATGGGGAATTACGCCTACAGTATCGCCTTCAGCGACGGACACAGCACGGGCATCTATTCGCTGGAATTGCTACGCCGGCTGGGAGAGCAGACCGCCTCTTCGTAAGCATCCCGGCATTCGCAGCCTGTTGAAAATCCTGATACGAGCCGCGAGCGTGAGCGAGCGGAAACGACCGCTCCCTAACGGTCGCGGCTCGTGGAAACACCTTCTTCAACAGGCTGTTCGGTTTGCCGCAAACACTCACGGCCGGGCGCCCAGCCTCTCGCAGAGCATTTGCCGAACCGTTTTGGGATCGGCGCCTTTGACCGCGCGCATCACCTGACCAATCAGCGGACCAATCGCCGCTTGCTTGCCCGCCTGGAAGTCTGCCGCCGCTTTCGGATTCTGTTCCACCACCGCGGCGATCACCGATTCGAGCCGCTCGGTGTCGGAAACCACGGCCAGACCCTTCTCATCCACGATCCGGCTGACGTGCTCGACCGACAGTTCGGCACCCGCGCCGGCTTCGCGGAGCAACTCGATGAACACGTCCCGTGCACTCTTGTTCGTGATCTCACGGCCGCCGATCTTCTCGAGCAATGCCGCCAGGACCGCCGGCCGGATCGGGAAGTCGTCGATCGACAGCTTCCGCTCGTTCATTTCCCGCAACACGTCTTGCGTGACCCAGTTGGCCGTCTGCTTGCCGTCGCCGCACGCGCCGACGACTTCTTCGAAATAGTCGGCAAACGACTTGCCCTGGTCAATAATGACCGAGGCATCGTAGTCCGAGAGTTGGTAAGCGACCCGAAACCGCTTGCGCCGGTCGGCGGGCAACTCGCACATTCCGGCACGGATCTCTTCCAGCTCCTCCTCGGTGACCGTCACCGGGACCAGGTCGGGATCGGGGAAGTAACGATAGTCGGAAGCCTCCTCCTTCCCCCGCTGGGCGAACGTCACCCCCCGCTCGGCGTTCCAGCCGCGGGTTTGCTTCGGTACGTCACCCAGCTTCCAGCCGGTTTTCTGCCACTCCTCGAATTGCCGCGTCGCTTCGTGAACCAGCGCCAATTCGACATTGCGGAAGCTGTTCATGTTCTTCACTTCCACGATCGGCGTGGCAATCCGATGCCCGTCCTCGGTCGGCACGTGCAGATTGATGTTCGCATCGCACCGCAGGCTGCCTTCCTGCATGTTGCAGTCGGAGACGCCGAGGTACATCAGCAGCAGCTTCAACTCCTCCAGGTACCGCCGCGCCTCGGCCGGCGAACGGATGTCCGGCTCCGAGACAATCTCCAACAGCGGTGTGCCGCAGCGGTTCAAGTCGACTCGGCTGTCCTGCCCTTTGCCCGACTCGTCGTGCAGGTTTTTCCCGGCATCCTCTTCCAGGTGGGCGCGAATGATGCCGATCCGTCTCGTCTCGTCCGATTCCGAATCAACTTCCAGCTCCAGCCGTCCGTCTTCGCTGAACGGCAGGTCGTACTGGCTGATTTGATACGCTTTCGGCAAATCAGGGTAGTAATACTGCTTGCGGTCCCACTTGGTGAAACCGGGAATGTTGCAGTTCAAAGCCAACGCCGCCTTCAACGACAGCCGAAACGCCTCGCGATTCATCACTGGCAGCGAACCGGGCAGTCCCAGACAAACCGGGCACGTTTGCACGTTCGGATTCTCAGGGTTGAACCTGTTCGCGCAACCGCAAAACAGCTTCGACTTCGTCAAAAGCTGCACATGCACTTCCAGGCCGATGATTGTCGTGTAGTTCATGGTAGTTTCACCGCCAAGACGCGAAGAACGCCAAGACCAGTCTCAAGGTTTCGTGCATACGACTCGCTTGATGCCTTCCTTCAGGACAGGAACGTTGAAGTTGATCAAGAAGAGCCCCAACTGAAGTCGAGTGGCCTTCGTAGACGCTCTCCAAATAACCCGGACCCAGAGTTCGATGGACCTCTATTGCCTCGCCGATTACCGAATGGGCAAACTGGTCTACCTGTCGACTTGGTTCCATCTTGGCGTCCTTGGCGTCTTGGCGGTGGAGCCTATTTCAAACTCGCGCGCCGCCGGTGCCAATCCGTTTCCCGCTCGAACATCCTCGCGGCGCGCAACAGCCGTTCCTCTTCGAACGGCGGCGCCAGTAGTTGCAGACCGATGGGCAAGCCGCCGGAGCTCATGCCGGCCGGCACCGACAGACCGGGTATGCCCGACAGGTTGGCGCTGAGCGTGTAAACGTCCGACAGATACATCGCCAGCGGATCGTCGATCAGTTCCCCGATCCGAAACGCCGGGGTCGGCGAGATCGGTGCTGCGATCACGTCGACCGACTCGAACGCCGTGTCGAAATCGTTGCGAATCAGACGCCGAACCTTCAGCGCTTTCAGGTAGTACGCGTCGTAGTAACCGGCTGAGAGGGCGTATGTCCCCAGCATAATCCGCCGCTTGACCTCATCGCCGAACCCCTCGCCGCGGGTCGCCGCGTACATGTCGATCATGTTGTCGAAGCTCTCGGCCCGCGAACCGTAGTGCACGCCGTCGTATCGGGCCAGGTTGCTCGATGCCTCCGAGGGAGCGATCAGATAGTAAGCGGCCACCGCATATTTCGAGTGGGGCAGGGTGATCTCCTTGATCTCCGCCCCGAGCGACGTGTAGACGTCGATCGCTTCGCGGACGGCCGATTCCACCTCCGGGTCGAGCCCCTCGACGAAATGCTCTCGCACCATCCCAACCCGCAGACCCTCCGGCGGCTCCTCGACGGTTCGACTGTATTGGGGGACCGGCGCATCGACAGAGGTGGAGTCGCGCCGGTCATGTCCGGCCAGCACCTCCAACAGCAGCGCGGCCCCGCCGACGTCGCCGGCCAGCGGACCGACCTGATCCAGCGAACTGGCATACGCCACCAGACCGTAGCGCGACACGCGTCCGTAAGTCGGCTTCAATCCGACCACGCCGCAAAAGCCGGCCGGTTGCCGAATCGAACCTCCCGTGTCGCTGCCGACGGCCAACGGCGCCATGCCCGCCGCCACCGCCGCCGCCGAGCCGCCGCTGGAACCCCCCGGTGCGCAGTCCAAGTTCCAGGGGTTGTGCGTCGTCTGGAATGCCGAATTCTCCGTCGACGAGCCCATTGCGAACTCGTCCATGTTGGTCTTCCCGATCAGGACGGCATCCGCTTCCTTCAAACGGGTAATGACGTGGGCGTCGTAAGGCGGTTTGAATGATTCCAAAATCCTGCTGCCGCAGGTTGTCGGCTGCCCCTCGGTACACAGCACGTCTTTGACAGCCACCGGCAGCCCCGCCAATGTGCCGAGGCGGTCTCCCGCCCGCCGTTTGCCGTCGACCAAGGCCGCCTGAGCCAAAGCCGCGTCGCCATCGACGCGCAGAAAGGCGCCGACTTTGCCGTCGTGGGCTTTGATGGCCTCTAGATGAGCCCTCGTCACGTCGACGCTGCTGACGTCGCCGCGCTGCATCTGAGCCAGCAATTCACTCGCCGCCAGACCGGTGATCGACATGCGACTTCCAATTTCTCCGTCTACCGGCAGCCGCCGAACCTTTCACGCACCGTGCAGAATTTGCGGCACGAGGAAAAATCGCCCATCGGTCTTGGGCGCGTTGGCCAAGGCCTTGTCGCGCTGGAGAGACTCACAAACCTCGTCGGCCCGCAGGACGTTACTCAACTCGACGGCATGTGCCATCGGGTCGACGTCTTCGGTGTCGACTTCGTTGAGGATGTCGACGTATTCGAGAATCTTTTCCAACTGTGAGGTGAAGACGTCGACCTCGTCATCGGTCAGCTTCAGCCGAGCCAACAGCGCCACTTTGGCGACCTCTTCGCGTGTGAGCGCGGTACTCATCGATTCGTCTGCTCACCAGGGGCCTATTTCGACGTCGGCAGGCTGAACGGCTTGCGAACCACGGCCTTCTGGACGCGCCCGGCACGGATGCACGCGGTACAAACCCGCTTGGTGACGACTCCGCCACCCTGCTGAACGCGGATCTTTTGCAGGTTGGGCCGAAACAAACGGCGCGTGATTCCGGTGGTCTTGCGGCCGTTTCCGCCCAGATACTTCGGCTTGCCGCGTTGCGAAACGCGATTCCCGGTCGCCGGCTTCTTCCCGCAAACGTCACATTTCTGAGCCATGGCCATCACCTTGTTCACGCTTCCCGCTCGCCGAGTTTCTCAGAGGTTCTAAGTATATTCACCCCCGGATTGAATGCAAGCACATAAATTGGGCCGCCGAATTAGTTTTCGGCGGCCCAACGCGGAAAACGTCGCATTCTCGATCATCGGGCTGACGTTCCGCTCATGGATAGAACGGACTCGACGTGTTCACCCCCGTGTTCGCGACAGGCGAGACCGGCTTGGCGCCCGCTCTTCCAGTTGGACCGAGAAGTGCCGGAGCCCCAAGGAACGGCTGGCCGGGACAATACCACGTGCTGCTCGGGTCGCCGTAACCGGCAAACGGGCCGGTCACGTACGAAACCGTCTGATTCACTGCCGAACCGACAGCTTGCAGCGGATTCGCCCGCACAGCGCTGGTCACCAAAGCCACACACGTCGCCACTGCCGCCAGGGAAAAGGTCTTCAAATTCTGCATTTCATCCTCTCCTTGCCACAGTGTTGCAAACTGAAAAAGAGGTTCACCGAGACAACTCACTATGACTCACGCCTCTCCAAGCGAATCGTTTCAGCAGCACTGATGCCACTCCGAGTGAATCTGTGTGACAATCTCTCGTTGTCGATTTCAGCCGACTGCGGCAAATCAATGCGGTGGAACCGGTATCGGACGCCGCCACTGGCGTACGTCAATGTGGCTATATGAACCAGGTGCTTTCGCATGTGTCGTTTAATAGATCACACATTGAAACTTATGCAACCATATTTTCAACACTTCACGCACGAAGTGGATTGTAATCTCGCCGGAATTCCTTGAAAAATGTGCCTTTGTGGTCGTAGAAATCATTCGATGTCCCTGCACATCAATGACTAGAACACATTATTAAAATTCGACTTATAAAAGTTTCCTCAGGATTTTTCGTCGCTAGATCACGATTGGCACACCCTTCGCAAACACAGGTTGTCATACTGACGACCACCGGGTAACGGCAAACGCCATTGGTGGAACGACTATTGAAAATCAGATCCCGTTGTGACGGATCCACAGTCGCGAGGAGGAAGATAAAGATGCTCGTATTGACACGAAAACGGTTTCAACAGATTCGCATTGGAAGCGATATTGTCATCAAAGTAATCAAGACGGGGCGAGGCGCCGTCAAAATCGGCATCGACGCGCCGGCTGATGTTCGCGTGATGCGAGCCGAACTGTGCGACGCGAGGCAGAGCAGCCCGCAAGCTGATGAGGTCGACTTCGTTGATCTGAGCGAGACGCAGGCGATGAAAGTGTGTTCAGACCCGTTGCCGCATACCGTCTCGCGGAACCATCAATGACTCACAATCAACACGTGAGAGGAGGTGCTGAAATGTTTCTCACGACGTCACCATCAACGCAAAAAAGCCCTGTGTGGGCCGTTGGTGTCCTTTCGAGGCTCTGGATTACGTGGCCGATCTGATTACGGGACCGGCCGGCTCGTCGCTGACAACTCCTTGGAACGGGCCGAGTACGAGCGGACGTGGAAGGTCCCGCTGGTGGTGCTCGTCGACAACAACAGTGCCAGCGCCAGCGAGATTTTCGCAGCGGCCATCCAGGAGAACAATCGCGGCTTGGTGGTGGGCCGGAAATCGTACGGCAAAGGGACGGTGCAAACGCACTTTCCGTTAGAGAGCGTCTCAGGCAGTCTGAAGTTGACGACCGCCCGGTTCTACTCGCCCAAGGACCGCATGATGGCCGGCAGCGGCGTGACACCCGACATCACGGTCACCCTGGCTGACTCAGACACGGAGTATTCTGAAAGCGACGATCCCGACATTCAGCGGGCCATTGCTGTCACCGAGAACCGACGCCTTGAAGAGCTGGCGATGAGCCATCTCGGATGCCGGACCGGGATCCACCATGATTTTAGAAACGGAAAAACCGATGTCCCGGTGACTCCCCGCGAGCGTGCCTGGATGCGGTGCCATCGGCTCCAACGCCTTTCGGTGTCTGCCGACTGTGGAGCAGGAGCCGCAACCACCGCACCAGCCGCCGCGGGGAGTTTTTCGATCAGTCTTCCCCTCGACACCTCTTTGAGTAACGTGAAACGAAACCGAAGAACAGAAAAAAGTCCTTGGAAATCTTGACACAGAGCCACGCGCGCAGTGTATAATCACTGCTAGAAATGTCCAGATTTGCAAACTGGAAGAAACATTCCGACCCAATCCCTCCCAAATTGAGAACCTACCAACCAGTTTTCCTGCCTTTGTGGTGTCCGCTGTGTTGCTGTCGCTGGCAGCCTGACGTCGAGCATCGCCTTTCCTTCCGCTGAGACATCTTTTGTCGACGGGCCGATGGACTTTGGTTTTTTGTGAGCTGCCGCCTGCGTATTGCGCACGGTCGTGCAGGAGAAACGCCATCAAATCTCTCACTCTGAGAAGTGGAGCGAACAAATGCTGAGAGTCATTCGTCACAGACGAGGATTTACGCTGATTGAGTTGCTAGTGGTGATTGCGATCATTGCGATTCTGATCGCTCTGTTGTTGCCGGCCGTGCAGCAGGCGCGGGAGGCCGCTCGACGAAGTCAGTGCAAGAACAACTTGAAACAAATCGGTCTGGCGCTGCACAACTATCACGATACTTACAATTCTTTCCCTCCGGCATCGGTTCGGAGGAATACGCCGACGAGTTGGACGACCAGCGGGCTGCAATGGGGGGGGCGGATCCTGCCGTTTTTGGATGAGACCGCCATCTACAATCAAATCAACTGGGAGAAAGAGCCGGGAACCGGTCAGGCGGTGAGAACCACCGAAATCGGAGTCTATCGCTGCCCGAGCGATCCCGGCACCAAGGCGAGTACCGGAGGGATGGGTCCGATGAACTACGTGACCTGCATTGCCGATCGGACCACATTTACTGCGGGCGGCGGCACGTGGAGCAACAACGGTCGATCAGTCATGTACTTGGACAGCTACGTCCTGTTTCGGGATATCAAGGACGGAACATCGAATACGATGATGGTCTCGGAGTGTCTCGTCGGGTACCGGTTTGACACCAGTGCGAATTCCGGCGGTAGTTCCATCACGTGTCCTTCGCCGCCTGGCAACCAGAGCGGGGTGCGAGGCCGCACTTGGCTGGAGGGTATGTTGTGCCGAGACTGGGCATACAGCACATTGTATCTTCCCAACGATCAACGCTCGGAATGCGGCTTGAACAGCGGCAATTGTGCAAACGGGGCCCGCAGCCAACACGAAGGCGGTGTCCACGTTCTGCTGTGTGACGGATCCGTTCGCTTCGTGACCGAAAACATCGACGCGGCCCTCTGGACAAACCTGGGCCGCAAAACAGACGGCAACACCATCGGAGAATTCTAAGACCCTCAGGCGACGCTGCGGGCCGATGCGGACCGGTTGCCAAAACCGATCCTTCACAATCCATGTTGCAGACACTCGACCGATTCCCGATTGGCTTGACTTCTGAAGGAACCAAGCCGGTCTGCAGATCACTGAGCATTTCACGGGGGAGAGAAGAATGAGGAAATGCATCGCCCTACTGGCTTTGTTCGGTCTCACAGCTTTTCTTGTTGGGTGCAGTGAGGAGCCGCCCCCCGCGCCTGAACAGAGCCAAATCATCCCGGATGACGCGAGTGAAGCGGCTGCGATCGAGCAGATTCAGACTGAAGCACCCTCTGAGGATGGGGAACCGGCTGAGCCATAAGGCGACCGGAAGAAAAAACTCACCCACACTCACCCGGCGCGCAAGCGAGGGATGCGTTGGCTGCCTCATTGCGTCGCTCGCGCTTCGGGTGATTTCCTTCGGGCCGCTCGCCTAACCGGCCCCCCTGTCACCCGTTGGCCGCCGCTGGGGGGAGCAGGTGGCCGAGCTTCTCGCGTTTGGTGGTGAGGTACTGCTCGCGATGTTTTTCGGGCGGGGCGATGATGGGAACCTGCTCGACGACCTTCAGGTCCCAAGCGGCTTCGAACGCATCGCGTTTCTTGGGATTGTTCGTGAGCAGGCGGATTTCGCTGAGACCGAGGTCTTTGAGGATTTGCAGGCCGATCATGTAGTCGCGCATGTCGGCCTTGAAACCGAGAAGCTGGTTGGCTTCCACGGTATCGCAGCCGTCGTCCTGCAGTTTGTAGGCCTTGAGCTTGGCAACTAATCCGATACCGCGGCCTTCCTGCGGCAGGTAGACGACGGCACCGGCCCCTTCGCGGTGGATCATCTCCATTGCCATGTGGAGCTGCTCGCCACAATCGCAGCGGAGCGAATCGAGCACGTCGCCGGTGAAGCAGGAGGAATGCATGCGAACCAGCGGGGCAGCCTGCGAGCTCAGATCGCCCCACACCATTGCCATCGGCTCCTGGTCCTCGTAAGCGACGCGGTAGGCGATCACCTGCAGTGCCCCGAAATTCTTCGTCGGCAAAGGAACTTCGATCTCTCGATGGACCAACTGCTCGCGCAGGCGGCGGTGGCGAATCAGGTCCTCGATGGCGATGATGGGGATGTCGAACTCGTCCGAGATCGATTGCAGCTCGACGTCCCGGGCCATGCCGCGGCCGCTTCGGCTGCAGATTTCAATCAACACGCCGACCTGCCTCATGCCGGCCATCCTCAATAGGTCGACGGTGGCTTCCGTATGACCGGCCCGGCGGAGCACGCCTCCCTGCTTGGCCAACAGCGGGTTGATGTGGCCCGGAATGACAAAGTTTTCGGCCCGTGAGTGCGGATCGCTGAGGGCCCGGACGGTCCGGGCGCGGTTCTCGGGACTGACGCCGGTCCCGCTCTCCCGGTGGTCGACCGGCGTGAGGAAGTGCGTCTGAGTGGGCGTGGTGTTCCGCTCGCTGTCAACGATCGGTTTGAGATGCAAGCGGTCGGCGACGTCCCGCGTCAGCGGTACGCAGAGCACGCCCCGCCCGAACTTCAGCATGAAGTCGATGACCTCGGGAGTCGCCATCTCGGCGGCGCAGACGAAGTCGCCTTCGTTCTCGCGGTCCCGGGCGTCGACGACAATGACCAACCGTCCGGCACGAAAGGTGGCCAGAGCCTCGTCGATCGAATGAAACTGGATACTCGACTCACAACTCTCAGGCATAACGCTCCACACTCCGCGATTTCCAAATCGAACAGAAACAAGCCGGCAGACGCTCCGACTTTCTTCCATTGTAGGAAGCCACGTCTCCTCGGCAATTCCATCACGGAAAAAACCGGCTCTCTCCGGCCGAATCCCGGCAGTTTTCCTTGTCGTTTCAACTTGATCTCGCCTCCGTCAGCCGCCACACTGCCCTCTTGGCGGCTGATTCGATTGGTTGATTCAGACAAATCAACGAATGGCGAATCGGCGACAAAGCACGCATGACGAAAGATTGACCACCATGTCGCAACAATTGACGGCGCGTTTGCTGGCTGAGCTGGAACAAATCGTCCTCATCGATCCCCACACGCACATCAATCCCCACAAGCCGGCATCAGAGACGTTGGCCGATATCATGGGGTATCATTACTACACGGAGCTGGCCCATTCGGCCGGGCTGGAGCGGCGGCAGATTGAAGAGCCGGGCCTCGACCCCAAAGAGCAGGTCGGCCGGCTGGCGGCGACGCTCGGCGACCTGGAGAACACCGTACAGGTCAGTTGGCTGCTGGAAATCTGCCGATCGTTCTTCGATTTTGCCGACGAGCGGATCACCACAAACAACTGGGAGTCGCTCTACGACCGGGCCGCCGCCAAGATGGCCGAATCCGACTGGGCGGACCAGGTGCTCGAGAAAAGCGGGTTGGAACAGGTCTTCCTGACCAATGACTTCGACGATCGGCTGGAAGGGTTTGACACCTCGCGGTATGTTCCCTGTCTACGGACCGACGAATTGGTGTTTCAGCTTGCCAAACCCGAAACTCGCGAACGGCTGGCTCAGGCGACCGGCATCGAGCTGAGTGATGCCGGCTCGCTGCGATCGGCGATCGGCCGGTTGTTCGAGCACTTCACCGGTCACGGCGCGCGGGCGTGCGCCATTTCTCTGCCACCGGATTTTGCCCCTCAGCCGGTTGAAGCGACCGTGGCCGAACCGCTGGTGCAGTCGATGTCAGCCGGACGGGAACTCTCGGCTGACGAATCGGGCCTGGTTAGCTGTTTCGTTTTTTGGACGCTGACGAAGATGTGCGCCGAACATCGGCTGCCGTTCGATCTGATGATCGGCGTCAACCGCCGCGTTTACGAGGACGGCGTCTACCAGGGCCAGGACCTGTTCGACAAACGAACGTCGCTGATCCAATACCGGCGGCTGTTGAATGCGTTTCCGCAAGTCACCTTTCCGATCTCCGTGCTGCCGCAAACCAGCAATCAGGAACTGGTGAGCTATAGCTGGATCTTTCCGAACGTCGTGACAAATGGACACTGGTGGTACTCGAACATACCGGCGTATATCGAGCTGGATTGCCGCAGCCGGCTGCAGGCGGTCCCGGCTAACAAGCAGATTGGTTACTACAGCGACATGTACAAGCTGGAATTCGCGTTGCCGAAATTCAGCATGTATCGCCGCATTCTGGCCGACGTGCTGGCCCGAGATTTCGTCATGGCCCGTAGCTGGCCGGAGGAGCGCGCCGTCGAGCTGGGCCGGCGGGTCCTGCGCGGCAATGTCGAGGAGATCTTCAGCGGTCGTTAGCGGCTTGTCAAAGCTGAAAGGACACGGACAACCGAATGTGGGGCAGGCTTTCCAACCTGCCATTGCCGGCCAGTGGAATTTGCGGTCTGTCATTGCGGATCGGCAGGCTGGAAAGCCTGCCCCACGACACCTGTCAAATCCGCTTTGACAGACCGCTCGACCAGCGCAGGCTGGCAGCGGCGAGAGAGAAGGCGGAGAACACCAGCGACCGTTCGCTCTGAACTGTTGCACGGCCCGATTCGGACGCCTAGAATCGACAGACGCCGCAGAATTGCAGCCGCGGACGAATCTCCGCGGGTATTCACCCGCGGCTGGCGGCTGACGACGAGACAGTGAAACCGGACGTCAATAGTAACGGGACGATACCATGGCGACTCTCGTGTCGCTGCAAGGCGGCCAGGCAATCCCCTACGAACTGGCCGGCGCAGAGACGGTCCTCGGCCGGCACCCCGACTGCGAGATCCAGTTGGAGTCGACCATGGTCTCGCGCCGGCACGCGCACATTATCTCGGAGGGCGGCGAGTTCTTCGTGGAAGACCTGGGCAGCGGCAACGGCACGTTTGTGAATGGGAAACAAATTGCCGAACGGACCGCACTGGAGCACGGAGACCGCATCAAACTCGGTCCGGTCCTGCTGCGGTTTGAATCGGAACAGGGGACTGCAATTCCGGCGGGTGCGACGTCGTCGGTGGCGGCAACCGACGTGTTCAAGCTTGACATCACCGGCGACGACGACGGCGTGCCGACCATTACGGGATCGGCCAAGAATGCCGGCGGGTTCGGGATGCTCGACGTGCGGCCGGAAGCGAAATTGAAAGCGATTCTTGAGATCAGTCGCACGTTGGCCGGTACGGTCGATCTGGAATCGCTGCTGCCGAAGATTCTCGACACGCTGTTCAGCGTGTTCCCACACGCGGACCGCGGCAGCATTCTGCTCAAAGATGCCGAGTCAGGCCGCATGATCCCCGCTGCGCAAAAACATCGCCGGGAGGGCGAAGATGAAACGGTCAAGCTCAGCCGGACGATCCTGAAGAAGGTCCTGGAGGAAAAGACCGGTATTCTTTCGGCCGACGCCGCCAGCGATTCGCGGTTCGATGCGAGCGAATCGATTTCGAGCCTGACAATCCGTTCGATGATGTGCGTTCCCATGCTCGGCCTGGATGGGAATCCGATGGGGATCATCAACATCGACACGCAGAATCCTCTCACTCAATTCAAGAAGGATGACCTTGATCTGCTGATCGCCGTAGCGGGACAGGCGGCGCTTTCGTACGAGAACGCGCGGCTATTGGTTTCGCACATGGAAAAGCAGAAGCAGGACAGCGAGATGCAAATCGCCCGCAACGTCCAGCAGGCGCTGTTGCCCGAGAAGCTGCCGGAAGTTGACGGCTACGAGTTTTACGCCTCCTACGATTCGGCTCAGGCCGTCGGCGGAGATTACTACGACAGCTTCGTGCTGGACGACGAGAAGGTCTGCCTCTCTTTCGGCGACGTGGCCGGCAAGGGGGTCCCCGGCGCGCTGATCATGTCGCGACTCTCCAGCGTCGTCGAGAATACGATGGGGTTTGTGAACAACGTCGGCGAGGCAATCACCGCCATCAACAATCACATGTGCGCAGGCGCCATTGAAGGCCGGTTTGTCACCTACGTGCTGGTCATCATCGACTTGAACACGCACGAAATGTCGCTCGTGAACGCCGGACACATGTCGCCGTTGATCCGCCGGGTCGACGGAACCGTCGATGCGTTCAACGAAGAGGCGATCGGCATCCCGATCGGCATCATGGAGGACTATCCCTACGAGGTTCTGACGCGCAGGATCGAGCCGGGGGAAACCGTGGTGATCGTCACCGACGGCGTCGACGAAGCGATGAATCCTCAAGGGGAGCTGTACACGAAGCAGCGCGTGGTCGAGTTTGTCCGCAAGGCTTCGCCCAAAGCGGATGAGTTGGGCAAGGCGCTGCTGGCCGATGTCCGCAGACACGCTGCCGGCCGGCCGCAAAACGACGACATCACCATCATGACGTTCGGCCGCAATCCCGTCTGAATACAGAACGATGTGCGGGACAGCGCATGAGAAACCCGGTCTCTTGGGGAAACCGGGTTTCTCCGACTACTGCCGGGGTTTCTTCAAAATTTCGGTTGGTTCAGCCACTTTGCGGTAGCCCAGATTGCCGACGACTTCGAGCACTTCGCTCCAGGTGGGGAATTGCCGGCCGCTGCGGCGTTTGTACTCGTCCATGGCCGTCATCAATTCGATCTCATCGTCGGTGTAATCGCGCTCGCAGGTTGTGGGATCGATTTGCCGGCGACGTTCAACTTTCCTGCGGCTGATGGTCCGGCGTTCGTCGCCGGTGTAGGTCGATGCATTCTCGTTGGTTCTGCGGCCTGCTCGTATTCGTCGGTCGCCCGATCTGCGATCAACGACCAAGTCTCCGCTTGTCTGTGTTTCGTTTGCCATGGCGAAAGAACCTCTTGGGGGGGAATGTGAGAGAGCGAGAAGTTTCCTGGCATGACCAATCCGTCGCGTCCAAAGCGTGCTCCTAACAATGGGGGCCGATCAAAAATCGGCGTATTAATTATTCAACCGGTTTGGGAAAGGGAAAGGCGCAAGCGATCAAAAAGGATTGATAAACAAGGTAAGCCGTGCGCATCGCGCAATTTGGCTGGTAGCGCCAGTTGTAGCGATACTGCCGAACAAGCGGACACGGACGCCCGTTATCGGGCGTTGTCGGATTGGCGAGCCGGCTCGTCCAGGGCGACGCCGAGAACCAGTCGAACATGGTCGTCGGCAATGCGGCCCGCGATGAACGCGCCGTCGACAAGCTGCAAAAGGTCGTCGAGGCGTTTGAGCCGCTTCTTCGCTTCGGCGGCGGTGATGGATTCCGACCGTATCGCCTGACGGACAAAGTACTCTCGCTCGGCCGCGATGAAATCCCGAACTTCCGCGACGTTGACAAAAACAATCTGATTGGCCTGGGGGAAGAAGGATTCTCTCCATCGCCGAAATTTGGGGTCCGAGATCAGCCGCTTTCCCGTTTCGGCGGAGAGAAACTCTTCGATCAGCTTTGGAGAGCTGGAAAAGACGAGATGGTCCGGCGTGATCGCATAGGCCGGCTGATACGGTCCGAAGCCTTCGATCCACCGCAACAACACTGTGTCGGTTTGCGGGGGACGGGAGACCTTTCTGTTACGCACAATCGCCAGCACTTTGGGCGACGTCCCGTTGTGCAGAGCCGTCAGCAGATTCAGACCGGTATTCAGCCCGTTGTGCAGCGCGTCGCGGAGATTTGCCTTTCCGTCTCCGCTGCTCGGTTTGGCGTCGGCCGGCAGCTCAAAGGCCATCAGGCCGTCGACGGGAGGCGCATCGCCCCGGCTCTGCTGAGCAGGAACAACGTACAGGCCCCAATTCGCCTTCAGGCTCGGCAAAACGTCGTCGAACAAATCGAGTCCCAGCAGCAGCCCGCGGGCCACCTGACGGAGGTTGTTGAACTGCTGCCGTTTTGATTCAGGCGCCCGCTTGATCTGCTCAAGAAAAAGCCGTGCGAGCCCGGCCAGGTCATGCCGTCCGGCAACGGCGGCCAGCGCGTGACGGGGAACCTTCTGCAAGAAATCAGGGGGACCAGACGTCTTCTCGATCAACCGCGACCACTGGGCCGACGCGTCAGACGCCTTGTAGTGTGCGACGGCTTCAAGGACGATTCCCTCCTCGTCAAGCCGGATGCCGAACACCAGCGATTCACACCGTCGCCAGAGTTCCACCAATGCCTGCGGGGGACTGGGCTCATGTGGTTTCGGCTTGACCAAATCGTCGAGCTGCCTCGGGTTGACGTAAACCGAGGCCACCGAGTCACGCGATAACGAGCGACGGGCTCGTTGATAGAAGGCTGAATCGAACAGATTCTCACGGTTGGCTCCGCCGACCGTCTTGGTGTTTGTTCGCTTGTTCTTGAGCGGGGCCTGGCTCAAGTCGATGACCTGCCGAATCAACGATTCCCTGTCAGAAATCGCGAAAAGACGCCCGATGGCGACGTAATACTGTATCTCGCCGCGTTGTTTCCCTTTGGCCGGCTTGGCCCGGCGGAAGTACGTCTGACCGGCATGTTCGATTCGCGTCAGTTCCCATGGTTCTGCGCGGCGCCACGCATCCAGCGCGGCTTCGAGAACTTCTTCACTGGCGGCCCGTGTCAGCAACACACCGGCGAGTTTGCCGTCCGCAACCGGATAGAGGGCCAGCACAAGCGATTCACCGAACAATTCCGCCGCGAATTGGCCGATTGGCTTTCCAGTGAGCTTCTCGACAGTTTCACGGGCGTGCTCGAGCTTCTGATAATCCGTGCTCTTGAGCCACTCGCGGTAGATTGACGAATTCTGCAACCGCCCCAACAACGTCGAACGGGTGAGGGCCGGCAACCGCTCACCCAACTGCGAGGCTTCCACGCAAATGCTCGCGTCCGCACCGACGAATCGAAGCAGCCGATCGGCCGCGAACAACGGCTGCGTAGACACGCCTGCAAACAACAACAGCCATGCAAGGAGGAAAAAGAGGTTCGCTTTCATTGAGTTGCTACCCGAGCTAGGTGGCCGGTGCCGCTTCCAGGGGGACGGCGTCGAAGAGGAAATCGACTGCATCTTCCAGATCACGCCCGATCGGCTGGAACCCCTCACGCCAACGCTCGACCCAGGCTGAGGCGCCCCACTGTGGAATCATTTCATTTCCGGGTTTCCTATCGTCGCGTTCGCCGACCGGCGCGAACACTCTCACCTCAGCGAACGCATCGGCGGCCCCTCGCGCCAGCACAAAATATGCAGAACCGGCGTCGTGCAGCAACGTGTCGATCTCGGCGTCCGCTTCATTCCGCGGTTGCTGCTGCTTGTCTTTGCGGAAGGTGGTGTCGCCGTCCCGACGAGCGATTCTCGCGGGTGCATCGCGACCGACGCCGGGCGGAAGCGACACGGACCGCACAAGCAGCAGCAACGCAGCAGCCACAATTGTGAGCAGGGTTGCCAAATGCCAACCGCTTCGCCCGGGCGCGACCGCCGGTTCGAGACGCGTGCCGGGACCGCCGACACGAAAGGCCTCGCCGACGGCTGCCGGACGCATTGCTGGATCGGGCAAGTCGTTTGCATGATTGTTCTCGGTACCGGCGTCAACCGTGATTTGGGCGAGGATGGAGTCCGCCAGATTGACGTCGGGCACGCGGTCCCTCCAGAGTGGGATGGCCCGTTCCAAGACCGTGTAGTGTTCCCACCGCGTCCGGCACGCGGCGCAACCGGCGGCGTGCTCGCGCAACGACGGCGCGTCAGCCGGGCGGCGTGCTTCGACCGATTCCTCCAGGATGTGTTCAAATTCCGTGCAGTTCATGCCGTGCCTCGGGTCCAAGACCCCGACGTTTGAGTTGTTCCGCAAGATCGCGTCGCGCCCGATGGAGCCACGTCTTCACGGTCCCCTGCGGAGAGCCCATGATCTCTCCGATCTCGGCAATGCTCAGCTCTTGCTGGTGAAACAGGACAAAACAGGTGCGATATTCCTCGCGGAGATTCTCCAGCGCCCGTTGCACTTCTTCAGCGAGATCCTTGTCATCCGCTCGGGCATTGTCTGCAGCCAAGTCAACGAACTCCGCCGGCACCGGTCGTCGAGAACGCGTCGCCAGCGCCGTCCGACACCGGTTGGCGGCAATGGTCAGCAGCCACGGCTTCAGCGGCCGGGCAGAATCCCATCGGTGCAAGCTCCGAAAAACACGCAAAAACACATCTTGCGCCACGTCTTCGGCATCTTCACGGTGACCGAGCATACGATAGCAAAGTCCGAACACCATACCCTGAAACTGCTCCACGAGCGCGCGCATACCCAACTCATCGCCGGCCAGGCAACGTCGGACGAGAGCGGCATCACAGTCAGCCACAAAATCACACACGTCCTGAAAGATATACCTGTTCTCGGGTTGCCAGGATTCAGAATCTCGTCAACCCCTCAACGATGCCGATGTTTGCGGCACCGGGTTTCACCTGCGGGCATCACTTCTGGACACATTCGCGGGCCGCTTGACGGGCCGCCTTGTAAGCGTGGCGGATGGTGAACGCACGGGCCTCGATTTGTTCCTCCGTGTTGTATTTCCCGTGCTCGCTCGGCGGCAGACCGGCTAGCGCGAGAGTCAACGGCAGCAAATCCAGAAATTCCTTGTAACGTCGTTGTTGGTCGTTCGCTTCTGGCACGGCGGTACTCCTTGTTGCTTCTGGCAAGAACCTCGTCGGAATGCACTGTTAGACCATGTTCTAATCCGCCGATGTATAGTACGCAAGCACTTTTCGTCGGATCAGCGTCGCGCAAAGCTGGCAAACCAGCAGAGAGGATCGAGAGGCCCCACTCCGGCTCTCCTCGAAAGCCGATGGTGACGCTCAAAGACTCACCCCTGCGCCTGCCGCAACCAATTAGACTTCGGGGCGCCGGTGCATGTACTGCTTGATGATGTCGGCCGCCTTATGAGCGGGGTCATCCTCGTCAGAAGGTTTTTCTGCAGGCGGCGCTGCATCTTCCGGAGCCGGCGGCTCGGGTGGAGCTGCGCCGGTGGTCTCGGGCGGCGGAAGCCGAACAGGCAGCACAGACACCGCACCGTCACCTTCGCCTTCGCCTTCTTCCTGGGAAGCGGCTTGTTCCGGCACCGCCTCCGGCGGTTGTGGTAAAGCAATAGGCTGCTGGGGATAGGCCACCGGCTGTTGCGGATACAGTGGCTGCGGTGGATACGCCTGCGGCGGATAGACGCCGGGCATCGGCTGATACGGAACCGGCTGCGGTGGATACGGAACCGGCGGCTGAGGATAGGCGACGGCCGGCGGCTGAGGATAAACAGGCGCCGGCGGCTGAGGATAAACAGGCGCCGGCGGCTGAGGATAAGCAGGCGCCGGCGGCTGAGGAATCTGAGCCGCGGGGGGCTCCGGAGCCACAGGCTGTTCCGACGCCTCCGGCGGCTGTTGCGTGATGATCGTCGTATCGCCGCTGTAAACGCCGGAACCCTCGCCTGCATCCTCTCCCGGCTGCGTGACGGGGATATCGTAGGATGTCTCGACTGCGGAAAGCTCCATGGTTTCCGTCGAGGCGGCGGCATCTTGCGACTCGCCGGCTGTTTCTGGAACGGGCAACGGGTCTACACTCGGCTCTGGTTCGGCCGGCGCAGGTTCCTGCACGACGACTTCGAAGTCGAGCTTCCCGATGTGAACGCGATCGCCCGTTTGGAGCATCACCTGGCCGCGAAGACGCTCGCCGTTGACGAACGTGCCGTTCGTGCTGCCCAGGTCGCGTAAGCGCAGCCCAAAATCATCCTGCGTAAACACACAATGATGACGGCTGACCAACTCGCTGTTCGGACGCAGATGGCAATCTTGCTCGCGCCCGATCAGAAACTTCTGAGTTGTCAGTGGAATAACCTTGCCGCCCTGCTTTCCTCCAATGACTTTCAACTCGGCCTGTAGCATCGAGAGCCTACCTCACCCAAGGGACATTCAAATCGGCAACAACGGTTTCGCGCGATCCCAAAGTCTCGCCAGTTCCCACCCTTTGGAGTACAAACACGAAAAAACATCCCACAGCGCCGATACAAAAGTAGAATGAGGCTCTCGCGGCAACGACTAACAAAATACCTTACGACGGACAAATAACGAAATGCATCGCGATTGGAGATAAGATTCTGCTCCGTTCACGCTACCAGTCTGCGCTCAAATTGTCAACGAAAACATTCTCCGAATCCTCTCCGACTGACGTTGACCGTCGCTGCGTCCAGTCGAGGGTCTGGTATCGCCGCTGCTCGAACGCCGCGGCACGCCGTCGATCTTGTTCAGTCAGCGTGACCGGAAGAGTGCCGGAACCAAGCGCATCACCGACTTCCGCGGCGATCTGTTCAGCCAGATGATCATCCAGACGCATGTTCACAGTAAGGTCCCGAACTCCCGGATAGGACGGTGCATGCTCTGACTGCTTCAGCAGCAGGCTCCCATGCTGCAAAATCGCGCCGCGGCGGCGACGCTGGGCGCTTCCCAGAATCTTGTGACCCCGGAACACAATGTCCCGCGGGTCGGTGCGGCTGAAGCAGAGAAGAGACTCGTCGGTTCGGCAGGCGGCGTCTCCCCTCATTTGAGCGGCGACGCCGCAACGATTCAACACGGCGATGATTCGCTCGTGAACACGCTCAACCACTTGCTGAGGCCGTCGGGCCAGAACGTGGGTCGCCGGCAATGCACAGGAGTAAGTCAGTTCATGATGATGCAGGATCGCTCCGCCGCCGGACAACCGCCGCACCATCGGCAACGCCGCCAATTCGGGCGCCGCTCGTGCGGCAGCCGCTTCTTGAAAATAGCCCAGAGACACGGTGGCCTCACGCCAGCGGTACAGCCGCACCGTACAGTGTTGCTGTCGAAGCGCCGCCTCAAGCAGTACCTCGTCGACCGCCATGTTCCAAGAGCCGGAACCTGGTTCCGGATCGATCACCAAGCGACAGAGCAAATGCTGGTTCATCGGCGTGTTCACGCTAATGGTCTGTCAAAGCTAATTGGACAGGTGTCGTGGGGCAGGCTTTCCAGCCTGCCGGTTGGCTGTGGCAGGCTGGAAAGCCTGCCCCACACTCGGCTGTACATGTCATTTCAGCTTTG
>CAZGYE010000018.1:0-36752 GCA_964530165.1 uncultured Planctomycetaceae bacterium
GGTCCGCCATCGAAACCTTCTGCAGCTTTGCTGAATTACCGCGTCCTTTCTAAGGAGAAACTATCATGTTCTTGCGAACCGCGACTGTCGTTGCAGGGTGCGGGTTGGCGGTTTTGGCCGTCACCATCTTCAGCAGCGCCGGAGCCATGGAGCTTCACGTGTCTCCTCACGGCAAAGACACGAATCCGGGAACGAAGCGACAGCCGCTGGCGACGTTCGAGCAGGCTCGCGATGTGCTGCGCACCAGGTCCAAGGACGAACCTGGAACGGTGATTGTGCATGCCGGGGTCTATCGGTTCAGTGAGAGCCTCCTGTTGGGGACCGAGGATGCGGGCGCCAAACAGGCGCACGTGATTTGGAAGGCGGCCGATACAGAAGACGTACGGCTCACCGGTGGCTTGCCGCTCACCGGGTTCCAGCCCGTGACGGACCCTGCTGTGGTCAAACGGATCAATCCAACCGCACGCAGCCACGTGCTGCAGGTGGATCTGAACGCTGCGGGCGTCACCGACTTGGGACAAGTGGCTGGCAAGCGCCGTGCCGAACTCTTCTTCAACCAGCGTTCCCAACCCCTCTCTCGCTATCCCAATAACGGGTGGCTGCGCATCGCCAGTGTTCCGCAGGAGGGCGAGTTGAAGTTCGCCGGCGACTTCCGCAATGGTGGGCCGGCGTATCTCGACGGTCAAATCGCTGGGAAGCACTACGGGCGGTTCACCTACAGCGGCGATCGTCCCAAGGGATGGAAGCCCAGCCGGGATCTGTGGGTCCACGGTTACTGGGTGTACGACTGGAGCGATCAATACCACCGGGTCAAGAAACTGGACACCACGAAGAAGGAAGTCTGGCCCGAGCCACCCTACCACTTCTACGGCTATCAGAAGAACGCGCGTTACTACTTTCTGAACGTGCTCGAGGAAATCGACACGCCCGGCGAATGGTATCTGGATCGCAAAAACGGGCTGTTGTACTTCTGGCCGCCGTCAGCAGTCGCAAGGGCTCAGATCAGCTTTCCGCTTCTCGGCGAGCCGATGGTCCTCATGAAAAATGCACCGTTTGTGGAGTGGCGAGGTTTCGTGTTCGAGGCTTCTCGCGGCGGTGGCGTCTGGATCACCGGCGGTCACCATGACGTAATCGCCGGTTGCACATTCCGCAATCTCGGTGACACGGCCATTGAATGCAAGCAGGGCACGGATCATAAAATCCAGAGTTGCGATCTGTTCGAACTAGGGGCCGGCGGCATCGTGATCGATGCCGGAGATCGCAAAACACTCTCGGCCGGCAACTGCGTGGTCGAGAACTGCCACATCCACGACATTGGCCGGGTCAGACCGGCGTATCACCCTGCGATCAGGCTGGACGGCGTGGGCAACCGCGTCTCGCACTGCGACATCCACGACACGCCGCATCAGGGGCTAGGATACGAGGGCAATGACCACGTGATCGAGTATTGCGAGTTCTCTCGAACAGGCTACGATACCGGGGACATTGGCGCGATCTCGACTGCCTTTGACTGGACCTACCGCGGCAATGTCATCCGCTACTGTTATTTCCATGACATTCATTCTCCACCGAGAACCCATGTTGGTTCGATGACCGTCTACCTCGACCTGCCCGTCGGGGGTTTGCACCTATACGGGAACGTGTTCCATGACATGCAGCGGGCGTTCTTCACCAACAGTGGCCGGGATATCACAATCGAAAACAATCTCTTCGTGGACTGTCATCCGTCTGTGCAGTTCAACACATGGATGCGTGAAAGCCAGTTCAAATTGGGTGGGTCGTGGCGCATGGTCGAGCGTCTGGCAGACGTCAAGTACGACCAGCCGCCTTACAGCACACGCTACCCCGAACTGCTGAAACTCTTCAAAGATGGGGACGTGCGCGTTCCGCGCGGCAACATCATTCGCAGCAACATCAGTTTCGGTGGGCAGTTTCTGGAGCTGCAGCCTTTGATCAGTTTGAACGACACCAAGGTGCAGAACAATCTGATCGGCGACTCGATCGTCTTCAAAGGCTCGTTCACCGGCAGTGGAAAGGGAAGCTCCTACAACAGCAACGACCCGGCGATTGCCGCGGAACTTGGCAAGTACGGCAATGTCGTCACTCAGAACCAGGCACTTGTCAAGGACGCGGAGGCAGAGGATTTCACCGTGCCGGCCGATTCTCCCGCGTGGAAACTTGGATTCAAGCCGCTTCCATTCGATCAGATGGGCCTGATCAAGGACGAATACCGCAAGTCCCTGCCGGTTCACGCACCGGTCATCCGCCCGCGCGGCCAGCGATTCCTGGGTACGATCAATGTTCATCTCAAGCCGTCCCGCCGCGGTCCAAAGGCGGTCGTCCGCTACACGCTGGACGGTTCGGAGCCAACACCGCAGTCACCGGTCTACACGATGCCGCTGAAGCTGAGCGCGCCGGGCGAGGTGACGGTCAAAGCGGCTGCCTTTGGCCCCGCCGGTCGATCCTCCGTGATCACTGCCGGCTATGAGGGGCGCCCGCTCGGGTCGCAAGGCGGAGTCTACTTGAGCGAGCTTTTGGCAACAGATGTGTTCTGCCATGCCGGTCTCAAGCTGGATGGTGACTACCGCGGCGAGTCGATTGAGTTGGACGGCAAGCGATACCGACGCGGCGTCATGCTGCACCCGGAGGTGACGCAGCAGGGCGGGCGAGGCAGGGCAACCTACCGACTCGACGCAGGACTCCGACCGGCGACGAAGCTGACAGCAGTGATCGGCGTGGAAGACGAGGCCAGGGAGCACAAGATTGGGTCGGTTGTCTTCATCGTCGAGGTACAACGCAACGGCCAATGGAAACAGGCCTTCAAGAGCCAAGTCATCCACTCCGGCGAAGCCCGGCCCATCGAAGTCGACATCCACGATGCAGATCAGGTTCGTCTGATCACAACGGATGGTGGAGATAATATCTACGGGGACCTCGCCACGTGGGCAGACGCCAAGCTGCAGTAGGTCAGAAACGGCGAGCCGGGATTCGTTTCAGGCTCAACCCGAATGAGAAATATCGGTCAAGAAGAAGAGGACCGTTGTGCGGTAACGATTTCCATGTACAAACTCGAGGAAGCAAGGTCGTGATGAAGTATCGATGGTTGCTGGGCATTCTGGCGTTTGTCACTGTTCTCCCGCCCGTTTCAACGGCCGCGGATGGCAACGGACCACGGGACTTCTCGCAAACGGTGCGGAAACAGATCGAACGGGCCGACATCGATTGGCTACGCGATGCCACGCAGAAACAGCTTCGCGGGTGTCGTGTTCAGGGGAAGGACGGTGTGTGGTTACACACGCCCGATGGCGTCGGGAACTATCGCGCGTTGTGGACGCGCGACTTCACTTACATGGTCGAGTACGCTGGCGACTTGCTCGAACCGAAGGAAATCAAAGCGTCGATTCTGTATTTACTCACCGGTCAGCGGGACGATGGATGCATGCCCGACCGCGTCAATGTGGCCGGTAAAGGCGTCTTCAGTCCAGGCCCCGAACAAAAGCCGATGGCCGATCATGCGCTGGACAACGGCGCGTTCATGGCCGAACTGGTGTGCGCGTATGTCGATTTGACCGGCGATCTCGACTTGCCGCGGCAAGTCGAGCCGGCAATTCGCAAAGGGCTGGACTACACGCACCGGGCTGCCAACGGTCTGATCGACAATCCGCCCGCCACACCGCAGTGTCCCTACGGTTTTACCGACACGGTCGCCAAGACAGGCCATCTGCTGTTCTGCTCGGTGCTGTACTACGACGCCTGTGTGCGAATGGAGCGACTTTGCCGGCAGGCACAATGCGGCGATCCGGCAGAGTACCGGTGCCGGGCAGAGTTGATTTGTAAAAACCTCGGCCTGCTGTGGAACGAGGATGCGGGTATGTTCTGGGCGGCGGATCGCGATTGCAAACAGATCGACATTTGGGGCAGCGCACTGGCAGCACACCTCGGCCTGACAACGGAGACACAATCCGGTCGCATCGCGGACTACCTCGTGAAACACTATGACGAGATTGTTCAGCGCGGTCAGGTTCGACATCTGCCGGCGGGAGAAACCTGGCAGCGGTTCTTCCGCAAACCGGGCGTGAAACCGGGCACGTACCAAAACGGTGCGTTCTGGGCCACGCCCGTTGCCTGGGTCGCGCCGACGATCGCACGACGCAATCCAGACCTGGCAGTGAAGATGGTGCGAGACGTGATCGCCGATTTCCGCGCGCGCGGAATCACCGAGTGCGTCAATGGTCACTATCACAACGTGTCGGAGTATGTCGTCAGTGCGACCAACGTGTACGGCCTGGTGAAAGAGCCGGCGGCGGGAAATGGTCAGTCCATCCAGCATTTCACGGTCACGAGAAATGACAAGTTTCACGAAAGCTGGCCCGATCTGGCCTTGGCGGCCAACGGCGACTTCGTGTTGACTTATCAGGAATCGGAGAGTCACGGCGGCGGAGGGGTTTCGACAATCGTCACGCGCGTCAGTCAAGACCGGGGCCGAACCTGGGGCAAACGCACCGTCGTGGCCCAACTGACCCATCGTCAGCGTGACGGCTGGCTGAATTCTTCGCGCATTGTTCGTCTGCAAGATCAATCGTTGTTGATGACCGTGGATTGGGTTCCGCAGAATCCGCCGCCGAACTCGCCTCACGTGTGGGGGGACATCCGCGCGGTAATCTGGTTATACAGCAGCCGCGACAACGGGCGCAGCTGGGTCGGGCCTGAGAAGACGTCGATACGCGGCGGAATTGTCCCCGGTATCACTCAGTTGCGTGACGGCACGCTGCTTATCGGCACGACGCGTTTTGAACCAGACAACCACTATCGACAGATCCAGCTTGTGCATCGGTCGACTGACAACGGCAAGACCTGGAAGGGACCGATGATTGTCGGCAAACACCCCAAGCGACAACCGAACGAGGGGGACTTTGTGGAACTGGCGACCGGCGAGGTCGTCTGCTACATGCGCGACGACGAACCGGGCGTAAAAAACGGGCTGAGATCGATCTCACGCGACGGCGGCCAAACCTGGAGTCCGCTCTACCGCAGCGGGCCATGGAACTATAGCGGCCACCCCAAGGTCGGACTCTTGAGTACCGGGGAAATCTTCCTGACTTCCCGCGTCGGCGCTCCTCTCGCCCTGCCCGACAATCAACAGCCCGGCCACTACCTCGGTGCTTACATGGAATCGCAGGCGGCAGCCCTCCAACCGACGCCACTGAAAGGGCCGGTCCCGAAAGAAGCCCGGTGGGTGTTAATCGACAACGACACGAATCGAAAACGTCCCGACTGGGGCTATTCCAGTTGGCTCGAGTTGCCTGACGGTTCGATTTACGTTGTGCAGTACATTACCACCGCCGACGCCCCCGCAACGAAACCCTTCATCCGCGGCTATCGGGTTCCGCGAAGTGTCCTGCAAAAGGGTTCCCCAAAACCCTAACGTTTAACAAGGAAACGGTTATGACATCCACGTGTTCATTTTTCGCATCCCCGTTTGATGTGTCCCATTGGTTGCTGCTTGGCCTTTTGGTCTGCGCTTTCCCATCAGTTTCAGCCGCTGCCGAGGGTGACATTCAGCAATTCACAGTCTCCCGTGACGACACCCATCATCAGGGCTGGCCGTCGGTCTGTATTGCTTCCAACGGCAATCTGGTCTGCAGCTATGCCGAGGCAGACGTTCACGGCGGCGGAGCACTCCCCAGGGTGATGGTGTGTATCAGCAAAGACCAGGGCCGGACGTGGGGCAAACCGATCGTCATTGACACACTCGCCAGCCCGACCGGCCGCAATTTTCTGATGTGCCGATGGATCTTACATCTCAAAGACGGCTCACTGCTGTTAGCTGCCGACTTTAACGGCACGAGCCCCCTGGCTCCGCCGGGAGCGCTACACGAGTTTGCCGATGATCCGGTCAACACGGGTGATGCAGGAGCCTGGCTGTATCGCAGTCGCGACAACGGTCGCAGCTGGACCGGACCGCAGAAAACATTTTGCCTGACAGAGAGCCTCACGATGGAGCAGCTCAGCAACGGCACGATCATTCTGGGTGGCTCACAGTATCACACCAAGCGCGCCAACTATTACACAAAAAAGATGGGTTACGACTATCAGGTCCTGTATTACTCCAAAGACAATGCCAAAACCTGGTACGGTCCGGTGACCGTACTCGACAACCCAAAATACAGCGGTGCTGAGGGAGATCTTGTCGAGATGCCCGGCGGCAAACTGGTCATGTATCTTCGTAATACAGCAGTCGGCGTCGGATCGTTCAAGATGATCTCTGCCGACAACGGTCTGACCTGGCAGGGACCGTATGCCGCCGGTAAGTATGCTTCTAACGGCAGGATTTGCGCAGGCCTGCTCAGTAACGGCGATGTCTTGGTGCTGCACCGTATAGACGGCCCGGCAAAGAATGGTGAAGCGCTCGGTTTCTTTGTTGAATCGCCCAAAGCCGCCCTGTCGAGGATTCCGTATGATCCCAAAACGTATCAACCCACAGCGAAAAGCTGGGGCATCATCGATATCGACAGCAATAAGAAACGCCCCGACACCGGATATAGTGGCTGGGTTGAGCTGCCTGGCGGCGACATCTACGCCGTCCAGTACATCACCGCCGACGCGCCCGCCGGTAAACCCTTCATCCGCGGCTATCGGATTCCGCGAAGTTTCCTGACAAAGGGTTCCCAGAACCACTGAAATGGAAAGTGCGAAGATCATGTCGCCGCCTCGATCTTACAGATGCTTGTTACTCTTGCTGTTGACACAGATCTCGTTGCAAGCTTCCGGCTCCAGTGCGGCCCTGCCGGACACACTGCGGCAACTAGCGAAGTCCAACCATGCGCAGGACAAGAAGACGCACGACCTCACACTGTTTCTCCTGATGCCGGATCCGAGCGCTGAAGTGAATGCGGCGGTCAAGTCGCTGGGACTGCCCATCCGCCGGCAGGAGGGCCGGGAAGGCACATTTGTCGCCGTCGTCGGAACTGGGGAAACGGGTGACTTGAAGTTGTTGAACGGCCTCAAGCCAACCAGGTCGAATGAGGGATATCGTGTTGTGCATGGGCCGTTGGGCGAGCTATGGCTTGCGTCGCGGACCCAACATGGTCTGGCCAACGGGCTGTATGACGTCCGCCGCGCGCTGCTGGTTGCGCCCGATAAAATTCCATCGCCCGCCCGCCTGCTCCCGGAAGGAGACCACTCGCCGCATTTTGCGCAGCGAATCTTCTACCATTTTGTGACCACGTGGAATCTGCAACATCTCACGGTGGACACCTTCACCGCCGAACAGTGGAGAGTGCATCTGCAACGGATGCGCGCCCTGAACGCCAACCAGTTCTATTTCGACATCTGGGCCGATCAGTATTACCATCCGGACTACCCCGAAACGCACGCGAACAAGGTGCAGTACGATCGGCTCCGCGAGGCCTGCGATTATGCCCACAAAATCGGGTTGCGGACCGGCGTCGTCATTTTTCCGTGTCAGGTGCCGCCTTCCGTCTATCAGGCACATCCTCGGGCGCGAGCGGTCGAGGCGGCGAACTACCACGGCATCAACATGTGCCCTTCACGGGCGTGGGACCGCGTGGTCTCCTTCGATACGTTTCTGCTGCGCTATTTTGGCTCGTCCGTGGACGATGTGATCGTCGAAATGCAAGATCCCGGCTCCTGTTTGTGTGGGCAGTGCTGCAAACAGTTCCCAGAACTCGTCAACCGGTTCATTCAGACGTACCGACACGTTCCGGGCGGTCCAGCCGACAGGAAGATCAATCTGTGCACGCTGCATTTCCGGGATTGGCTGGAAGAGCCGCATGGTGTCGCCGCATCCCGGATTGCCTTTCCGATCAAGGACTTGAGAAAGCGTGTCTTTGCAGCTCTGCCGAAGGGGACGACGCTGTCGGACATCGACAACCAAACGATGGATCTGGGTCGCAGGCAGGGACTCAAGAGCTGCTACTTCTTTTTCGATCTGGACCCGGAATCGGGACTCGAAAGCGCCCAGGTTTTTCCGCGCGTCAAATTGCGTCGGATTGAATCGCAGATTCAGGAGAGCGTCAAACGAGGTCACGACGGCATACTCGACTACCGCATGATGCCCTTCGCGCAACACGTTGCCGACTATGCCCTGTTTCGCAAATGTTGGGACCCGTCGATCGACCTGGATGTCGCCATGACGGAACTGGCGGCAGAGTGGAAGATCCCCGCCGACAAGCGTCCGATGTTCGTCAAAGCGATGCGAGACCTCGACGATTGGTGGGAAAAGCGTGACATCAAATCACTCGATGCAGCGGACGTTGCGTTGCAGCTTTTGTGGGAAGATGAGGACCGTTCCGAATACCTGACTGATCTGAAGGATCTGGTTGTCGTCTTGCGAGTCCTGGCGCACTATTGGCAGGAAAATAGAGAGAAAGTGACTCGGCCCGACTTCTTCCCACCACCGGAGCTGGTCCACCAAGTGCACCGTCTGATGATCAACTGCCGCATCTTTGAGGCCTACACCGTCTACCAGCACTGGGAACTTCGCTCGAAGGAGATGATTGGCCAACGTCTGCGCTGGTGGCTGGGTGGTTTGCAGCCGGTCAATCCTCAAACCGCGCCACCGGGACTTTGACGGGTGCGAGTTCGGTCGTGCCGCCCGCTTTGATCGTGACTTTGAACTTGCGATTGATATAGCCGACCTTCTCGTGCCAGACGCGGAATTCGTGCTCGCCGGCCGGCAGCAGATCGATGCGGAACTTGCCCTGCTTGTCGGTGATGGCCGCATAGGGATGGTCGAGAATCAGCCAATTGGCGCTCATCCAAGGATGAATGTCGCATTTGACCTGGATCGGCAAGATCTCAGGCACCTTGCTTGTCAGCGCGATGCCCTCGCGGTCGTTTGGCTTCAGCAAGAAATTGACCGCCTGGCCACGGATCGGAAACGTGTGCACGTTGTGCGATGTTGGATCGCTCGAGACCACGCGGACCGCCTGATCGGTGCGGACAAGCAAAGAGTGTGGCTCGAACGTGCAGCCCTTCTGGTCGAACGTGACCTCCTTGACCTTGCTCCTCACCAGGTTCGGGTGAACCTTCTTGGCTTTGCGCATGTAGATAAAGATGTTGGCGATGCCCTTGGTCTTCTCGTCAATGACCAGACGGTCGTTGTAGTGGTCTTTGGCGGCGCAGCAACTGGCGTCCTTGACGTTGGGATCGCCCTTCCTGCGCTGCAGCTCCGGCTTCGGGACCTTGCCAGCGAGCACGAACTGCCCGGTCACCGACCCGTAGCCCTCGTCGAAGGCTCGTGCTTCGTCGATTGCGCACAACGTGAACAGAACCAGAGACAACGCAGCCAAACTGCAAGCGAGAAAGCGACCAGTGTTCATCTCGTTGTTCCTCAAAGCAATTGGAGTGAGAGGCGGGGCCTGTCGCGGCGCGCTCGTCGCGCGACAGATGCGAACCGACAGTCGATTCGGCAAGACACAGTATATAAGTTAGCGAATCGTCCGCCAAAACGCTATGCTGCTCTCCATGCTCGCCAAACTCTACACCTATTCGCTCTTCGGAATCGAAGCCAAGGCGGTCGAGGTCGAGGTCGACATTTCGCCCGGCGCGATGCCCAAGACGATTCTGGTCGGACTGGCGGAGGCCGCCGTGCGGGAGAGCACGCATCGTGTCGAGCGGGCGCTGGTCAACAGCGGCTACAGCCGGCCGATTGATCGGATCGTCATCAACCTTTCGCCGGCCGAGCTTCCCAAGGAAGCCGCTTCGTTCGACTTGCCGATTGCGCTGGGCATGCTGGTTGCCAGCGGGCAGTTGCAGTCGAACCGGTTTGCGGCGTTCGCCGCCGTCGGCGAACTGGCGTTGGACGGCACGCTGCGTCCGGTCAAGGGAGCGCTCTCGATGGCGCTCTCGACCAAGGAGCAGGGCAAGCGCGGCCTGCTGGTGCCGCTCGCCAATGCACAGGAAGCGGCCGTCGTCGAAGACATCGAAGTCTTTGCGGTCGGCTCGCTGGCCGAGGCGGTCGGCTTCTTCACCGAGCAAATCGAGATCGACCCGGTCCCGTTCAGTTGGCAGCATGCCGTGGACGAGTACGGCCGTTATCAGGTCGATTTCTCCGACGTGAAGGGGCAGGAATCCGCCAAACGGGCCGTCACCGTCGCCGCCGCCGGAGCGCATCATCTCTTGATGATTGGCGCTCCTGGCACCGGCAAGACGCTGCTCGCCCAACGGATCGGCAGCATTCTGCCCGCACTGGCTCAGCAAGAGAGCCTGCAAACCACGCGGATTTGGAGCGCCGTCGGCCGGCTGGAACCCAATCAGCCGTTGCTGCTGCTGCGGCCGTTCCGCTCTCCGCACCACACCATCAGCGAGGCGGGTCTGGTCGGGGGAGGCAGCACGCCGGCTCCGGGGGAAATCAGCCTCGCCCACAACGGCGTGTTGTTCCTCGACGAGCTGCCCGAGTTCAATCGCCGCACGTTGGAAGTCCTCCGCCAGCCGCTGGAAGATCAGTGCGTGACCATCTCGCGGGCCATCGGCAGTGCGACCTTCCCGGCAAATCTGATGCTCGTGGCGGCCATGAATCCCTGTCCTTGCGGCTACCTCACCGACCCGCGCCGGCAATGCCATTGCAACCCGCTGCAAGTCGAGCGGTACCGGTCCAGAATCAGCGGCCCGTTGCTGGACCGCATCGACATCCACGTCGACGTGCCGCCCGTCCCGTTCCGCGAGCTTTCGGACGATCATTCCGGCACGACCAGCCGGCAGATGCGCGAACAGGTCCTGACCGCGCGTGAAATCCAGCACCAGCGCTTCGACGGCGAGCTGAGCACGCTGAACGGAAAAATGTCGCCGCGCCAAATCCGCAAACACTGCCGGTTGGAGACCGAGGCCGAGTCACTGCTGAAATCAGCCATGGAAGAAATGGGCCTCTCCGCCCGCGCCCACGACAAGATCCTCCGCATGGGCCGCACCATCGCCGACCTGAACCGAAGCGACCAAATCACCGCCGCCCATCTCAGCGAAGCGATCAACTACCGCACGCTCGACCGCACATATTGGGCGTGAGCGGCTGCCCGTTTGGTGACGATCGTGCGGGTTCGGACGAAGGTACATCACGAGAATCCACACCACTGCCACCGGCTGGAATCGCTGGTCAGCGAACGACCGGCAGGATATGATGCCAACGGAAAGGACATTGTTCCCGGTGGGCTGCAAGCTGACGGAGAGGAAACTGCCCTGCGATACCTGAAAAAACGCAACTCCTGCGTAAAGGAAACGCCTTCCGATCACCCACAGATCTCGGTGAACAGCCAATCTTTTCTTTCACATCAGGGAACCCCACGCCAATGATTTCTACAGCGAAAGCTGGAACGGATTTGTCCGGCATGGCGACGTTCAAGACAATCGCGGACTTCGGGAAGTCTGTCATTGTCCTCGTGCTGGTCTGGTGCGGAGCCCGGGGACAAGCTGAGACGATGCCTCCGCCGCCCTGGCCGCCGCTGACGGTTGCCAAAGAACGGCACGTCACCGTGTGGGGACGGACGTACGCGATGGATCGCACACCGCTTCCTACGCAAATCAACAGCGCCGGCGGTGAGCTGCTCGCCGCGCCCCCGTTGCTTGAACTTGATGGCGGAACGCAGAAGATTGATTGGCGAAGGCCAGTATTCAAAGAACACGATGCGTTACAGGCGATCTTTGTTTCGCAAGGTTCCTCACCTGGGCTGCGCTGGACGGCCGACACGCGACTGGAATACGACGGACTGACCTGGGTCACCATCACGGCTGCGTCGACCGCACCGGGGGCGACGATCAACCGGCTCAGCCTCCGGCTGACGCTGCCCCAGTCTTCCGCGAAACTCTATTCCCATCAGCTTGTCAGATCGCGGCGCTTGGCGCCTGGTTGGCGGGCGCATTTCGCGGATACACCGGCGAAACTGTGGGACGCCGGGGCGGTGCCGTCGAGTGGTTGGGCCGGGGAGTTCACACCGCAACTCTGGGTCGGCAACTACGAGGGTGGATTGGCGTTTCTGGCGGAGTCGCCGAGTGGCTGGTCGGTTGGGCTGGATGATCCGATCATGTTCCTGCGTCCGGGCGACGCCAGCACCCTGAATCTGCGTGTCGACTTCGTGCAGCAACCGCTCAAGCCAGGCGACGGCTGGGAATTGTCGTTCGGCCTCCAGGCCACGCCAGTCCGTCCGCCGCGACACCGGGCGGACGCTTACCGGCTGGTCTATTCCGGCGGCGCACCACTGGTGAATCAGCAACAGGATTACGCGCCGGAACGGTTCGAAGACTCGAAGCTCAACCAGCTGGCCCACGACGGCGGTCAGATCGTCCTGCTGTGGAACTCTTGGAGCGACCTGTGGGGGTTTCCAGGCGTGACCGACGCACGTTACCGGCAGTTCGTGCACCGATTCGTCGATTACGCCCATCGTCTGGGGCTGAAAGTCATTCCGTACTGTTGCCCGTTTTTGGCGTTGCCGGACGCCCATCCGCATTTCGCCGAGCGGCGGAAACAGTTTCTGGTGAGCAATGAATATCGCAAAGATCCGTTTCGCCCCGGACATGGCAACTACCGAGTCACGCCGACACCGGACTTTACGCGGTGGTACGTGGAGCAGCTAGCCGATCTGGTTCGTGAGTTCCAGTTCGACGGTATCTACCTGGACACGATCGCCAAGGCCGACCAGCCACTGCAGAACGAGACCTGCCATTATGCGCTGCGCGAGTGGCGGCGGTTTTATGAGGCGATCTACCGCGTCTTTCATGGCGGCGTGATCAACGATGGTTACGTCTTTTTTCATGATTCAGAGCCGAATCTTTTTCCGTTTTGCGGTTTCGCCGATATGCGGCTTAGCGGTGAAATGCAGTACTATGCCGCCGCGGCTCGCGGCGAAGTGTCCCCGTTGCATCCCGATCTGAAAGAACGCATGCCGCTGGACCGGTACTTTGCATGGACAAGCGGCCATGTACTGGGCGGCATGCCCACCTACTGGTGCTGGAAGCATCCGCACTCGAAAAGTTATTCAGTTGGTGCGGGCAAAGCACTCGTAACATACCGGGCTGGTGAGGTGTTGAGCACAGAGGAACTGTTCACGCTCGGTGGTCTGTTCAATGTCCATCTGAACTGTGCCCCGCCCGACTTTCGGGCCCGCGACAGCGTGTATCGACGAGTGCTGCCCTTTTGGAATCTGGAACAGGAGTTTCAAGAGCATGATGCCCCGTGGTTTGGCTACTGGCAGGCAGCGAAATACCTAAAACTGGAACCGAAAGCGGATCTGGCGGCGGCGGGCTACCTCTTGCGCGGCCAAAAGCTACTGTTGCACGTGGCCAACTTGCGGGCTGAGCCGCGCGAGGTTACCGTGCGGATGCTGGCGCCATCGGGGTTGAACGGACAAGCGTTGTCGATCACCGAGCAGCTTGCCGAAGCAGGTTCCTCCGCGACGATTTGCCCGGTCGGACTACACATCCGCCTGCGCCCGAACAGCTATCTGCGGGTGGCGGTCCGTGGCTCCGGAGCGAAAGAATAGCCTGTCAGTATTGCACTCGCGAGACGGATCAATGCTCCGATTCTCCAAGGGCCTGCATCAGCCGGTCGAACAGGCGGTCGACTTCCTGCCGGGTTTCTTCGTCCAGGCGGTAGCCGACCGGGCCGCGGGTGATTGTGTTCTTGAACACGCCGCGCTTGACGAGCAGGTACTTCTCGATCGCCAGGAAGGCGTCGAGGCTGTCCTGGACGGCGATCAGTGACGAGATAAGCGGCGAAAGTTGGGAGACGCGGGTCTCGTTGCCCGCTTCCAGCGCGTTCCACAGAGCGACCAGGGCGTCGATGAGGTCGGCCCCCGGCATGGTCCCGGCGATCCCGCGGCGGAAACTGTCGACCAAAGCGATGCCGCCGCTGCCTTCGAAGATCGTCGCTTGTCCGCCGGTCGCGTCGCGGAGCGCTGAGAGACGCGGACCGAGCGGCGCCGCTTCCGGCTTGTACATCACGCGGTCGCCGAACTCCTGGAAAACCCGCGCCTGCAGTGCGATCGACATCGGTCGCCCCACATAGCCACTGGCATCCTGCACGATGACCGGGATCTCCACCGACCGCAAGATTCGCTCGTAATACCGCAGCAACTCGTCGTCGTCCAGAGGGACGGAAACCGGGGGGATGGCCATCACGGCGTCGGCGCCGGCGGCCTCCGCTTGTCGGCTGAGCCGCTCGGCCGTGTGACCGCTTTCGGCACCGGTGCTGATGACCACGACGCCCGACGAACGTCCGGCTCGGCAGACGTGGGCAGCCAGCTCCTCGCGCTCTTCGGTCGACAGCCGTAGCACCTCCGAGACCATCGCCATCACCAGCCCGTCGACGCCCTGCTCGTCGAGCCAATCGATTTCCCGGTCGAGCGTGTCGTAGTCGATCGATTCGTCGTCGTGATACGGCGTCTGGAAAACAGACAAGACGCCACGGATCGGCGGGCGACCCCCACGCCGCGAATGCACGTCGCTGTTGGTAGCTGCTGGCATGTGGCTGTCTCCAATCACATCGCCGCGAGCGAGTCATCGACTTCCAGAACCGTCGGATCGTTGAACTCAACGGGCACAACCAACGAGGCCAACGCCAGCGGGATGCCGGCACTCTCGCGGTACGGCGGCGAAGCGGTCAACTGATCGGCCGGCGGGTGTCCCCCGATCAACGCGAACTCGTGATACCCGTGAAAATGCCCGAAGAAACGAATGATCTTGTCTCATCGACATGTCAAGAAATTCGCGGCCCTCGACGTCCCAGAACCGGGCGCCTTTCGCCCGAGCGGCATACACGGGCCGGCCCCACCCCTGGTTCCATCTCGTGCTGGAACAGACCACGCCGGGTAGGACGGATCGCCCATGTTGGTATAATACCTGGAGTTCTTGTGGCGACTCGGGCGAATGCAATTCGAACATGGGGAAACCTGATGAACACACCCGGAGGCGAAAGCATGGGAGAAGTACGGGTCAAAGTCAAGCTATCGAACGCGGTGGACGAAGGGTTGGTACGGCGGGGAGAATTGGCGCTCGACCAAGTGCGAACTTACGAAGCCGAGGCTCTGGTGGACACCGGAGCTGTGCGTTGCGTGTTGCCTCCGTTCGTTGTGGATCATCTGGGTCTCGCACGGGTGGACCGCTACATGCCGGAGTATGCCGACGGGCGCCTTGATGAGGTTCACCTCACTGAACCCTTTTCCGTGCGAATCATGGGTCGCCTGACGGCGGAAGAGGCGCTGGTATTGGGCGACGAAGTTCTGATCGGTCAAACCGCCTTGGAGAAGCTCGATTTGTTCGTCGACTGCCAACGAGGTCGTCTCATTCCCAACCCGGCGCATCCCGATCAGCCGGTTTCGAAAGTCAAGTAACCGGAATCCACTTGCTTGGCGAAACGCCCAGTTCGGCATAGAATCGAGTCAGCCAGGTAATCCCCCAATGAAAGTTGTGCCATGACCCCGGAATCGGCGGCTCCGCCGACGCAATCCAAGCAGGCGCCCCGTGTTCCCGACTTGTCCGGCCGTTTCGGCGAGTTTGGGCGCCGCTTCGTCCCCGAAACGTTGATGCACGCGCTGGAAGAGCTGACCACCGAATACGAGAAGGCAAAGCAGGACGAAACGTTTCAGGATGAGCTACAGTCTCTGCTTGCGAAGTATGCGGGCCGTCCCAATCCGTTGTACTTTGCCCAGCGGTTGACGGAACACCTGGGCGGGGCGCGGATCTACCTGAAGCGCGAGGACCTCAACCACACCGGCGCGCACAAAATCAACAACACCATCGGGCAGGCGCTGTTGACGCTGCGGATGGGCAAGAAACGGGTGATCGCCGAGACCGGCGCCGGTCAGCACGGCGTGGCCGCCGCGACCGCCTGTGCACGCTTCGGCTTGCAGTGCGTGGTCTACATGGGCGACGAGGACATCCGCCGGCAACGGCTGAACGTCTTCAACATGAAGCTGATGGGGGCCGAGGTCCGGCCCGTCACCAGCGGGTCGCGCACGCTGCGAGACGCCATCAACGAAGCGCTTCGCGACTGGATGGCGAGCGTCCCGAACACCCATTACATCATCGGTTCGGTGGTCGGGCCGCATCCGTTTCCGATGATGGTGCGCGATTTCCAGTCGGTAATCGGCCGCGAGACCCGGCAGCAATGCCTCGACGCGTTCGGCCGGTTGCCCGACGAAGCGATTGCGTGTGTCGGCGGGGGATCGAACGCCGCCGGGATGTTCTATCCATTCATCGACGAAAAGCAGGTGAAGCTGGTCGGCGTCGAAGCCGGCGGCCGCGGGACCGAGCCGGGAGAACATGCCGCCACGCTCGGTTACGGTGTGAAGGGGGTGCTGCACGGCAGTTACAGCTACGTCTTACAGGACGCAGACGGCCAGACGATGGACGTCCACTCGGTCTCGGCCGGGCTGGACTATCCGGGCGTCGGTCCCGAACACAGTTACTGGAAAGAGACCGGCCGGGTCGAGTACGTCAGCGTCACCGACCAGGAAGCATTGGATGCCTTCCAGACGCTGGCTCGACTGGAAGGTATTCTGCCCGCCGTGGAAAGCGCCCACGCGGTCGCCCACGCAATGAAAACCGCCGGGAAGCGTAAGCCGGAAGAGACGATCGTCATCTGCCTTTCCGGCCGTGGCGACAAAGACGTCTACGAAGTCGCCCGCATTCTCGGCAAGGAGATCTAGTTGTCCGCACCCACACGTATTGCTTCCACGTTTGCCGAATTGAAATCACAGGGCCGCATGGCGTTCATGCCGTTCGTGACGGCCGGCGATCCGGACATGCCGCTGACGCTGCGGCTGATTCGCGAGCTGGCCGGCCGCGGGGTTGATCTCATCGAGGTCGGCTTCCCCTACAGCGACCCGATCGCCGACGGTCCGGTAATTCAGGCCTCTTACAGCCGCGCGTTGGAGAAGGGGCTGCGAACAAGTGACATCTTTTCCGGCATCGGCTCGCTGGCCGGTGAAGAGATGCCGCCGCTGGTGGCGATGGTCTCTTACGCTCTGGTGTTCCGCAACGGGCCGGAATCGTTCGTCGGGCGCGCCGCCGAGGCCGGCTTCTCCGGGCTGATCGTGCCCGACCTGCCGGGCGACGAAGCCGATGAGCTGGTCGCCTTGGCGAAATCACACACGTTGGACCTCGTGCAACTGATCGCTCCCACGACCCCGCCCGAGCGGGCCGAGCGCATCCTGCAAGCGGCCGGCGGGTTCGTCTATTGCATCTCGGTGGCGGGAACGACGGGCGTCCGGGACCAATTGCCCGTGGAGCTGCAGGACCAACTGCGGTGGTTGCGTTCGAAGACCGACCTCCCCCTGGCGGTCGGTTTCGGCATCAGCCGCCCGGAGCAGGTCGACACACTGCGAGGTCTAGCCGACGGTGTGATCGTCGGGTCGGCCATCGTGCGGCGAGTGGAATCGCTGTCGAACGGTTCCAACTTGGCGGAAAAGGTATTAGCCGAAATCGGCAACTTCGCAGCCGCGATGGTCGCGGCAACCTAGCGACATTGACCATCGTCAATGGCGACGGGTCATTACACCCGACGGTCAGCGTTCCGGCGCCGAAAGGGATAGAACCACACGCCGTAGGGCAGGAAGCGGACTGGCAGCGGTTGTTCCAATCGTCTCGCGTTTCCCAGCCGCCAGGCGAATTGGCCCTTCAGTAATGCGCGGGGCACACAAGCCGCCGCCGCGTCGCGCGGCCGGCATCGCGCGGTCTCGACAATCTCCACCGTGCCGACGAGCACGCCGCGCGGCAGCGATTCGATGTCGAGCTGATACTTGCGGATTGCCGCGTCGGCAGCAGGAATCTCAGCGAGCTTCTTGGCCGAGTAGAGGTAGATCGGCCCGCGCACCTGTGTGTTCTGCGAACGGACTTCGATCGTCTTGACGCCGCGCAGGATCAGCTCGACCCACGGTTGGCGGATTCCCAGGGCGATCAGGTTCTTGTCGGGATGAGCGATTGTCATGGTGTGGTCCGAGCGGCGTCCTTCATGCCTCGAACGATTCATACAACTCTGGAATCATTGGGTCCTCGTCGCAACAGTCCCGGATGATCGCGGCCAGTGACGCGGCGGCTTCCGGCTCGCCGTGGACCAGAAATGCCTGGCCGATTCCGGTCTCCGAGGCCATGTGTTCGTACCACCATTTGAAGTCCTCGGCATCCGCGTGGGCCGAGAGGCCGCCCATCGTTTCCACTTTCGCCCTGAGCGGATAATCGCGGTCGAAAATGCGGACTTTCTCCCGGCGTTCGACCAGCCGGCGTCCCAGCGTGTGCTGCGCCTGGAAGCCGATGATGACAATCGTGTTCTCGATGTCCGCGACGGCATGTTTCAGATGGTGCAGCACGCGGCCGTTTTCGCACATTCCGCTGGCAGCGATCACGACGAACGCCCCCTTGCGGTGATTCAAGGCGATGCTCTCCTGCTGAGACCCGATGTAGGTGAGTCCCTGGAAGCCGAATGCATCGTCATCGTTGTCCAGCGTGTTCTGTACGCCGGCGTCCATGACGTCCGGATGTCGGCGATAAACCGACGTGAGCCGCGTCGACAAGGGACTGTCGACGAATATCGGAATCGGCGGCAAGCGGCCTTCCTTCTTCAATTCGTTCAGAAAGTAGACCACCTGCTGCGTTCGTCCCAGACTGAACGCGGGAATAATGACCCGGCCGTCGACGGCAAACGCCTCGCCGACGATCCGCAGCAATTCGGCTTTCAGCTCGTCCGGCGGAGGATGCAGGCGGTTCCCATACGTCGACTCGCTGATCAGGATGTCGCAGCCGGGGATCAACTGGGGGTCTCGCAGCAAGGGCAGGTTTCGACGGCCCAGATCACCGGTGAACACGACCCGGCGGACGTCGCCGCGGTCGCGGATGTCCATTTCGCAGATGGCCGAGCCAAGAATATGCCCCGCGTCGGAGAGCCGCAACCGAAATTCCGGAGAAAGCTCATGCCAGCGGCCGTATGCGAGCGGCTCAAACTGCCCGTCGAGCTGTTTGACGTGATGTTCGTCATACAGCGGCTCGATCGGGGGATGACCGGGTTGGAGGTGATGCCGCAGATAACGGACATCCTCCGCCTGAATCCGCGCGCTGTCACGGAGCATGATGGCCGCCACGTCTGCGGTGGCCTCGGTGCAGAACACCGGTCCGCGGAAACCCTCTCGATACAGTCCGGGCAGGTTTCCACAATGATCGATGTGGGCATGAGACAAGATGACCGCATCGAGGTCTTTCGGCCGGCAACGGAACTGTTCGTTCTTGGCCCGTGCCTGTTTTCGGCGTCCTTGGAAGAGTCCGCAATCCAGCAGAATCCGCAGGGTGCTGGTTTCGAGCAGATGCTGACTGCCGGTGACTTCGCCGGCCGCTCCCAGAAACGTGATCTTCATGCCGCTGACTTTGCCGAATCAGCCGTCGCTTGTCGAGTGCAAACGCCTTCAGAACAACGAGTCTACAAACCTTTCCAGGAACGGTGTGCAACACAAGTACAATCATTTCAATAACTTACAATTTTGCATTTGACCACGCTTCACCGCGTGAGGTAGAATTGATTGAATGGGTTGGATCCTTTCTGACGATCTTTCTTGTCAGAGAAAGAGTGCGGACCTGGATGGGATGACTTCAGCCTTGGCTGAAAGGAGAAAATTCATAGAATAAACAGAATACGAGAGGGTAGGTGTATGGATTTCGTCTTGAAAGGCTCAGAGTCACTCCGTCGGCTGTTCGCGGCGTTGACCGAGCAAACTTTCCAGGTCGAGCTGGGTGTGGTCGATCCGAAAATGACCGACTACCTGGTCGAATTACTGGTTCGATTCGTCAAGATGGATACCGTCTACCGCATTCGCGACACCAGGGGGCGACGCCTGGAAGACGTCGCCGAGATGCTCCTCGAAGCCGAGCAGCGACAGGCGAAACCGCGACGGGAGATCTACCGGCACATCGGGGATTTCACCCTGTTCTGGACGGGGCTGTATCCCGAGGCCCTCTCGCGGCTGAAATCGCCCGACCGGAAGGATCATCTGATCGATTACTTCCAGCAAGGCAAACAGTCCTACTACATCGCCAGCACCTTCGACGAAGAGCCGTACCAGGACGAGGCTCCGGTGCTCCGCCGGCTCAGCCGCGACTTTGAGCTCTGCACGGTCGGGTTGAACCGCGTTCGGAAGGAATGGGAGAAACTTCCAGCGGCCGCGGCGCCCAAACCGTGGGATGCCGAGCAGAATTGACGGCCGCTCGAACAGGCTACTCTTCCCCGCCGATTTCTTCGACCACCTCGTTGACCGCCTCGGTGCTGCCGAAGGCGAATAGGGAGTCGCCGGCTTGGAGGACGGCTGTGCCGGGCGGGGGCATCAGTCGCTCGCCGTTGGCGCGGTGGATGCCGATGACCATCACCCCTTTGGCCCTGAGGTCGGTGTCCATGAGCTGTTTGCCGACGTAGGGGCTATCTTCCAGGACTTGCACGTCGGCCAGTTCCAGCTCGTTGCCGTGGGTGTCGGCGATTTCGAGGAAGTCTTCGATGCTAGGGCTGATCATGAAGCGGGCCATCTTCTCGGCGCCGGAGCTGAAGGGGCTGACGACTCGGCTGGCGCCGGCCCGCTCCATCTTTTCGATGGCCTTTTCGTCGCTGGCGCGGGCGATGATTTGTAGCTCTGAGGCCAGCATGCGGGCCGAGAGGACCACGTACACGTTGTCGGCATCGGTGGGCAGGACCGAGGTGAGCGCCCGGGCCCGCTCGATGCCCGCCCTGAGGAGCACGTCGTCGTCGGTGGCATCGCCCAGAACGTACAACCAGCCGTTTTCTTCACACACCGGGACGAGCACTTCTTCATCAACGTCGATCACGATGAACTGCTTTTCCCGCTCCTGCAGGTAGTCGCAGATGGTTCGTCCCATCCGCCCGGTGCCGCAGACGATGAAGTGGTTTTGTAGTTCCTCGATGGCCTTTTCCATGCGCCGCCTCTCCCTCATCTGGATCGAACGCAATTGGGCGTCCACCACGAATTGCCCCAGTTGAAACGCGCTGTACGTGAAGATTCCTAGCCCGCAGACCAGGTAAACCATCACAAAAACCTCGCCGGCTTTGTTCGGCGCGGCATCAATTGAGCCGACCGTCGTCAGCGTGATGACGGCCATGTACAGCGAATGCAGCCACGGCTTTTCTGTGATCACCCGCAGGCCGACCGTGCCGACGGCGGTCAACCCAAACAACAAACCAACGGTAAAAAGAGCCCGCCGCATGGAAGATCGCGTTGCCCCCTCCTTCAAGTTGAAGAGTTGAAAAGTCGAAGCGTCTGTCCGTACCGATCACCCTGCGTTCTCCGACTCTCCGACTCTTGCACCTTTCGACTTTTGGACTTTTCGACCCGGCACAACGCTTCGCCGTTTTTCTGCAACAGGCAACGCCATCCACGACGCCGCGTACAACTTGAGTAGAAGCAGTTTCAAAACTGGGTTACTGGCATGGGTGGCTGGGGTCGAACATCGTGAGCCCCCAGGATTTGCAGCCTCTGTGGGGTCGCGTTGCTCCACCACAGCCACCCGGATAGGGTTTTGAAACGGCTTCTAGTTTACAGACCTAGCAGGAGTCTTGACAACAGGCCGATGGGCAAGTCGGGCTGCAGCAGTTTTTCCTCTCGGCCATGACGCGCCAAGACGTTCTCGGCCGCCCGGTAGCCGCTGCGGACGGCCCCTTCCATGGTGGCCGGCCAGCCGGTACGGGTCCAATCGCCGGCCAGTTGCAGGTTGGAAATCGGCGACTGCCCGGTGGGCCGCAATTCCTCGGCGCCCGGCTTCACCGAGAACACCGCCTTGTGCTCGGTCACCAGCCGTGAATGAACCCGTTTCGCTCCTGCCGTATTCGGCCAGACCTCCGCCAGATCGCGGACGACCTCACCGATCGTTTGCTGCTGCGACCTGCCGACCAGATGGCGGCCCGCGCTGATCACGATCTGGTAATAGAAAAGGCGGTCGTCAGGCAGGTCCCGCTGCAAGATGGTGCGATTGAACATCCACTGGCTCAACCGCCCGATCAACACGGCATGGGGCAGCGAGGTGATCGGGCGGTCGAACCACAGGTGCACGCTGGAAATGGGGGCGTATTCCAATTCCATAATTCCCACGAACTGTGGATGTGCTCGCAACGATTCGGGCAACAGCGCTGGCACCAGGTGATGCGGTACCGCGACGATGAAGTCGTCAGCCCGGAGACGCTCGCCACTGCGCAGCTCGACAGCGGTGGCAACGTTTTCGTCGATCACCAGGCGTTTGACCCCCGACTGCAGGCGAACAGTCACGCCGCGGCGGGTCAACCATTCGGTCAACCGCGATCCGTACAACTCGTCCAGCGGAACGGCGGGGATCAGGACCTGCCAGCCTTCCCGGTTCGCCAGAAAGCCGTCGACGAACACCTTGCGGGCGGCAGAGACGGCAATGCGATCGAGTGTTTCGCTCAGAGCGCTCACCAGCACGACGCTCCAGAACCGCTCGATCGCTGCCGAGGTTTGTCGGTGCTGACGGAGCCACTCGGCAAAAGTTTGATCGTTGCCGTGCGAAGGATGGCTCTTCACCAGCTCCCGCAGACCTTGGGCAAGCAGCGACCGATCGCGGCGGTTTAGATAGCTTACTTTCCGCAACGACGGCCACAGGTGAAACGGCGAGGGCAGTCGACTTGCTGTCAGCCGGTTGACGACTCCGTCGCGACCGATGAAATAAAGCTCCGGCTCGCGGCGGAACAGATCGGAAAGTCCGACGGTGTCGCAGAAGTGCCGGAAATTCGTACAGCAGCCCATGCTGACGTGCTGGCAGTTATCGATGCACGTTCCGGTCTCGCGGTCGATAAACGAGCTGGCCCGTCCTCCCAGACGGGGCCGCGATTCGAGCAGCGTCACCGAGACGTTTCGCTGAGCCAGTGCAGCCGCCGCGGCGAGTCCGGCCAGGCCGCCGCCAACGATGATCGTCGTCTTTGCCATGATTGTGGGGCAGGCTTTCCAGCCTGCCGATCGGGTGGGGCAGACTGGAAAGCCTGCCGATCGGGTGGGGCAGGCTGGAAAGCCTGCCCCACACTCAAATGGATGTCGCGTTCAATAGGAGAGCGCATAGCCGTCGCGGCGAGGGTCGGCTGCGGCCAGCCGGGCGCCGGAATCGGGGTCGATCATCACCGCTTGACCGCCGCCGACCAGCATCGAAAAATCGCCGATCGACTCCAGCACGTGTCCTCGCGCGGTCAACTGCTCGCGGACGTCTGAGTCGACGCGGTCTTCGATCTGCATGCGGGTCTCTTCCCAAACCCGAAACCGGGGCGCCTCGATGGCGGTTTGCGGATCGGCGCCGAACTCGACGATGTTCAACAGCATCTGGAGAGTTGTCTGCAAGATGCCCCAACTGCCGGGCGTCGCCATCGAAAACCAGAACTTGCCGTCGCGAAAGACCTGGACCGGGGCCATGCAGCTCGACCAGCGCTTGCCCGGCTGCAAAAGGTTGGGGGTCGGGCAAGCCGGATCGATTTCGGTCCACCAGATGAAGTTGTTCAACGTGATGCCCGTGCCGGGAACCATCACCCCCGACCCGAACGCGTTGCCGAGCGATTGCGTGATGCTGGCGACATTGCCCTCGGCGTCGACGGCGGCCAGGTGCGTGGTCAGCCCGTCCGTTTTGCCGGGCGAAACAACGCCCGCCTCGCGCGGGCCGCGCCATCGTTCCCCTTCACTGCGAGACGCCTGTTTGGGGTTGATGAGCTTTCGACGTCCTGCCGTGTAGTCCTCGCTCAACAGGCGGTCGAGCGGGACCGGATGAAATTTGGGATCGCCGCACCAGCGAATCCGATCGGCCACGGCCAGCTTGATCGCCTCGCTGAGCACGTGGATATAGTCCGCCGAGTTGTGACCGAGCGACTTCAGGTCGGTCGTTTCCAGCAGCTTCAACGTTTGCAGGATCTGGAAACCCTCGCAGTTCGGCGGGCAGGTTTTGACTTCCAGGCCGCGATAGCTCACGCTGATGGGGGATTCCCAATCGGGTGTGTACCCGGCCAGATCTTCTCGCGTGAGCAGACCGTCCTGGGACCCGATGTAATCGGCGATCCGCCCGCCGAGTTCGCCGTGGTAGAAATGGTCGGCACCATGCTCGCCGATGCCGCGAAACGAGGCGGCCAGGTCCGGCTGCCGCAGCACAGCACCGAGCCGGCATGGGACGCCGCTGAAAACCTCCCGTCCGGCATCGTTCAGCCGCGGCAAGGCCAGCTCCAAGAGCCGGGCATTCAGCGGATGCAGCGGGAAACCTTCCTCTGCCAGCCGGATCGCCGCGGCGAAGACTTTCGCGGCCGGCATCGTGCCGTGCGCCCGCAGCGCCTCCATCCACCCTGCAACCGAACCGGGAATCAGGCAGGCGCGCGGTCCGTGATCTTGTTGCTCCGGGGTGAACTGATCCGGCGTGGCGGCGGCCGGCGTGTTGCCGCTGAAGTTCAGCACTTTCGTCTCACCGCCGGAGAGATGCAGCAGCAGGAAACCGACACCGCCGAGTCCGCTCATGTACGGCTCGACGACGTTGAGCGCCGCGGCGGTCGCCACGACGGCGTCGACCGCGTTGCCGCCGGCCCGCAAAACATCCAAGCCGGCCCCGGTGGCCAACGGATGAGCCGATGCCACCGCCCCGCACATGCCGGCAACAGTTGGTCTGGTGCGAGTCCAGTTGGTCTGGTCGTTCATCTCGGGCATCGTTTTTGCCTCTTGGTCTTGTGAATGTCATCGATCGAGACGGTGCAGTAGGATTATATCAAGTGCCCCTCTTGTCCATAAGAAATCCACGGTCGTCCCGACAAGACTTGGTCCCTCACCGATTGCATCTCGTTGGTTGTCATGGAACAGGAAGGTTTGACTGATGCGCTCACCGCAGATCGTCACTTCGAACAAGCGGCCGGGCGGCGGGGCCAGAGCAACAGCGATGGCCCTGTTGTGCTACTATCGCCGGGGCCGTCGCGTGCGCTCTGGCCCCGCCACCCTTTCTCTCTCGCCCCGTCACTCCCGGAAACGAGTCTGCAAATTGACAATCAACTCGCAAAGGCTTCTCTGCGAGAGACTGGTAGTGTCATGCCGCGGCAAATCGGCTATCCTTGCTGGTGGGATGGTTGGTTGGAGTTCAGTCAGGGTTGCTGGAATGCCCCGTGGAGAGACCAGATGAGCCGCCGGGTCTTGATTGCCGTGATTGTTGTAATCGTCGAATTGGCCCACCTGACGCCCGAAAGTCCGGTGGTGCACGCTCAGATTCGCATCTTCGCCGCTGGTGTCGGCCCCGTCCGCCAAGCGGCAGAATCGGAGCTGAGCGGACACGACTTGTTCGTCACCGATCGAAGAATGACGCGGCGGCTGGCCAGGGCGCGGGAGCTGCTCCGGAAGAACGACCGCGACCGCATCAATGGATTGAGCCTGCTGCAGAGCATTCTCGACAATGCCGAGGACGTTTTCTTCACGCCCGACGCGCAAGACAAGACTCGCTATCACGGGCTGAAGGCGGAAGTGCAACGCATCATCGCCGCTCTCGATTCGGGAGGACGGCGGTTGTACGAGCTGCAGTACGGTTCCAAGGCTCGGCAGATGCTCCGCGAAGCAAGCGAGTCGCGTGACGTGGCCCGGCTGGAAGAGGTGGCGCGCCGCTTCTTTCACACGGCGGCGGGCTACGAAGCCACGTACATGTTGGGAAGCTATCACTTGGATCATTCCCATCCGTTGGCGGCGGTGCTCAACTTCGATCGGCTGCGGAAGTTTCCGGCGGCGGCCCGGAGATGGGAACCGATGCTCTCGCTGAAAACGGCCGTTTGTTGGGGACGCATCGGCATGCCCGAACAAAGCGTCCAAACCCTCGTCGAGCTGAAGAGAGTCAACTCCCAGAGTCACATTACGCTCGGCGGCAGACGCATCGAGTTCTTCAACCGCAACCAGGAGGCGCTTGACTGGCTGGTGATGGTGCTGGGTCGGCAGCAGGAGTTCGGGTCGATCGCTGAAGAAAAGTGGGCCATGTTCCGCGGCAATGCGGCGCGGAATGCCGTCGGTTCGGACGCCTCTCCCATTTTGGACTCCCCATGGCAGTTTTCCACCATACAGATGGCTGAATCGAAAGATCCCAAGCAACTGGAGATTGTCGAGGCCAAGTTGAAGGAGTTGGAGAAGAACTACCGCGACGGTGGTTTTCTCACGCTGCCCGCCGTGCACCCGCTGGTGATCGACGGGGCCGTCATCGTGCGGTCCTTTGGGAACATCAAAGCGGTCGATCCCCAGACCGGTGAACTGCTCTGGGAAACGGTCATCAAAGATCCTTCCTTTCAGAAGTTGCTGGACCAAGGCGTCCCGGCGACGACTGCCAGCGTCCGCAGCCAGCAATCGTCACTCTCAACGTTTCTGACGCAGCGCGCATGGCGCGACATGACCGCCGGCACGCTCAGCAGCGACGGCAAACACGTCTTCGCCATTGAGGAGCTCGGGTTCCTCGGCTCCTATCGGTACAATCCGCGCGGACCACAACACCCGATGGCTCCCAAGGGCTACAACAAGCTGGTGGCCTTCGAGCTTGCCGGAGAAGGCAGAGCGGCATGGGCGATCGGGGGGGAAACCGGAGAGGGCGCCCTGGATTTTGCCGGCACGTTTTTCCTCGGTCCGCCGCTTCCGTTGCGAAATCAATTGTACTGCCTGGCGGAAGTCAGCGGCGAGATTCGACTGTTGGTCCTCGAGCCGAAACCGGATGCAAGACCGGCCACCGCAAAGCTCAGCTGGTCGCAATCGCTGATTCTTCCCCAGGCCTCGCTGTTGCAGTACCCCCTGCGACGTCTCGCCGGCGTCAGTCCGTCCTACGCCGACGGCGTGATGGTCTGCCCGACTGCGGCTGGCGCGGTTGTTGCGGTGGATTTGGGCCGGCGCGAATTGTTGTGGGGATACCGGTATCCCACCAACATGCCGCTCACTGCGCAGAATCGCCGAGCGATGCTTTTCGCCCAAATGGCCGGCCATTATCCCTTCACCAGCACCGACAATGAATCCCGCTGGCTCGATGCGGTCCCGACGCTTGCCGAAGGCCGCGCGCTGCTGACACCGCGAGATTCGAACGACCTGCACTGCCTCAACCTGGCCGACGGCGCCTTGCAGTGGAAGAGACCGCGCGATGGGGGGTTGTACGTCGCCGCAGTCCACAACGGCAAAGTCGTCGTGGTCGGGCGGGGCGAGGTGTCGGCGTTGCGTCTGGCTGACGGGAAACCGGCCTGGAAAGGGCCGACTCCCATTCCCATGCCCAGCGGCCGCGGCGTCGCCACCGACGGCTTCTATCACCTGCCGCTCTCCACCGGCGAGATTGCCACTCTCGACCTGGACACAGGCCGCATTCTTGCCAGGTCAAAATTGCGCCCGGGCCGAGTCCCCGGCAACCTGGCCGCTGCGGGGGGAATGATTGTCTCGCAGTCAATCGACTCGGTGTTCGGATTCAGCTCGCTCGACGCGTTGAACGATCGTATCGCCGCCGGCTTGAAAAAGAAGCCCGACGATGCCGATGCATTGGCCCTGCGTGGTGAAATGCGGCTGCACCGGGGCGAGGAAGCCGCGGGCATGGCCGATCTGCGCCGCTCGGTTCAATTGAAGCCGACTCCGCGGCCCAGGACGCTTTTGGCGGAACGTCTGCTGGATGGTCTCCGGGCCGATTTTGCGAAGAATCGAAAAACGATCGGCGAGATCGAAAAGCTACTGGACAATGCACGTCAGCGTGCGAGATTCTTGCGGCTTCATGCCGCCGGTCTGCATCAGGTGGGCGAGCACCAGGCCGCATTCGCCGAGTACCTGAAACTTGCCGGACCGGAGACCGGCAAACCTCAACTGGAGCGAATCAGCGCCTCGCTCTCCAGCCGCAGCGATCGTTGGGTGCGGCCCCGGATTGCCGAGCTGTACCGGAACGCGCCGGCCAAGTCCCGCGCCGCGATGGATCGGGAACTCCGCGCGCAACTCGAAACCGCCCGCAAACAGGACAAGCCGGAACCACTCGAGAAGTTCCTGAATTGCTTCACACGTCTTCCGATCGCCGAGGAGGCCCGTCGTGCACTCGTCGACCGCCTGGACGAAAAGAATCAGGCGTTGCAGCTTGCATTTCAACTGCGGCATTTGCGACGCTCGAAAGACCCGGCCCTTGCCGGATTTGCGACGGCCCGGCTGGCGCCTCTGTTGCTCGAGTCGAATCGGCCGGATTTGGCGGCGAACCTCGTCGAAGAGCTCACGGACAAATACAAGGACGTCGTTTGTCTCGACAAGAAGAAGGGCGCACTGCTCGCCGAAGAGTGGAAGAAGAACGAGCGCATCGCGAGTGCTCTCGCCGGCGAGCCGCAGTTCGCCAAGGACGCCGACGCCAGCAGCACGAAACGCAACAAGGCCATTGGGCGATATTATCCGGTCACGTTCGACGGACCGCGGGGCGATGCTTTCGAGAATTGGGCGCTCGTGATCGATCAAACCAGACAGAACCTGATCGCTCGCGACGGTGATGGAAATGAGCGGTGGAGAGTGTCCATCAAAGAATCGGCCATGAAAATCCGGAATATTCCGACCAACTATTACCGCACAGCCTACTACGCCCGAGTCCATGGTCATCTGCTGGTGGTCGTGTTGGCGAACCACTTCCTGGTCGTCGACACGCTGGCTGCCGGCGGAACTCCGAGAATCCTCTGGAATCGTGACTTGTACGCGACGCTCCCCTCCTCCGGCCTGTCGACGGCGCGCATCCCGTTTTTCCTCCCGTTTGGCGGCCGAGCGGTGATGAGTGTCGATCCGTTCGGCCGGCCGATGGGCAAGATCGGCCCCATCTCGGACGACATGATCTGCTATCAAGTCGGAACGCGGCTGTATGCGGCCAATCCGTTCAACGGCGAAATACTCTGGGAACGTCGAAACGTAGCCCGCGGCAGCGATCTCTTTGGCGACAAGCAGCACGTCCTCATCCTGGCGCCGGGCGCCCGCGAGGCAACCGTGCTGCGGGCCAGCGACGGAGAGTTCGTCGCCACGCGTCCGATGCCCGCCGACGGCACACATCTGTCGATGTCGGGCCGGCGCGTGCTTATGTGGGATAACGAAGACAGAGCCGGCAAGGGCCTGCTGGCTGTCGCCGACGTTCTGACCGGAGAAACGATTTGGAAAAGGGAATTCACCGAGGCCGCCAAAATCGTCTTGGTCGAAGGCGACGAGGTGGCCGTGTTTGAACCGGCGGGCCGCTTCACCATCCTGGCACTCGAGGACGGCCAGCCGCGCGTCGATTGCCCGGTGCAACCCGATGCCGACGTGAGTCAGATCACCGTTCGCCGCTCGCGCGATCGCTACGTGCTGCTCAGCTACCACCCTGAGTCGAACCAGAACATTCGCCGCGCCGTCCCCATCGACTACAACAACCCGCTGGTCAACGGTCACGCTTACGGATTCGATCGCCGAACGGGCCGCAAAGTATGGACGACGCTGATTCAACAGCAGGCGTTCGACCTGAATCAGCCGGACAATCTGCCGATTCTCGTTTTCACGGTTCGTCATTACCAACGCTTGCAGCAGGCAAAGCGTCTCTTGAGGCCGTCCAATCAGTATGCCGTCGCGATCCTCGACAAACGAAACGGTCAGATCATCTTCGAACATCAGCGACCCCAAACAATGGCCCCGTTTGAATTGAAAGCCGATCGAGAGAAGCAGACGATTGACGTCAACTTCCTTCAGATGGGGGTCACCATCACATTTGGCAACGACCAGCCAGCGGTCGCCGGCGAACGAACTTGAGCCGCTCTAAGATCCGAGGAACCGGTCGTGCCACCCTGCGCTCGTGAAAGTCGAGATTATCGAGACCTCCACGATCATTCAGGCAGCCGAGGTAGACCGTTGCAGATCGACGATCCAGGCCGGCGTCTGGCTGAGATAGCTCTGCAGATGTTTTTCGCGGGTGAAGTAGTACAGGGCATTGAGGCCCTGGAAAATCACACTGAAAACAATCACGCCGCCATAGACGGCCAACGTGATGCTTGTGTAGAGGTCGCCGACGGAGCCGAGCATCGACGCCAGTTCGGGGTTGGCTCCCAGTTGCTCGTTATAGGGGCTGGGGCCTGTCGTGGCGAGGTAGATGTTCCACAGGCTGTAGCCGATCAGCAGGCCCATCAAGCCGAGCTGGTTCCAGCCCAAGACGCGAGGTCCCCTCTGATCGAAGCGGCTGAGCAGTTTTCGCCCGCGGAACTCGTTGTACGCCACCGCCGCCAAGCCCCCTGTCATAATCACCCCTGTGATGCTGAACAGCGCAAAAGGCAGGGAAAGCGCCGCAAAGGAGCCGATGCTCCAGCCGTTGAACGCCGCCACCTTGGCCGCCCTGCGCACGCTGCGGGCACGTCGATCCGCCTCGGCCAGGTCCCGACGATGCTGGGGCGAGAGCGGTCCGTCTGTGGTCAAAGTGGTGGACATGGAAGTGTTATCGGCTGTTGCCACGTCGGTCTTGGGAGTTGATGCAGCTGGCCCACAATTCCGGCAAGTCCAGCCGTGCCGGCCGCTGCGCCTGGTCCGAGTTTTCCGAACAATCTCACGTTATCGGTATTCGTTCATCAGCAGTTCAATCAGTGCGCGGGCATGGTCGGTGTCGAGGCTGTCAACCTTGTCGTGAATTTCCTCAAGGATTTTCCGGGCTTCGGTGGAGTCTGCCAGTTCCCCTGCCAGGCGATGCGCGCGGTAGGCGTGATGAATGCCGGCCGCTCCCTCGGCAAACAGCACCACCGCTGCCGGGACCGGCGTGGTTTGCGCCAACGTCAGCAACAGCGTCTTCAGCAGAGGCTTGACATATCGCTGGTGACGGTGCTTGTTTTCATTGACCGCTTTGCGAACCATTGCGAACTGCTCATCGGTTGGCGGCGGATCCCGGCGTCGCCGCCGCCATTCGAGCAACACCAACTTGCGGTGATCACGGGCCTGCCGCGGTTCCCCCACATGGTCGTCTCGGAGCTGAATGCGATCGTTTTCGCGCCCAATCCGATACGCGGCAGGATTGTCACCCAGACCGAAGTATTCTTCCGACCTCTTTTCGAAGCGATGATCGAGGGTGTAGAAGCCGCAGACGATTTCCCGGTCCCGATCTTTCCGGTTCAGCGTCACGCAGGGAACAACGACGTAGGTGGTTGGGGACTTCGGCTGATAATCCTGAATGTCGATGACCGCCTGCCGCGCCTGCAATCGTGCCGAGACCGCCGCCGCAAACAGGCTCCGGTAAATCGGCTCCACCTGCTGCGGGTTCAGGAGTGCGGCGATGCGATCCAGCCCCTCGGACGTCAACGCTTCACGGAGTTGCTCGATGAAAGGCTCCTGGCCGCCCTCGAGCAGTTGGTGCAACGCTCCGCAGCACGGCGACTGCGAATGGTAGCGATTCAGGTGCCCGTAGCGGTCGCCCTCGGCCGTCTCTGCCACCGCAACGTGCGAGTTGATTTTGACGACAAGCAGTTTATAGGCGGCCTCGGACTCGCGTGATGCGAAGTGCTCTTCGACAATGCGGATGGCCGTCCATTCGTAGCGTCCGCCCAGATTTGCCAGGCGGAACGCCGACTGGTTCGCGAACTTCATCTGGGGCAGCAGATACTGGGCGAATCCACGCTGAAATGCGTTGACACATTCGAACTCCGATTCGTCGCCACAGGTGATGTGCATCGCTCCGACCACCGGCGGCCGCAGCCTTTCGGCGACCAGGCAGAGCACACGGCTGACCTGCTCGAGGGATCGCTCGAGACCCACAATCTCCCGCAGGCGTTGCATGTCATTCCCCTCGCCTGTCAACGAACAAGGTCAAGCTTTCTCTTTCGGCAGTGACCGTAGGTAGGCTCCTGCCTGATGCTGAGGAGGTATGATGTCGCACGCCTCAAATGTCAGGCAGGAGCCTGACCGACTTACTGTTCGTCCGGTGTGGCTGGGGTTGAGCGCCAGCGAACCCCCAGAATTCCAGCGTCTGGGGGCTCACTTTGTTCGACCCCAGCCACCTCTGCTGAGTTTTACAACGCGCAGTCAAGGTCAAGCTTTCTCTGTCGGCGGCCGCGATTGCTGGGACGTCTCGGCCACTTCAGGCTGCCCCTGACGCCCGACGTCGGCCGTCTCGGACGACGGGACCGGTCCCGCCGGATCACCGGCCGGTTCGCTCGACCGGCCGTCAGCCCCGGACGCCTGGACCCCGTTGGCCGTTTCGGGTGCCAGCTTGGCGAGGTATTCCGGAACCTCAATTCCGCCGATGTCTTTCATCACCTGCAACATGGGCGGCAAGGTGCGGGACATCCCCTGCAAGAAGTTTGCGGTGGCGGTTTGGCCGTTCTGGCTGCCGTTTTCCCAAACGATGACCTTGTCGAACTTGATGTTCGAGATGGCCTGGGCTGCCGTGGTCGCCAGCGTGTCGAGATGCTCCAACATCATCAATTGGAAGGCCTCTTGCGCACCGCCGCAGGCGTCGATGATTTCGCGAAGGCCTTCCCCCTTGCGGGCGAGGATTTCGAACTGGCCTTTGGCCTCGGCTTGGAGCTTGGCGAAGATGGCCGCGGCCTGACCTTCCGCTTCGAGGCGTCGTTTCGCGGCTTCGGCCTCCGCGTCGACGATGATCTTCGCCTTTTCGGCCTTGGCGGGGGCCTCCAATTCGGCCCGGCGCTCGGCTTCGACTTTCTCGGCTTCGGCGAGGGCCGCCTGGGCCATCGCCAGGTTCTGGGCTTCCAGCACCGCGGCTTCGGCTTGCCGTTTGCGGGTTTCACCGAGCTCGTAGGCTTCGGCTTTTTTCACCTGCAGGCGGGCTTGTGCGTCGGCGACTTTCGCTTGCGCCTCGGCCTCGCCGGAATAGGCAATGGCGTTGGCGTCGGCGACGGCAACTCGTTTTTCGCGGTCGGCATCGGCGACTTGCGCTTCACGCTGAAAGGCCGCCCGCTGCTCGCCGACTTGCTGCTCTTTGTCGAGTTCCGCCACGCGGACCGCTTTCTCACGTTCCGCCGCGCGGATGCCGATTTTCTGAGTCTTCTCCGCGTCGGCCACCTGAACCATTTTGTCTCGCTCGGCCTCGGCGACGCGGGTTTCACCGATTTTTTCCTGCTCGGCCACATCGCCGCGGGCCTTCTGAATGGCTTCGGAAGCCGCCTTGCGGCCGATCGCCTCGATGTAGCCCGATTCGTCCGTGATGTCGGTGATGTTGACGTTGATCAACACCAGCCCGATCTTTTCCAGCTCCGGTTCCACTGAGTTTTGGATGGCGTGCAGAAACTTTTCGCGGTCCCGGTTGATGTCTTCGATTCGCATCGAGGCGATCACCTGCCGCAACTGACCGAAGATGATGTCTTCGGCCTGTTTCTTGATCTGCTGTGTGTTCAGACCCAGCAAACGATTGGCGGCATTTAGCATGACTCCCGGCTGGATGCTGATGGCGACCGTGAAGACGCTGGGTACGTTGACGCGGATGTTTTCGATGGACAGCGCATCCCGCAGCGGAATTTCGATCTGCATCGGCTCGAGGCTGAGAAAGGCGTAATCCTGAATGATCGGCCAGACGAATCTCCCCCCGCCATGGAGACACGTGGCCGATCGACCTTTTTGCACCTTACCGTAGATCACCAGCACGCGGTTGCTGGGACACCGCTTGTAGCGCTGAACGGCGAAGATCACAAAGCCCACAAAGGCCAGCAGCACGGCTAAACCGGCCAGAACATAGTACATATTCCCGTCACCTTCGGACAAAGGACCTGCGGCGGCGAGCAATTCAAGATTGAACATGGGCATCCCCTTCAGTGGACGTGGGTGTTTCGCTGGCTTTGGTGACTTCGACGATTCCCGGTGTGAGCACGCTGAGAACGACGACCGGCGTGCCCGAAGGGAGGTCCTCCTCGGGAGTCATCGCGCCATACTGCATCGTGCGTCCTTGGACTCTTACGGTGACTTTCCCCGTCCCCGCTTTCTTTCCGGGGATTGATAAGTAAACCGAACCAGTCTGTCCGACGGCCCGCTCGATCCGGACGGTTCCTTCGGACTTGAGCTGGTACAGACTTCGCAGCAGCCAGCCGATCCCGTACAGCACGCCGCCGCCGGCAACCAGCGCCATCACCAACGTCTGCAGCGGATCGAACCGTTGCCCCGCTGAACCTCCTAGACCGACCAGACCAAACACAGTCAGCGCGGCCACAATGGCCCGAAAGCTGAGCATGCCGGCAAACCACTCCCCGCCGTGCTCGAAGCCGTCTGCTGCGGCATCGACGTCGGCGTCGGCGGTGAGAAAGTCATGCAGATCGGCGTGGTGCCCCAACCCGATTACGCTCAAAAGCAACTGCCCGACCAACAGAGTTCCAGCGATCGCGGCGCAGTACATGTAAACATATTCCATAGAACGATCCTTGGCAAACCAGACAGCAACTTTCTTGAATCCTCAGACACCTTCGCGAGACACCTGTCCGTATGGTCCCGCCCCGATGTGGTGCTTGTCAACTACTTTTTGCGGCCTCGGCGAATTTTCAGTCACACTCCGGCGGGGTGGCCGGGGCTGGACTGGAGGGAAGCCCCGGAAACCGGCGAGAGCGTCGGACTGCCACACTCCGGGGTTTCGCTCCTGACGTCGCTCCAACCCCGGCCACCCGTCGGCCACTCGTCGGGCCGATGCTGAAGCGGGCTTCACTTCTCGGCTCGGTTCGGTCATCATGGTTCGGCGATCACGAGAACTTGGCTGCGACGGAACAGCACGAGGCGGGAAATCACGGATGAGCAAGAACACGCCGGCGATCGATGCAATTCTCGCGGACTTGAACGAACAACAACGGCAGGCGGCCTGCCACGGTGACGGTCCATTGTTGATTGTCGCCGGAGCCGGCACCGGCAAGACGACGACGCTGGCACACCGGGTCGCGGCCCTGATCGCTCGCGGCGTTGATCCCGCGCGGATTCTGTTGCTGACGTTCACCCGCCGGGCGTCGGCTGAGATGCTGCGGCGGGTGGACGCGATTCTGCGGCGGCTGGAAAACGAGAGCGCCACAACCGTCGGACGCCGAAGTCAGCTCAGCAGCCGCAAGGTGTGGGGCGGGACGTTTCACGCGATTGCCGCACGACTGCTCCGCCGGCACGGGAAGCGGATCGGCTTGAATCCCGAGTTCGCCATCCTCGACCGCAGCGACTCCGCAGACCTGCTGAACGTGGTGCGGGCCGAATTGGGCGTCGCCAACACCCAGACCCGTTTCCCGCTGAAAGGGACCTGTCTGGACATCTACAGCCGCTGCGTCAACTCGCAGCGGCAGTTGGAAAGCGTGTTGAAGACGGCCTTTCCCTGGTGCGTCGACCACGCTGAGGCGCTGAAAGGGCTCTTCAAGTCGTACGTCGATCGCAAAGAATCGCAGGCCGTGCTGGACTACGACGATCTGTTGCTTTTCTGGCAGGCGCTGGTCTCGCAACCCGAAGCCGGAACAGCCGTCCGCGACAAGTTCGATTGCATTCTGGTCGACGAGTACCAGGACACCAACCTCTTGCAGGCCGACATTCTGCAGCATTTGTGTCCCGACGGCCGCGGCCTGACGGTCGTCGGCGACGACGCACAATCGATCTACTCGTTCCGGGCGGCGACGGTCCGCAACATCCTCGATTTTCCAAAGCAGTTTCCCGGAACGACGATCGTGACGCTGGAAAAGAACTATCGCAGCACGCAGCCGATTCTGGACGCAACAAACCACGTCATCGCCTTGGCCGCCGAGCGACATACCAAAGACCTGTGGTCGTCCCGCGGCCAGGGGGGGCTGCCGGCGCTGGTCGACTGCCTCGATGAAGAGGAACAGACCGACTTCCTCGTCGACCAGGTCCTCGAACACCGCGAGAATGGGATTCCGCTGCAGCGGCAGGCCGTGCTGTTCCGAGCCTCGCACCACAGCCTGGCGCTGGAGGTGGAACTGTCGCGGCGAAACATTCCGTTCCACAAATACGGCGGGTTGAAGTTCATCGAGACGGCCCACGTGAAAGACCTGCTCGCGTTTCTGCGATTGGCGGAAAACCCCAGAGACATTGTCTCGGGCACGCGTCTGCTGATGCTGCTGCCCGGCATCGGCCAAAAAAAGGCCCGACAACTGATGGAGACGCTGCAGACGGCCGGCGGCGATTTCAAAGCGTGGAAAGAATACAAACCGCCCTCAGCCGCCAAGGAACATTGGCCGGCGTTCGTCAAACTGATGCAGCATCTGGGTGGCCGGCGATCCAAAACGGTCGGGGTCTCGGCCGAGGTGCACCAGGTGCGAAAGTTCTACGCTCCCCTGCTCGAGCAGAAGTACGACCACGCACAATCGCGGCTCCGCGACCTCGCGCAATTGGAACAGATTGGCGTGAAGTTCCCCGACCGGGCGACCTTTCTGGCCGAAATCACGCTTGATCCGCCCAGCTCCACCCAGGAACTGGCCGCCGATCCGCACCGCGACGAAGAGTTTCTGATCCTCAGCACCATCCACTCGGCCAAGGGACTGGAATGGGACGCGGTGTACGTCATCCACGCGGCCGACGGCAATATACCGTCCGACATGTCGACCGAATCGCCGGAGGAGATCGAAGAAGAACGCCGTCTGTTCTACGTGGCACTGACCCGCGCCCGCGACTGGCTCTACGTGTGCCATCCCCAGCGCTGCTACTTCTACGGCCGATACCGCGGCGACGCGCACAGCTACGCCCAATTGACGCGGTTTCTGCCCGATGAGATCCAGCAATTGTTCCGGCGCTGCCTGCCCGGAACGACCGACGGCGTGGAAGAACCTGATCCGCACACCACTGAGGTGACCACTTCCGCCGTCC
>CAZGYE010000019.1:0-36054 GCA_964530165.1 uncultured Planctomycetaceae bacterium
CAGTTGGAAGCGTTCAGCCGAGGCAAGCGTCTTGCGCCGCAGATGTTCGATAACGATCAAGTCGCGACCGAGATGGCTTTGTGGGAATTGTTCGGATCGAAAGAAATGGATTGGATGGACATCAAGTTCTACTTGAATCCGGTGACCGCCCGGCTGCAGCCGATCGACCAGGAGGTGCACTCAAGCGACGTGGAAAGGACTTGGTGGTTGGACATTTCGGCCTCGGAGACCCAACAAGACATGATCCGTCTGCTCTTCGACGACGAGACGTTCTATCTGACGTACATCAAGACGCTCAACCGTCTTTCCCAGCCCGAATACGTCGAAACGTTCTGGTCCGAGGTGGACGAGGAATTACAGGACAAGCTGAACGTCTTGTACCGGGACTTCCCGCAGTTTGAATTGAACCGGGATCGTCTCGGCAACCATCAGCGAGCGATTCGGCTGGCCTTGCGTCCGGTCAAAGCAGTGCACGCGTACCTCGAAGAGGCCGACCCGGCAGCCGGTCGAGTACGTTTGCGCATCGGCAACCTGCATTCCTTTCCCGTCGAGATCGGCTCGCTTGTGTACGGCGACCAGTCGGAGCTCACTCCGCAGAAGCCGACCATTCTCCCCGGTAAGCGGACAAACGTCGTCGACTATCAGACGGTGGACTTTGTCTTACCCGAGAACTCCACCTGCACCGAACAGCAAATCCGTGAATGGAAGCTCACGTATCGTGTGTGGGGCGCCTCGGGACGTCAAACGACCGGCGTGTACCGCTGGCAGCATCTCCGCGAGTCGCTCGTCGACGACGATCCACGGCTGAACCCGCCGAACTTTCGGGACGCCGAATGCCTCGTGGTCAACGAGCAGAGCCGCGAGATACTCGTCAAACCGGGAACGTGGGAAATTACGTCAAACCTGGTGATTCCCGGCGGCTATCAGGTCACTTGCGGCGGCGGGTGCGTGCTGAATCTGTCTGCCGGGGCGAGCATCGTCTCCTATTCGCCGCTGCATTGGGTCGGCTCGGAGAGCGAGCCGATCGTCGTCGAATCTCGCGACGGGACCGGGTGCGGACTGGTGGTGCTGGGCGCCGGTGATCGCTCGCTGCTGCGAAACGTCATCTTCCGCGGGCTCTCGACGCCGGGAGACGGATTCACCGGTGCGGTCACGTTCTACGAATCCGACGCCTCGTTGGAGCGGTGTCTGTTTTCCGGCAACCGCCGCGGAGACGACTATCTGAACCTCATCCGCTGCGAGTTCGACATCTCGTCGTCGTCGTTTTCTCAGGTGGCAGCTGACGCGTTAGACGTGGATTTCGGTTCCGGGCGCGTTGCGGAAACGGCCTTCTTGAAGATCGGCAACGATGCCGTCGACGTCTCGGGCAGCGACATCGACTTAACAGACTTGCGTATCGAGCAGGTCGGCGACAAAGCGCTCAGCGCCGGCGAAGCCAGCCACATGCGAGCCGCACGACTGAAAATTCGCAGCGCGGAGATCGGTTTGTGCAGCAAGGACAACTCTCACCTGCAAGCCGAAGAAGTCGAGATCGACAACAGCGTGGTGGCCGTTGCCGTGTTCCAGAAAAAGTCCGAGTTCGGGCCGGGACACGTCGAGGTCACGTCGCTGTCGATGCACAACGTCACGCGGCCACATCTGGTCGAAGAGGACTCCACCCTGTCGATCGACGGCCGGCAAATCGCCGCCAGAGAGAAGAATGTGAGCAGCATGCTCTACGGAAGACTTTACGGGAAAAGCAGCCGGTCACTCGTCAACGCGAGATAGAACGATGGTCGCCGCCAACGCCGACACGTATCGCTATGAGCGCAAGTTCGTGGCCGCAACCCTATCGAGACCTGAGGTGGAGACGGCCATCAGGTTCCATCCCGCCATCTTCCGGGAAGTCTACCCTCCGCGGTTCATCAACAACATCTACTTCGATTCGCTTGGTTTTAGTCACTACCACGACAACAAGGACGGCGTGCGCGACCGCGTCAAAGCCCGCATTCGCTGGTACGGCGATCTGTTTCGAACGGTCCAGCAACCTCGTCTAGAGCTGAAAATCAAACTCGGCGCCGTGATGAGAAAGGAAGTCTATCCGCTGGGGCCGCTGACGGTCGATCACGATCTTCGCTACGACCACGTGGCCGCGGCCTTCCGCAACGCCGACATTCCCGAGATGTTGCGAACCGATCTCCTGTGTCTGCGGATGACGCTGCTGAATCGCTACTGCCGCAAGTATTATCTCTCGGCATGTCGGGCGTATCGCATCACCGTCGACTGGGACCTCTCCTACTACCGCATCGTGCACAGTGGAAACCTGTTCGTGCACAAGCAAACCGACCACACCAGCGTGATCGTCGAGCTGAAGTACCCCATCGACCGCGACGCCGGCAGCAGTAAGATAGCGGCCCACCTGCCGTTCCGCGTGGATCGCTTCTCCAAATACGCCACCGGCATCGAGCAGATCTACGAGTATTAAGCCCGGATCATTCACCGCCAAGTCGCCAAGGACGCGGCTGCGTTTGTGAGATTTGACGTTGCACTCTTCAGCGGTCAACAGTGTGTTCCGAACAGCAAGCGAACGACAGTTACCCCAACATCCCTTGTCAGTGAACTTGACGATCTTTGTCCTCTTGGCGTCTTGGCGGTTGATGAATAATCCCGGATAGCGGCCGAACTGCTTGGTCGTTTCCACCGTCGCGAACCCAACGAGCCGACTTCGGCCGTCGATCGCTTCTCTCACTTCTTTTCGGGCTTCTTCTCTCGCTTCAAGACGAGGAAGAACTGCGTGCCCCTGGTGGCGAACTCGGTGGGCCGCTCGTTTCCCGGAGTGCTGACGCACCACTTGAGGGTGTCCCCTTTCAGCAAATAGATCCCCAAGTACGTTTCACCCTTTTCCGGACCTTTGGTCGGGGACGCATCCAATCTCGCGGGCTTGCTCGTCAGGTCCAGCTTGAACGATCCTTCGCCCAGATCCTGTTTCTCACCCCTTTTGCCCTTAATGAGATCGGTGGTGAAGGTGAGGTTGTGACCGGTGGCGCCCTTAATCACACGTCCTTTCCAGATTCCCACCAGCTTTTTCCTCGCCTCAGCGTCCTTTTTTCCCGACTTCGCGTCGTCAGCCGCCGCAACGGCCAGTTGTGTCGCGGCAATCATGAATACCAAAGTGACGAGTCTCATCGTTCGCTCCTTTTGCATGATTAACGGTTTCACGTGCGTGCAAACTGCGATTCTTGGGGCGGTCGGTAGTGCACGTCGAGGTGAGGGGTCGCCAGACGGCGGTTTCCGCCGGCGCGAGATTCCAGGCAGCTCTCCAGCATTCCGCTCACCAGCAGCGTCCGCTGGACGGGATACGGCGCGCGGCCCGTCATCATCATCCGCTCGACGCGGTTCATCAACTCGGCGGAGTACGTGACGTTGGGCGCCGGCGGCAAATAAAACAGCGTCGAGAGGATCTCCTTGCGGTCGGCCAGTCGGGCGGCAAATGTGAAATCGCCCACCGCGCCATTGAGCATCAGCAACGTGGCCCGCAGTCCGTCTGTGTATTCGATGAAATACGCCGCCGGCTTTTTGACCAATTGCCGCAGCTGGCCGTTGCGGACCAGGTCCTGCGGTTTGGCTTCGCTACGAGTGACGCCCTGGAGCTGATTGCTTCGCGACAGGGCGGCTTCGAGCAAGTTCATGGACCAGCGTTTTTGCTCGCCTGCCTTCCAGACGGCGTCGCCGTCCACAAGCTGTACCGCCTTGAGGCCGCTTTCACCTCCGCGCCGCCGCTCGAGCATACACTGCATGGCCTCCAGCGCGTGAAAGTCCATGGCGTCCGACGAGCCGACGCCTACCATCAACGCGTCCGCGATGGTGCAGCCGAGCGGCATTTCAACCGACGGAAGCCGCCAGGTGACCGGCAGCGAAGACCCGGCCAACAGCGGAAAGCCGAGTTCCTCGGACGCGGCGACCATCTTCCGCGCTTTGACGAAGCTGTAGGACAGATGCTTGTCGTTAAAGACGGGAACGGCTCGGCCGTCCCGGCGAAAAACGTCGACCACCTGCCTGAAGAACTCGTAACGGGGGTAGAGTATCTGCCCCTTCTCGTTGCGCGGATAGTCGCCGTGCTCACCGATCACCAGAACCGCGTCGACGGCCAACTTCTTGCCGCCCAAGCGGAGCGCCTCGGCGATGGTCGGAAAAACCTGAAACCCGAACTCCTTGGCCCGGGCGGCGCTTTGATCGCCCTGGGGCTTCTGGTCGACATAAAGAGAGACCACGTCGATGGCCGGCCGGTGCCAACGACCTTCATGCGGAGTGCCCACCAGAAAGCGGTCACCCATGTGCTGGGCGTGGGAATGATATCGCCACACGGTGGTGATGATGGCCATCCGCTTGCGGCGTGCGGGTTTTTCGGCGCCCTTCGCCAAAGCGCCGGCCAGCGGCGTTGCGCCCGCCACTTCCAAGAATGTGCGTCGGGAGATCATTTCTATCAGGTTCTCCAGTACGTCGAGTCCTTTGTCGGCTGATAGGAAATCCGCAGGTGCGGCGTCGCGATCCGTTTTTGACCTTGAAACAGCGACTCGACTCCGGCGGCCGTCAACCCGGTGGTCAGCAACGTGCGCTCGATTGGGTACGGCGATTTGCGAGTCAGAAAAAGCGTCTCCATGTGGTTCACCAGAGGGCTGAAAAAGTTCTGCAGATCGTAATACGGCAGGAACATCAACGTCGACAGCGGATCGCGACGTGACTTGAGCCGCGCGGCGACTGTGAAATCATTCACCAGCCCGTCGCCGATCAGAATCGTGGCTCTCAGCCCGTCGGCGTACTCGAATCGGTATGCCACCGGGTTGCGTCTCAGCCGGCGGACCTCGTCGGCCGACGGAAGAATGTGGCTGAAGCCGGGCCGGGCGGGCTTGAGCTGGTGACTGCGGCACAGACACGCTTCGAACAGCCTTGGGTCCCAACCGCCGTCGGCCCATGAGCCGCGGTCCATGGCGTCCCACACCGCGTCGCCCCGCAGCGCGTGCATCGCCACCACACCGGTTTCACCTCCCTTGCGCCGTTCCACCAGCGACTGCAGCGCCTCGAGCGCGTGAAAGTCGTACGAGTCGGGTCCGCCCAGCGCCAAACACATCGCCTCTTCGACTTCAGCACCCAGAGGCATCTCCACCGGCGGGATGCGGCGAGCCACCGGCAGCGATGAACCGGCCAAGAAAGCAAACCCCAGCTCCCGCGCTGTTTGCACCATTTCCTCGGCCCACTTCCAGTTCCAGGAAAGGTGCTTGTCGTTGAACACCGGAACGCTGCGTCCGCTACTCTTGAAAACGTCTACGATCTGCTGAAACAGCTCGTAGCGCGGATAGAGGTGTTGTCCTTTCTCGTTGGTCGGATACTTGCCGTGCTCACCGACCAGCACCACCCCGTCTACGGCAAGCCGTTCTCCGCCCCGCGTCAGCGCTTCGGCCACCGTAGGATAAATCCGCAGGGTGGGAATCTCTTTGGCCCGCGCGCGGCTCGCGTCGGTCTTGGGAACCTGGTCAGTGTACAGCGACACCAGATCCATCGGCGGCCGATGATGACGACCGTTCCAGCCATAGCCGTACAAAAAACGGTCCACGATGTGCTGCGCGTGAGAATACTTGCGGTATTCGGTCACGATCGCAGCGATTTTAAGGCGGGCCATGGGACATCTCCCGCGGGGCGATGGTGCGAAAACCTCGATCGGTGCTAAACGCTCACCGGCACGATTACCGGCTATGATGACAGACCGGAATGAGAATCACAAGCGGCGACAAATCAAGGCAGTGGGTCAGTTTGGCTTAACATAATGGGTGGCTGAGGTCGAGCCGTAGGCGAGCCCCCAGAATCGACGGTCTGTGGGGTCGCATTCGCTCCACCACAGCCACCCTTTAATCGAAACTGACCCACTACCCAAATCAAAGCCAGGGCCGTGTTGTCGATCTCCGCGCGCAGGCTGGACATCACTTTCTGGCACGGTTACGCTGGCGGGGCTGTGTGTAACGTAGATGTTCACGAAGGTTTTTCGTCGTGACCGAGGAGCAGAAACATGTCGATCGCAGTCGGAAGCAGCGGGTTTTGTCGTTCTGGCATCAAGGGGCTGATGCTTGTCGCTGTCACGATTGGCACACTGCTGGCCGCGGCAAATTCCGGCCGGCCGGCTGAAAGGGAGACGGCTCGTCAAATCCTCGATGCCGCCGGCGTCACGGGTGGCTTGGTCGTCCACCTGGGATGTGGGGACGGCAAGCTGACGGCGGCGTTGCACGCCGGTGACGGCTATCTGGTTCATGGACTGGATACGGATGCGAAAAACGTCGAGCGCGCGCGCAAGCACATCCGCTCGCTGGGTCTCTACGGCAACGTATCGGTCGAAGTGTGGAGCGAAAAACGTCTGCCGTACGCCGACAATCTCGTCAATCTGTTGGTCTCAGAGGACCCGGGCGCGGCCGCCGTGGGAGAAGTGCTGCGGGTGCTTGTTCCCGACGGCGTGGCCTATGTCAAACGGGCCGACGGATGGACGAAGATTGTCAAGCCGCGACCGGCGAACATCGACGAGTGGACGCATTACATGCACGACGCCAGCGGGAATGCCGTCGCCCGGGACAGCGTTGTCGGCTCGCCGCGTCATCTGCAATGGGTGGGCGAACCGAGATGGGCGAGGAGTCACGAGCATCTGGCGACCATCAGTGCCGTCGTCTCGGCGGGGGGGCGTGTGTTCACCATTGTAGACGAGGGCCCTGTTGCGTCGGTGGACTTGCCGTCGAATTGGTTCCTTGTGGCGCGGGATGCGTTTAACGGTGTGGTCCTCTGGAAGCGGTCCATTCCCACCTGGGAGTGGCGGCATCGGCCGTTCCGCTCCGGGGCGCCCCAACTCCCACGAAGACTGGTCGCGGTGAAGGACACCGTCTACGTCACGCTGGGTTACGGCAAACCGCTCGTCGCCCTGGACGCGCTGACCGGTGACGTCGTCAGGACGTACCGGCAAACCGACGGCGCCGAGGAGATCGTGTGGCACGAGGGAGTCCTGTACGTCGTGGTCGGCGACCCTGAGGACCAGGCGGCTTCAGAGGCGGCGATTCGCCGGGGCCTGGCGCAGCCGTTGGTCGAGAAGCAGATCATGGCTTTCCAGGCCGAAACGGGTGGTCTCCTCTGGCAGAAGTCGGACGCGGATACGACGGAGATTATGCCGCTAACGCTCGCCGCGGCTGGCGAGCGTTTGTTCTTCCAGACAACCGGCGACGTGATCAGCCTGGACGGCAAATCCGGGAAAGAGTTGTGGCGGGCCGCCCGGCCCATCAGCCTCCAGCGGCCGGGATGGTCGACTCCGACGCTGGTCGTTTACCATGACGTCGTTTTATCCGCCGATCGTCAGGCGCCCGATGAGCCGGCCGAAGGGCCCAGACCGAGAAAAATCACGTGGAGCGTGAACCTTGGCGGCGGCAATGCGCCTCCCGGCAACTTGATCGCCTTTTCGGCAAAGACCGGCGCGAAACTCTGGAGCTGCAAATGTCGTGAAGGCTACAACTCGCCCGTCGACGTGCTCGTGGCGGGCGGGCTGCTGTGGACGGGGAACCTCGTGCACGCCCGGGACCCCGGCATCACCGTGGCTCGGGATCCGGCCACCGGCGAGGTCAAGCGCGAGCGCCCGAACGATCAGGTCTTCTTCACACCCGGCATGAGCCACCATCGCTGCTACCGAAACCGGGCGACCGAACGGTTCCTGCTGCTCGGCAGGGCCGGTGTGGAATTCATCGACGTCGAGTCGGGCGAGGCAACGGCAAACCATTGGATTCGCGGGACCTGCCAGTTCGGCGTCTTGCCGGCAAACGGACTCCTCTACGCGCCGTCGCACACCTGCGCGTGCTTCATCAAGACCAAGCTGAACGGGTTCAACGCACTCGCCGGAGGGTCGAGGGTCCCGAGTCCCGAGTCCAGAGCAGGAGGACGGCTGGAACGTGGACCTGCCTTCGATCAGGCTCTCGACTCTGGACCCTCGACTCTCGACTCTGGGGGCTGGCCCACGTATCGTCACGACCCGGCCCGCAGCGGCGCAACAAGCACCGCTGTTCCCACGAAGCTGAAGTCCATCTGGCAGACCGATCTCGGCGGCAAACTGAGCAGTCTCACAATCGCGGGGGGGAAAGCATTCGTGGCCGAGATTGATGCTCACACGGTCCATGCCCTGGACGCGGAGAACGGCAAAACTGTCTGGAGCTTTACCGCCGGCGGCCGCGTGGACAGCCCGCCGACCTTCACCCAGGGGGCGGTCCTTTTCGGGTCTGCTGACGGATGGGTCTATTGCCTGCGCGCCGCCGACGGGCAGCTCGCTTGGCGGTTCCGAGCAGTGCCCCAGCAACGCAGGCTGGTCGCCTACGGACAATTGGAATCAGCCTGGCCGGTCGACGGCAGCGTACTCGTCGAGGACGGCGTCGTCTCTTTTGCGGCGGGACGATCGACGTTCCTCGACGGCGGAATCCGCCTTTGCCGACTCGACGCGAAGACCGGAGCATTGCTCTGGGAAACTCGCTTGTCGGGCCGCGATCCGAAGACCGGCGAGCAGCCGAAATCCGCCATCCAGGGATTCGACATGGCCGGCGTGCTTCCCGACGTGCTCTCCAGCGACGGGGAATTCATTTACATGCGGCACATGAAGTTCGATCGGCAAGGCGTCGAGCAGCAGGAGCCGGGGCGGCATCTGTTCAACCCGGCGGGATTCTTGGACGACTCCTGGTGGCACCGCGCGTACTTTCTCTTCGGCGAGAAGTACATTTCGGGATGGGGCGGCTGGTGGCGGGCCGGCAATCAGGTTCCCGCCGGACGTCTGCTGGTATTCGACGACGCGTGGATCTACGGATTCGGCCGCAACTTCTACCCCAGTGGCAACGCCGGACAATGGCGGACCGGGGAATACTATCGCGTTTTTGCCACCTCGAAAAAGTATGAAATCCCCAAAGAGCCGCCCACGAAAAAGAGACGCAGAAAGCCGCGCGTCGCGAAATCCACGGTGAAGTGCCGCTGGACCCACCGCGCAGACCTCGAGGTCCGGGCGATGGTCCTGGCCGGCCGGACGCTCTTCGTGGCGGGCCCGCGCGGCGAAACCCAAAGCTCTCTGGATGCGTTCCAAGGAAAACAGGGCATCAGCCTGCGGGCCGTCTCGACCGAAGACGGCAGCAAACTGGCCGAATACAAGCTCGACTCGCTGCCGGTCTTCGACGGCCTGGTCGCAGCCGGCGGACGACTCTACCTCTCGACCACCGCCGGCACAGTGCTGTCAATGGGGAAGTAAAAGTCGGTGTTGAGTGCTTACTTCAGCGAGATTGCGCAGCGGAAGCCGGTATCGTTCAACCAGTAGCGCGGGTTGCCCCACGATCGTTTCGCGCAGCGCAGATTCTCTTTTCCCGACTTGACCCAGCCGCCGCCCCGGATGACTTTTCTCGTGCTCCTCTCGTTGCCGCCGGCGGTGTTGCTCTTGACGAATCGAGGCTCCGGCGGAGCTCCGTCCGGGGGACCTTGCGGATTGCGAGCCGGCACGTCGCCTTGGAAGTTCTCGTAGTAGTAGCGGTCGTACCAGTCGTTGACCCATTCCCACACGTTGCCCCCCATGTCAAGACAGCCGTACGGACTGGCTCCCTGCGGAAACGAGCCGACCGCGCACGGGCCGGCCGAGACGTCGAGATCGACGCGTGCGGCGCCCTTCTTCCATTGGTGGCCCCACGGATAAATGAATCCAGACTCTCCCCGCGCGGCCTTTTCCCACATCGCTTCCGTGGGCAGGTCGCGTCCGGCCCATTTGGCGTACGCTTTGGCGTCGTGCCAGGTCACGAACCGGACCGGATAATCGTGTTGTCCCGGTCCATAACCGCGTTTCCACGGTCCTTTGGGCCGATACCCGCTGTCCTGCACGAATCTCTTGAACTGCGCGTTGGTGACTTCGTGCACGTCGATCAGAAAAGCGTCGACATACACCTCGTGCGCCGGCCGCTCGTTGTAATTCCCCGTGGGACTGCCCCTGCGGAACTTCCCGGCAGGCACGAAGACCAACTGCATGCCGTCCTTTTCGCTGAAGTATTTGCCGTCCGCGCGACGGATTCCTGGCGGCAAACGAACAACTTCGGCAACCAGTTCTGTGCCGGACAACGCACAGGCGACAAGAAGACCAACACGGAGAAACGGCAAGAGAATTCCCTTCTTCACTGGGCCTACTGCATTTTCAAACTCGCCAGAGCAGACGTCATGTCGACGATCGGGATGGTCGGGGCGCCGTCGCCCAACAGCAAGTTGGCGACTGACTGCGGGCAAACGCGGTAGCGCAGAGTGGCCTTGACTTTCAGCGGACCCTTTGCACCGGCGGGCACGAGGAAGGCGTACCGTTCCAGCTTATATCCTTTGGGCGGAACCGTATGGAAATAGGTGAATCGCGTCATTTCCCAAGGCTTCACCGTGGGGTTGCCCTTGGCGTCGACCGCGATCGCGTGGAATATGACGGCGTCCTTGTCGATGTCGCCGTTCTTCTCGACGACGCCCGAGCGGAACACCTCGTCGCCCGAGGCGTCTCTCACCTGAATGTCCAGCCACATTTGCCGAACCTCCACCAGACTCGTGGGCAGGTTGTGGCCCGCGATTTCGTTGTTGACTTTGACGCGCAGTTGCACCACTTGGCCCGGTGCAGCGGTCTCGGGAAGCGACAGCTCCAACGAGGCCGCACTCTTGAGCAGCTTCTCGGACATCGAAGCGTGTTCCTTGGCGCCGAGCAAGCCGGTGACCACGCTGTTGCCGCCGAGGAAGTTGTGCGCGTAAACGTGATCGCGCCGCAGACCCTTTTCGGCGACGCGGCCGGGATTCGGACTTCGCTGGAGGGTCCGCGCCGTCTGGATTGCCTTCTCAAGGGGCTGCATGTGGCAGTCCTGGCATTGAATGCCTTTGGCGGCATAGATGCTCGCCCGCCATTCCTCGTACGTTCGTTCGATAACAAAGCCGTTCAACGGATGCACCACGCCGTGACAATTCGCGCAAAACTCTGATTTGCGCATCAAGTTGCTCTTGACCGTCTTGCGACCCTCCTGCTGGCACGGACGTAGGGCGCGGGGCGCGACGATCGGGCCTTTGGGATCCGTGACGAAACTTGCGTTCCCCGGCGATTGGTCCGGGGAAGTCCGGTTCGAGCGGGCAATCGAGTGACAGACCACGCAACTGACGCCCTCCGACGCCGGCGGGCCCAGCTTCGTGACGTCATCGGGAGCCGAATGGCCGGAAATCACCGCCGGCGAAGAATGACAACCGGCACAAAGCTTGTCGGTCAGACCGTTGGTTTCCTTGCTGCCGAGTTTGTAAAGCGCCAGGAAGACCGGGTCCGTCATGGCGTTGGCGTGCATGGACCCCCGCCACTGCTCGCCGATCGCTTTGTGGCAGCCAATGCAGTCGGCGTTTTTCAGGTAATCCTCGATTGCCGCGGTTTTTCCATCGGGGGTCGTTTGGGCCGACGGAAAGAAGGGCGATTTCTCGTCACCCAGGGCCTCGACGGCCAACAGCAAGACCAGTGCGACTGCCGCTGTTCGGCAATCGAGCGCGCGTGCCACGCTCTGCCGTGCGAGACTGCGATTGGGTGCAAGAATAAACCCCATGTTTGTTTCTCCCCTGCTGTACCTCGATGAGCCAGGATTGTTCATAGAAACCCAAACCGACGACTTGTCGTCGCTGGACGATCGACTTGTCGTCGCTGGACGATCGACTTGTCGTCGCTGGACGACGCGTCAAACCAGTGGATTCCGACAACAAGTTGTCGGTTTGGGTGTTACAACAGCCTATGAATAATCCGGGTTAGTGCGTACGCCTCATCCAATGTAGCATACCCGAGCCCCTAAATCACGAAACTCTCTTGGCTCATTCGCCCGGTTGAACCGGCGCATTCTTAGCGCAGCGAAACCCCAGACAGAAATACCGGAAGTCGGGCTCGTAGCCTTTCCTCGCGGCCGGTCTCACCCAACTGGGATACGAATTGGAGCCTCCCCCCTTAATCACCCGTCTGACGCGTGGCAGTTGGCGGGGCGTCGCGGCGGCGGTTTGTAATCCGCCCGTTACCGTATACCACTCGTTGGTCCACTCCCACACGTTGCCCGCCATGTTGAAACATCCGAAGGGAGAGACGCCTTGGGGATAGCTGTCGGCGGGAGCGGTGTAGATATAGCCGTCGCGCTCCCCCTTCCACTCATAGCCGCCGCTGTTGCATTTTTTGAAGTCCCAGTCGTTTCCCCAGGGCCAGACTCGCCCGTCGGTGCCCCGGGCCGCTTTCTCCCACTCGGCCTCGGAAGGCAAGCGCTTGCCCGCCCAGCCGGCGTAGGCGTAGGCGTCGAACCAGTCGATTCCGACGACGGGGTGGTCCTTGTTGCGGAAGGTCGCCTCGTCGAAGCGTTGCAGCCGGGCCATGCCGGTCTTCTGGAGCAAGCTGGGGCGAAACGGCTTCCAATAACGGGGGGTGTGGTCCTTGTCTGCCGGCTGAAGTGGGTGCCTGATCGCGCTGTCGGAGTTCTTCTTGATCCAGTCAAGGAATCGTTGGTATTGCTCGTTGGTCACTTCGTACTTGTCGATGTAGAAGGAACTCAACCAGGCGGACCGTCGAGGACGCTCGCTCACCAGACCGTCATCGTCGCCCATGAGAAAAGAGCCGGCCGGAACCAGCACCATGACAGCGCCGTCTTTGGCGGTGATTTGTGCGGCGGCGTCATCATCGGCGGCGGCGGCGGCCGATGCGAGGGCGATCTTCAAGAGCACCCCGATGGCCAGCCAAGCACGTATTTTTCCCACAACCTCGTCCTTTAATCCTTATTCGATCGACAGAAGAAAGTTTTCCAGGTCCTGCACCTGCCTGGCGTTGAGATGGCTGGTCGCGCCGTGCGTATCCATCATGTAGGTTCTCTCTGCGAGAAAGCTCAGTTCGTTGAACCCTCTCTCGCGGCCCGCAGCCCTGACTTCTTCGCCGCCCCTGAGAGGGCTGTATTTGAACTTTCGCAAGGAATAATGGTCGGGCGTGGTGAAGGTTTCGCGGACCGACAAGGCCCGCCCGTGGTGCAAGAAGGCAAACGGACGGTCGAACAGTCCGCGCAACGGCAAGGTGGTGACCATTCCCTGTTCGCGTTCGACGCGTCCCTGCTCCCAGTATTCCAGGTCCCTGACATGCCCGTTCACCGAGTCCATCCAGTGAGGTCCCACCAGCGTGAAAGAGAGCTCGCGGGGTGTAAAGCTGATCAGCGAAGGCAGGGCTCGCTCGCGATTGTGATACAGCGGCTCCGCCTTGTCCGTGAACTGGGGCGGTTTGTGGCAGATCACGCAACCGACGGCCAGATCGTTAAAGAGGAGCCTGCCCCTCAACACGGACGGATTGCGCCGGTCGAACGGGTTCGGCATGAGTTTGGTCTCGGCCGCCTGGAACTCGCCGATAAAACGCTGGAAATCGCGAAAGTTGAAAGCTTTTCCGAAGTATTTCATGGACAAGCGGCGGATCATCTCGTCACGGCGTTCCATGAGATCATGATAGAGGGGACCCCACGAGTCAGTGGACATTTTGTCTTGGATTTCCTCGTGCTCGGCAGGCCGCTGGTTTTTGGGTGTGGGGTGAAGAATCCCGGTGAAATCCCCCTGGGGATTGGGTTGCAAGAAGCCCTGCAAGGCGACGTGTTCCCGAGCGTCGTCGAACTGAGCGTCGAAGACGGTGTGGGTGCCTTCGAAATAGAAAGGTTGTGTGGCAAAAAGGTTCTTGATCTGTGGGATTCCGAGCAACCCGCCGTTGACCATTTTGCCGTCCTTCATCTGGCCGATGGCCTGTCCCGCTCCCCAGCCCCGGGCGTCGCTGGTGTCGTAAATGTGGCACGACATGCAGGCGGTGTCCCGGTCCACGGAGAAGACGCACGTGTTGACGAACATCTCGCCGCGCTCGGCATCGCTGTCGGGAAACGGGCGCGAGAGGTTCCCCACCGCGTACTCCCGAGACGCTCCGGTTTTCGTGTCGATGACGCTGATCGTCTCGCCGAGGAAATTCGTCACGAACACCAGCCCTGCCGCCGGGGTGCCGGGCGGCCCGACGGCGACTCTCCGCGGCATGTAGCCCGTCTTGTAAACCGCGACCGGCACGAGCATCTCCGAAGGCTCAGCCGCATCCACGTCGATCTTCCATTCCACGAGCTGATAGCTTCCAAGCATGACGACGAACGCACGGTCTCCAGCCACCGCGACGCTCTCCGGAAAGGCGCCCACGACGCGCTGCAGCTCAGGCGGAATGTCCCCGCTGATGTCCTGCGGCAGGATCTCGGCCGAATCGGACGTGTAGCGCACCCACTGCCTGTGGGCCTCGTAGCGGTTGGCACGCAGAGCGTACTGGAGTTGCCCGCTGCGCGAACGAGGCGGGATCGCCAACCGGCCCGTGTCGACCAGAATCACGTCGTTCTGAATGTCCGACATTTTGAACGCGGCCGTTCCGTCGATGGCGTCGAACGAACCGAGTATTTTCTGCTTCTCAATCGGCACGGGCTCGGTCGTGTTGATGTCCCTGATCAGAGTGAACTGGGCTGCCGGGTGGTTTCGGTCCTCGGTTTCGCCGCCGTAAGGGTCGCGCTCTTTGGCGGCGCCGAACCCGGCGCCCATCGAAAGGGCGATGAGCAAATCGCGGTCCCTCTCGGCATTGTGATACAGTTCGAGATCGGTAATGACGTTCTGCGTATAGATTCCGGTGACTTCCTCGTTCCTCGCCAGGTCCACCACGGAGATGTCCTGAGTGCCCTGGTTGCCGACGTACAGGTATCTTTCGTCGCTGCTGAGGGCCATGGCATAGGGCTTGGAGCCGAAATTTCCCACGGGAATCCCTGGTCCGTAGCGGGCCGCACGGATCCATTCGGCGACCCGTTGATAGTTCGGGTCCCACTTCTTCCAGACCACCAAGCCGGTCGCATGAAAATTGTTGCCGGCAAGATCGTCGGCGAATCCCCCCTCGTCGACGGAAAGGCTGGCCCGCAGCAACATGCTCTCGGCGGGGTCTCCGGGAACGGCGTTCTCGATCGCGGAGAAGAAGGCCTTCAGACGATCCTCGCCCGCGTAGAAACCGCCTCGGGTTCGATGGTGACAGCGCACCGTCCCACACGAGCTGCGCAGCGCCCAGTACACGCTTTTCAGGTGCCTCTCCTCTTTGAGAAAGGCCCTTTCATCAAAGCCGCCCAGCGGCCTGACGGCCCCGAGAGACGCGCCACGCTGGGCGTCAATATCGACGACCAGAATCTGATTCAAATAGCGATTGCTCACATAGGCCTTGGTCCCAGCCTGGTTGTACACCAACTCCGAACAGTAGAAGTCCAGCGGAATCTCTGCAACGACTTCGTCGCGGGCGGTGTCGACGAGAGACGCATAGTTGGACAGACGGTTGAGGACGATCAGGAATCGGCCGCTGGGGTGAATGCGAACACAATAGGGATTGCGTCCGACTTTGATTCTTCTGATCACCTTTCGCATCGTGACGTCGAAAACCGCCACCTCGTTGCCCGGCTCGGCTTCGTTGCCCGCCAGGGTCACGTACACTTTCCTGCCGTCGGGTGTCACGGCAATGTCAAACGGATGGTCCCGATCAGGCTGCGGCTCCGGATGGGGGTTCGTGTTGGGCACCGGGCGCAGGTCTTCCTTCCTGAACTGAGCACCGTAGGCCCACCGCGAGCTGCAGAGCAGCCCATATTTCGAGGGGTTGCTGACGCCGGAACCGGGCTGTTCCGCCCAGGCGCTTTCGCAAAGCGATCTGTTCGTGACAAACCCCGCGAGCCAAAAGGCCAGGGGCAAGGCAGCAATCCATCTCGCAGTGGCTTTTCTTCGCATCCGTCAGACTCTCCTGTTACAAGGTTGAGAGTTGAGAGTTGACTGATCACGGCAACATTTTGATTTGAACTCTAGACTCTCAACTCGACACCCTCAACTCATCAGTCTGCGCCGCGGAACGCCGCACCCAGATCGATCCATCGAACAAACAGCAGGCGATCCTGCTTGCTCAAGGGCGCCGGCTCGAGACCGTGTTTCCTGAACAGCTCCGGACTCGGATGGGGAACATCACCGTCCAGTTCTCTCTCGGCTTTCAGTTCTTTCCCGTAGATCTTTTCGATCAGGTAACTTTCGATGGCCAGCCCATCGCGCTCGCTGACGTATTTCTTGCGGCCATACCAACGGCTTGCGGGATCGGAGAGTTGCATCAGGTTTTCGTAGGCGTTGTTGTAATAGGCCGTCTTCTCTCCCGTCAGTTCCAGACCGGCGCCGGCGTCTTCTCCTCGGTGACAGGCAACGCAATGCCGGTCCAATAGGGGCTGAATGTCGCGCAGAAAATCGATGGTGAGACGGTCCTCGCGTTCGAGGCCCATTTCCGGCGGAGAGCCGGCTGCCGCCGCAATGGCCTTGACCAGCCCCTGCCCCGCAAAAGGATTGATGGGGCCGAACAGGCTCTTCGGCTTCCCATCGATCGAACCCATACACGCCGCACAGGACTGGAACGTTTCGCTTCGAGAAGGAGAGATGCTGAACGTCTCGTTGGGCGCGAAGAAGTAACAGCGCGCCTCCTGCCGAAGGGCCATCCGGTCGGCATTCAGGCTCTGGATGATCATCGGCGTGTTGGACGGCACCTTGGCGATGACCGATCCATCCTCATAAAGCGGCATCTCTCCCACAATCCGTTTGCGCGCGTGGATTCCGTTGCTGACCAGCGTGCTCTCAGGGTCGCCGTTGCGAATTTTAGAGCGATCCAGCGGGACGGCCAGCTCGGGCGTCATCGGAACGGACTCGACCATCCGCACGTATTTGACCTCGTCGATCGGTTTGAGGAATTCCCCGGTGAGAGGATTCCTGGCATAGGCCACCAGTTTCCCCACCGGTGAAGGGTCGCGGAAGATGGCGTCGATGAGCAGGTAGTTTCTTTCGAGGTATGTGGCCGGCCGTTTGTCCGGCGCTCGTCCGGGATACCGAATGAGATGTTCCTTCTTCGGACGGCGGCCGGCGTGGATCTTGGGCTTGATCTGTACAAAGATGGGAACCGCCTGGATGTCGCTCTTGCCGACGGCGCTCGGCGCCGCCAACTTGATTTTGCGGACTCGAGGGAACAGTTTTCCGCCAACCGGATGAAAACTCGGGTCTCCCCTGAGTATGTACAGGTCGAAATCGGGATTGGCTTTGGGGTCGAAGTGATTGATGGGCTTCGGCGAGTGGGAGACGAGAATTCCGCCGTCGGGCAGGGGAACCGAGTCCCGGAAGATGCCGCCGGGGGAGAAGCCGGTCCGCGAAACCGCCTGCGGCCCCCGCAAAGGGAACAGAGAGATCTTCTTGAACACAAAACGAGGATGGGCCGGTTGTTTGCCGCGGAAACGAAAACGCGTGTTGGAGATGTCCGCTCCGAGCGTCCTGGGCACGCCCTGCTCGTCAAAGATGCCGGTCGCGTAATCATGGGGATTTCGCGCTTCCAGACCCGGCCCGAACTGGTGATCGCTGACGCTGAGATTCCCGCCCTCCCACAGGTTGTCCGGATCGAGTCCCACGTGAATGTCGATGCCGGTGGGAAGCTCGTGGTTGTCGGCATACACGAGCACTTGCGATCGGTTGCCCTGGTGAGTGGGAAAGCTGAACCTGGTGTCGAGGTGGCGCCGGCAACTGGCCATGTGAAAGATGGGCCGGTCGAACTTGTCGCAGGACGACCGCTGTGAGACGTAGAACACCTCCCCGGTTGATCTCACGCTCAGATCGAGATCCTGTCCCGGATTCCACGTGATCCGCGTGAGCGTCTTCTGGTAGTTGGATTCCTCTCGCCCCCTGCCGGCGTACTTCATCCCGTAGACGGAGTAAGAAGGCAGAAATCCAGGCTGCGTCTCCGTTTCCCTCTCGATGACATAGATGCTGGAATTGTCGATGGGCCGATCGAACGGCTCATCGACCGTGATGAAGGATCGTCTTTGGGCGGTGAAAAGCCGGTTCCGGAAAGCAGTGATCGTACGCCAACTTCCCTTGTTCGTCCCGTCGACGATGTCAATGTGTTTGCCCACGAATGTGCCGTCCAACTCAGGCCGGTCGAAATCGACGATCGTCTTGGCGTCCCCGCCGTCCGCCTCGCCGACGATCCCCCTCTCGACGCTCTGCACCACTTCGCCCGCCAGGTTCGAGGCGAAGCAAATGTCGGCGCGGTCCAGGTTGTAGCCGCCGTCCGCGGCGTTTTCGTCAATCGGATCCGGGACGAACGTGGGATCCGTAAAATGCACCTTGACCCCGTTCACGGACTCTGGGCCGTAAGTGAGTTTTCGGAAGCTGCCCTCTCGGTAATCGAGGTTCTCGTCGAGCAAGATTTCATAGATGTTGAGGTTGTCCTGCTCGCCCACCCGCATGGAGAAGAGGATGGAGCGGCCGTCGTAGCGCACGTCCGGCTCGCGCACGTCGGCGCGCCGGCCGGGGTGGAAACGGGCCGTCAGGTTGATCGGCGGCCCCGCGGCGGTTTCCAGGGTCTCGCCCCCTTTGAGCTTCAGCAGGTAAAGGTCTCCGCCGGGCAGGTACTTGCCCACGTCGAGGTATCGCCGATGGTTGTCCGTGGGCGTCCTGACGAAAACGATCCCGCGGACCTTGCCCACGAGTCGACTGTCTACCGGCTCGCCGTCGATTTTGAGTTTTGCGATCGCCTCATTCCGTTCCAGTTGCAGCCATCTCTTGAGGGTCTGGTAGTCGGGATCGTCCGGCCCGCTGAAGAATTGCCGGTTTCCGCCGCGGTGAAGAATGCCTCCCTGGTCCACGGGAATGTTCTTCAGAAGTATTCGGCTCTGTTCGACGTCACCGGTGAGGTAGACCAACCTCTGAATGAACCCTTTGCTGGTCATTCGATTAAAACTCACCTGTTCGGCAGTGAAGCGTTTTTCGATTCCGACGGTCAAGTCGGCTGTGGGCATGCCCGGATCGAGGAGGAAGCTCGAGTGGTTGAACACGTGGCATCCGGGGGCCATGCATGTGTTCCGGGCGAAGACGGCCAGCACGTTGTCCCGGAAAAACTTCTCCGCTTCGCTGACCTGGGCAGTGGCGCCGCGGGTCGCCTCATTCTCCAGCGCCACCCATCGAGCCAGTTGCTGACATTCGGGATCCGCGGTGCTTTCGAAAATTTCGCCGCCCTGGTGGAAACGTCCCAGACCGCCGGCCTGCGCGCCCAGTGCCATGCGCAGGATCTTGGCGAACTTTGCCGGACCGTCAAAACGGGCCCGCACTCTGGCCTTTTGGTAGGCGAGAACGAGCTGTCGTTGGGTCTCGAGCTCTCCGGACGGGCTGACCGCGAAAAAGAAACCCTGCTTACCGGCCCTCTGGTGACAACGCACGATGCAGCCGGACGCCCGCATCGTGGGAGACTTATGCGTCCGCGACGTGGCCTTGATTTTTTTCTCTTTGAGTCTTTGAGCGAACTCCGCCGCCGGGCGGGCGTGACAAACGTAATTGCCGCGGGCGTCCTTGTCCGAACAGCTATTCAGCAGCACCGGGACGACGTGTTCCTTGAAATAGCGGAACGACGCACTTTTCGAAATGTCAACGTTTTCGTATTGGGCGCCATACGGTTTTGCGGCGACTTGCCCGTCGTCGAGACGGTCATGCAGCGCCTGGGAGAATAACGACGCAACGAGGAGGAGGATGAGGGCGTAGAGCTTCTTTGTCATCGATAAGCATACCTTGACAAACGTGTTCAGCGGCCCGCTGACCCCGCCCGTGCCCGCAAGATATTCATGCGTTGTGAGGCGATCGGCCTTTCCAGGACCTCCCTCGGGCGGGAGCACAAACAGAGGTCCTCATTGGCCGCTCGGCGCTCTTGCCCACCGCGCTCTGTATCTAACTATCTACTCTAAGATCCCAACCGACGTCAAACAAGGGCAGTGGGTCAGTTTGGCTTAACATAATGGGTGGCTGGGGTCGAGCCGTAGGCGAGCCCCCAGCCGCCGACGACAAGTCGTCGGTTTGGGTTTCTCTGTTCCGCTGAGTTCCACAGACTGCCATCCGTGGTCTCGGCGCTGCAGCATTGTGATTCCGCGATTCTTTGCCAAATTATCGCGTTTCTCGTACGAAATCGGGCGCCGGCCGCCCCGATTGATTGTAGAAGCAAGCGTAAAACAACCGCAATCAGAGGAGTCGAAACATGCGGCTGACACTGCGAACACTGTTGGCTTATCTGGACGACATTCTTGAACCGGCGCAGGCCAAGGAGCTTGGCAAGAAGATCGCCGAGAGCAGTTTTGCCTCGTCGCTGGTCAGCCGCATTCGCGAGGTGATGCGTCAGCGGCGTTTGACGGCTCCGGACGTCTCCGGCCCCGCCGCCGGTCTCGATCCGAATACGACTGCCGAGTACCTCGACAACACACTCTCCCCGGAGAGCGTGGCCGACGTCGAGAAGGTTTGCCTCGGCTCCGACGTCCATCTGGCCGAAGTGGCCGCCTGCCATCAAATCTTGACGTTGGTGGTGGGTGAACCGGTCGACATTGTTCCCAACAGCCGCGAACGCATGTACGCGCTCGGTCCGATCCGCGGGAAGCAAACCGCCGGGTCCGGGCGAAAAAAGGGGACAGGTCCAATTTGCCGGAACGGCCCGCAGGGTGCTCTGCACAAATTGGACCTGTCCCCTTTTTTCGCCCAGGAGAAGGTCTCGAAAACGTCGGCGTCGCAATCGGCTCCCCAGAAACAATCGACTGTCGTCGAACAAGCCGCGCCGGTACGAAAAGCGACCGAACCATTCTCCGCGACGATTCCCGATTATCTCAAACCGCGGCCTCTGTTTCGTCGTGCGTTGCCCTATGTCGTGGTGGCCGTCATTGCCGGTTTGTGGCTGGGCTTGATTTTGCTCGATGAGGCAATCTTTCCCGGTCTCGGCAGCGGCCGGGTGCGACAGTCCGACCGTCCGGAACATCCCAACGGCGGAGTCAAAACGGCGTTGCAGGAACCGACAGGCGAAACGCCGTCGGTTGTTGCACGACCGGGTCATGTTGCGGCGAAGGCTGCTACGAGCCGGAACGTCTCGCCTCCTGCGGGCGCGGTTGCACCGGACGCGAAAGCGGACGCCGATCGGAAGCTACCCACCGCTGTCCAGCCTCCCACCGACCTGGAGAAGGGCAAACCAGAACCTGAAGAACTCAAGCAGCCGCAGGTTGTCATGAACGATCGGTCTGGAAATGTCAAACCGGAAAAGACCGAGAAGCAAAACGGGCCGCCGCCAAACGCCCCCGCGGTAGAGTACAACTCGAATACGGGCATCTTGCTGCGCTACGATGCGAAAGCAAAGGACTGGGTTGTGATGCCGCATCGCGCCCTGGTGCATCCGGGCGAGCGGATTGCTGCGCCGGCGCCATTTGAAGCCGTTCTCGACGTGGACGAGGGGCTTTGTCGCGTGAACCTGCTGCCCGAAACATCGGTCCGGCTCCTGGAACCCCGCGAAGGCTTGCCGTTCGGCTTCGAAATCGACCGGGGACGGATCATCCTTCAGGGGCGACGCCCGCGGGATGACGGTGACGGAGCCGGTCCGGGGGTGGTGCTCGGCATCGCTGTCGGCGACGAGTTGTGGCGAGTGGAATTGACGCCCGCTGAGACTCGATGCGGCATCGAAATCATTCCACCCCAGCCCAACCAACTCGAACAGGAACTCGGCAAGAACGCTTACACGGGCGGTTTGTATGTTGCCAGCGGATCGGTGCGGTTCACCGACGGCAGCGGCCGTGTGCGGGTCGTCGAACTCCCAAGCCCCATCTCGCTGGCGCCGAAAGACCGCGCTGCGGCAGCCAACCCGGAAATCCCGGCCCAAAGTCCACTCCCGCCGGTGCTTCCTGTCTGGGTCGACAAGAGCGAGAAGCGGACGTCTTCGACGTTTCGCCGCTACGCGAACCTGTTCGAAAAGGAGTTCGAAGTCGATCAACCGACGTCATTCATCGTGCCGGCGATGGTCAAGGATCCGCGGCCGCAGATCTCTGAAATGGCGACCAAGTGCTTGGCACTGACCGGCAATTACACGTCGCTGGTTCAGGCGCTGGCCCAGCCCGAGCACGAGGAAGCCCGCTTGGCCGCCATCGACGGCCTGCGCATTTGGTTGCCCCAGTCGCCGGAGAACGGCAAACTGCTCAAAGACGAGCTGCAGAAGACCTTTCACACGGACGATGCTGAAGCCGTCTATCGCCTGTTGTGGGGCTACAACGAAAAGGACGCTCGCAACCGGTTCACGTCAAACCAGTTGGTGGAATGGCTCGACCACGATGAGATTGCCGTCCGCGAGCTGGCCTTTTACTATATCTACCTGCTGACCGGACGCAGGTACGATTATCTCCCGCTGTTGCCGGCTGCACAGCGCAAGGCGGCCGTCACTCGTTGGCGGGCCCACCTCGAAAAAGCCGGCGCGCTGTTGTCAGAATAAGTGGTCTATCAACTTGAACTTGAAGCGTGCTGTGGGGCAGGCTTTCCAGCCTGCCGATCGGCAATGGCGGAAGGAAAGCCCGCCGATCGGCAATGGCAGGCTGGAAAGCCTGCCCCACACTCAACTGGCCCAGCCATGTTTGCTCGTCTGCGACAACTTCTGGAGATGATTCGGTTCAGCCATACGCTCTTTGCGATGCCGTTTGCGCTGTTGGCCGCCCTGTTGGCCTGGCAGGAGCAGGACACGCCGTTCCACCCGCGCGATCTACTGGGGATCCTGCTGTGTCTGGTGTTCGCCCGCTCGGCGGCGATGGCCTTTAACCGCTTGGTCGATCGTCGGCTCGACGCCCAAAACCCGCGCACCGCCGGGCGACATCTGCCGGTGGGCCTGTTGAGCGTCACCGACGTTCGGTGCTTCACCCTGCTCTGCTCGCTCGGTTTCATCGCCTCGACGCTGCTGTTTCTGCCCAACCGATGGCCGATCTCCCTGTCGGTTCCGGTGCTGGCGTTTCTGCTTGCGTACTCGTACACCAAACGCTGGACCGTCTGGTGCCATTACTGGCTCTCGGCAGCACTGATGCTCTCGCCCCTGGGAGCGTGGCTCGCGATTTGCGGCCGGCTCGACTGGCCGCCGGTGCTGTTGGGCGCGGTCGTTTTTTTCTGGGTGGGCGGATTCGACATCATCTACGCCTGCCAGGACACCGAGTTCGATCGGCAAACCAGCTTGCAGAGCATCCCGGCCCGCTGGGGTATCCCGGCTGCGCTGAGGTTGGCGCTGCTCAGCCACGTCTCGACGGTGGCCTTTCTGTTCGGTCTGTGGTACGTAGCCGGACTGGGATACCTGTTTCTGCTGGGAGTGCTGGTGGTGACGGCTCTGTTGGCCTACGAACATTGGCTCGTTCGCCCGGACGATCTGAGCCGAGTGAACGTCGCGTTCTTCCAGGTGAACGCGGTGATCAGCGTGGGGCTGTTCCTGGTCGGCTTGGCCGATGTGTGGCTTCGTGAATGGGCCGGGTGAACCGTTGAGACCGGTCGGAACGAGGAGCTGCTTCCTGCAGCAGAGCTTCTATTTGGCATCGCCCTGTGCTAAAATTGTGGTATGACTCCCAAGCTCACCGATGAAATGCGGCAGGCTCTGCGACGGCAGCCTGGTCATCCTGTCGAAGTCGAAGACGACCAAACGCAGAGAATCTACGTTCTCGTTCCCAAAGAGGACTTCCCACAGATGGTCGATGACGAGCTCCAGCGGCAACTGCAGATTGGTTTCGACCAGGCCGATCGGGGTGAGCTCGAAAAGTGGGATGTTGACGAGTTCCTCGATCGCATGCACCGACAGCATGAAGCGAAGCAAGCGTAATGGTCCGCATTCTTCGCACTCCGCAGGCCGACGCAGACCTCGAAGGAATTTGGTCCTACATTGCCCGAGACAACGTCACGGGAGCAGACGAGTTGATTCGCAAGTGCAACGAGATGATACAGCTGCTCGCTGAGACACCTGACATGGGCATTCCCCAGTTTGAGTACCGTTCCGGTCTCCGCTGCAAGCCGGTCGCAAGGCGATACCTGATCTTCTACGAGCCCATCGAGAACGGCATTCGCGTGATCCGCGTACTTCACGGGGCGCGCAAGTGGGAAGGCCTTTTTTGAGGCGGCTTCAGCCACCAAGCAGCAACGACTCATATGACTGGATCCGCTGAAGGTACCAGACTGCGAACCATTTCCGAAAAGGTCGAGGCCGGCCAACGGCTCTCGTTCGACGAGGGGCTGTTCCTGGACGAAGAGGCCGACGTGCTGACGCTCGGGCGGCTGGCCAACGTCGTCCGCGAACGGAAAAACGGTGACTTCGCCTTTTACAACACCAACATCCATCTGAATCCGACAAACGTCTGCGTCTACCGTTGTGTGTTCTGTGCGTTCCGTTCAGATCTGAAGGCCGAGAAGGCGTACGCACTCACCGACGACATCGTTCGCCGGCGGGTGCTGGAAGCCAAGCAGTCCGGTGCGACGGAGGTCCACGTTGTCGGTGGTCTGCATCATCTGAAGAAGTTCGACTGGTATCTGAACGTCATTCGCGTGATCCACGAGACCTGCCCCGATCTGCACGTCAAGGCCTGGACCCCGGTCGAGATCGCCTGGTTCAGCGACATGACCAAACAGCCGATTCGCTGGGTGTTGGAACAGATGATCGACGCGGGACTGGGCAGCATGCCGGGTGGTGGGGCCGAGATCTTTCACCCCGAAGTCCGCGAAAAGATCTGCGAACACAAGGCCGACGCTTCGGTCTGGCTCCAGACGCACCGCGTTGCGCATCAGCTCGGGCTGCGTTCCAACGCCACCATGCTGTACGGACACGTTGAAAAGGCCCGGCATCGGGTCGATCATCTCTGCCGGCTGCGCGCGCTGCAGGACGAGACCGGCGGCTTCCAGACCTTCGTCCCGTTGGCCTTTCACCCGGAGAACACCGGTCTGGACCACATTCCCAAGGCCAGCGGCCTGATGGACCTGAAGATGATCGCCTTATCGCGGCTGATGCTGGACAACTTCGATCACGTGAAAGCCTATTGGATCATGCTGGGCGAGAAGACCGCGCAGGTAGCGCTCAGCTTCGGCGCCGACGACATCGACGGCACGGTCGTGCATGAGCGGATCTATCATGACGCCGGCGCAAAGACGCCGGAAGGTCTGAGCGTCGAGCAGCTCCATCGGCTGATTGAAGAGGCGGGACGAATCCCCGTGGAACGCGATACACTCTACCGGCACGTCATCCGCACTGCTGATCGCTGAGTGCTTTTGCCACTTTTCACTTTTTCCTTTTGCCTTGAATCGCTTATACTCGAAGGTATGTCCGACGCGCTGAAAAAAATGCTCTTTGCCTCGATGGGCGCATCCGGCCTGGTGGCGCTGATGGCCATTGTCGACATGGTCATCGGGTTTCCATTTGCCCGAAACGTCGTCATGGACATCCTGTTCGTGCTAACCGCCGGCCTGGTGATCTACATGGCCTACGACGCGCTACAAGACATGCGGTGACGCCTTGTGGGGCAGGCTTTCCAGCCTGCCATTGCCAGCCTGCCATTGTCAGCCTGCCATTGCCAGCCTGCCATTGCCAGCCTGCCATTGCCAGCCTGCCATTTCCAGCCTGCCCCACACAACGGATGCCGCTCACAGGTCCAGGTCGTCGACGAAGCTGGCTTCGTCCATGATGATCCGATAGCGCTCCGAGGCGTCTTTGCCCAGCAGTTGCTGAAACGTCTTGTCGGCATCCAACTGGTTCTCGATGTCGACCCGCAGCAGCGTCCGTTTGTCCGGATCGAGCGTCGTCTCGGAGAGCTGTCCGGCGTCCATCTCACCCAGGCCTTTGAACCGCAGGACTTCCACCTTGCGATTGGCCGGCAGTGAGGCGAGGACCTCTTCCTTGTGCACGTCGTCCTGCGCGTAGAACGTCTCCCGGCCGACCACGATGCGATACAGCGGCGGCTGGGCGATGAACAGCTTCCCCTGCCGCATCAGCTCGCGCATGTGGCGGAAGAAAAACGTCAACAGCAGCGTGCTGATGTGGTATCCGTCGCTGTCGGCGTCCATTAGCAGGATGATGCGGTCGTAGCGGAGCTTGTGGATGTCGAAATGAGGACCGATGCCCGTGCCCAACGCCTCGACCAGGTCCTTGATCTCCTGATTGTTGAGGATTCTCGAGATGGACAGCGACTCGGTGTTGAGTATTTTGCCCCTCAGCGGCAGGATGGCCTGTGTTTTGCTGTTGCGTCCGGCGGCCGCCGTCCCGCCGGCCGAGTCGCCTTCGACGATGAACAGCTCCGACTCTGCGGCGTCTTTGGACCGGCAATCGAGCAGCTTGCCGGGCAGGCTGACTTTTCGTGAGCCGGGCGTCTTGCGGCGGACTTCACTCTGGGCGTCTCGGCTGGCCAGCCGGGCGCGGGCCGCCAGGACGACGCGTCCGATCACTGCGTCGGCAATGGACGGGTTGTTGTTCAGCCACGTTTCCAAACTGGGGCGCACCACGCCTTCGACCATTCCCCCCAATTCGGGATTATTCAGCTTCTCTTTGGTCTGCCCCTGGAACATCGGACTGCTGTGAAAGACCGACAGAACTCCGACCACGCCTTCGCGGATGTCGTCGGTGGTGATCGCCAGACCCTTCTGCTTGATGTCGTGTACGTCCATGTAGTTCTTGACCGCCTTGGCAATGCCGGAACGGAACCCGCTCTCGTGCGTCCCGCCCGCGTGAGTGCGGATGCCGTTGACGTAGCTGCGGATCTGCTCGTCGGTCGCTTCGGTCCAGCACAGCACCAGTTCGATGCGCGTGCGGTCCACGTCCTTTTCTGCTGCGAACACGGAAGCGTGGATCGGCCCCTTCTGCTCATCCGACGTGAGTTTGTCCAGATAGGCGGCAATCCCTTCGGGGTGAGACAGTTCGTGAGATTCCTGCTTTGTTTCGTCGTGGAAGGTGATCTGCAATCCGCCGTGAATGTACGAAATGTCTTCCAGATGCTGCAGGATCGTCTCGGAGTTGAAATGGATGCGGCGGAAGATGACATCGTCGGGCCGAAAGAAGATCTTCGTACCGTGACCACGGAACCGCCGAACTTTCTTCACCGGCGTCGTGGGCCGGCCCCGTTTGTAGCGCTGTATCCATTCGTGCCCGTCGCGCTGCACCGCGGCCACCAGCTCCGACGAGAGCGCGTTGACGACCGACGACCCCACGCCGTGCAAACCGCCGCTGCGCGCGTAATTCTTATCGGAGAACTTCCCGCCGGCATGCAACGTGGTCATGATCAGTTGTAGCGCCGACTGCTTTGTCTTGGGATGCTTGTCGACGGGAATCCCGCGGCCGTTGTCGGCCACTGTGACGGAACTGCCGTCCTTGTGCAGCGTGACACTCACGCGGTCGGCCGCGCCGGCTAAGAACTCGTCGACCGCGTTGTCGAGGATCTCCCACAGCAGGTGATGCAATCCGCGCGTATCGACACCGCCGATATACATCGAAGGCCGCCGCCGCACGGCCTCCAGCCCTTCCAAAACCTCGATATCTTTCGCCCGGTATTCGCTGAGAGTTGCTGTTGCCATGTCTCGTTCGTCACAGCCGCGTCAGCGGCGCTAGACGGTAGCCCACGGCGTTAGCCGTGGGACAAAAGGACGGTTCTCATTCGCGATCAGCCCCGTCAGGGGCGATAGATGATATTCAGAATAGCCGCGTTCGCGGTGGTCTTCGTCTCCCAATAGCCGCGTTCGCGGTGGTCTGTCGTCGTCCCAATAGCCGCGTTCGCAGCGTTAGATGGTAGCCCACGGCGTTAGCCGTGGGATGAGGGGGGTTCCTTCCACGCGCGGTCAGCCCCGGTAGGGGCGAAAGAAACCAGACGTTTGGCCCTCAAGCCCAAACATATCGCGGATCGTACTCAATTCCGTGTTTTTCCAACAGGGCAATCAATTCCTCTTGGAACGTCTTCTTGCGGTGATGCTCTTCTTGATCAGCGATGTAGCGGATCACCGAATCGCGGTTTGATTCGCTCACCGTGAAGGCTGCGTAGCCGATCTGCCAACCAAATGTTTGGTGCTGCGGCCATTCCTCGTGGACCCAGCGCGAGGAATTCGTCTTAACCAGACGCATGGCGTCTGCGATTGCCAACGTGGCGGGCAAAACGAGCAACATGTGCGTATGGTCGGCGGTGCCGTTGACAATCAACGCGATCCCGCTGATGTCGCGCACGATGCCGCCCATGTACGCGCAGAGTCGGGGGCGAAGCTGATCATCGATGCATGGCAGGCGGTCTTTCGTGCTGAAAACGACATGGTATAAAAGGTTCGTGTACGTGTGGGCCATGATCTGTCGCCCCTACGGGGCTTTCAATCTTCCGGCGTCCCATGGTTCCCACGGCTGGCGCCGTGGGCTATCCTCTGTCGCCCCTAACGGGGCTCTCGATCTTTGGGTGTCCCTCATCCCCACGGCTCACGCCGTGGGCTACCATATATCGCCCCTAACGGGGCTTAGCTACTCTTCCTCCATTTCGGTCCAGTCGATCAGCTCGATCGTCGGGCGGATGATTTCTTTGAATCCGTTTCGCATGCTCGTCTTGACCCCTTTCCCGCCGCGGGAGATGACGCCGTATTTCATCTGACCGAAACGGAGCTGTTTGTCGTTGGTGTTGGTGACCCGCAGGCAATCGCTGGGCCGGCTGAGCTGGACGGCCCCCAGGACCTCGTCGCCGGGTGCCAGCTTGATGCCGCGCACCCCCTTACCCGCCGCGAGCAGGATGGGAATCTCGTTGATCTTGCAGTGAAGCACGCGCGCATCCTTCGTGGCAATGAACATCGTCTTGGCATCGTCCACCAGCTCGGTGAACACGACGCGGTCGCCGCTCTTGAGCCGGCAGAATTTCCGTCCCAGCTTGGTCGACGGTATGCGGAACGGCGCAAACGACAGCCGCATCGCCTGCCCCCGGGCCGTGACGACCAACAGGTAGGGAGTCGTCGTCGGCTGGCGGCGGACCTTTTTGTCTTCGGGGGTGAACCGCGGATCGGTGGAGATGGCGGCGACGATGTTCGCCCCGTCGCCGAGCCGAACGTGCTTCGACAGCGGATCGCCGTAGCCGTTCGACACCGGAATCTGATCGATGGGCAACGTGTAGGCGGCGCCTTCGCTGGAGAAGAGCACGCAGTGATCCAGCGTGCTGGCGGGAACGACGTCGAGCACGCTGTCGCCGTCGCGGACCCGGGTGCTTTGGACCTTACTCAGTCTGCCGACCCGCTTGATCCAGCCTTCGTGGGTCACCACCACATTGGTGTTTTCGCGGACGATGTAAGCCTGCGGGTCGTATTCGGCAATCTCGTCGGAGGACCCGATGCTCGTTCGCCTGGCGTCGGCAAATTCGTCGGCGAGTTCCCGCAGCTCTTGCGCCACAACTTTCCACATGTGTCGTTTCGACGCCAAGATTCGCTGAATTCTGTCAGCCTCGGCTCGCTTCTCGTCGAGTTCTTCCAGTATCCGGTCGATCTCCAGTTGAGCGATGCGGTACAGTTGGATTTCGAGGACGGCGTTTGTCTGTTCCTCGTCGATCGGAAAGGCCCGCATCAGCTTGCCCGCGGCATCTTGTTTGCCCTGACTGCGGCGAATGATCCGCAGCGCGTTGTCCAGCCCGTCGAAAACGGCGGCAAATCCTTCCAGGATGTGGATTCGCTTCTCCAGTTGCTTCAACTGGAATTCGAAGCGCCGCCGCACCGTCTCGACGCGGAAATCGAGAAAGTGCTCCAGCATCTCGACCAGGCTGACCCGGGCCGGAACCAAAACACCCTGGTCGTCGGGAATCAGACAGGTGGCGTTGATCGAAAAGTTCTGTTCCAGCGCGGTGTGTTTGTAGAGATACGCCATCACGGCTTCGGGATCGGAGTCCGGCTTGACGTCCAGAACGATTCGCAGTCCCTGTTTGTCGTCCGACTCGTCGACCGCGCCGGTCAGTTGCGGCAGCTTGCGGCCGTCGACAATCTCTCCCAGTTCCCCCAGCAACGAACCGGTCTCCACTCCGTACGGAATCGAGTGGACCACCAACCGGGTGGGCGCCGGTTTGCGCCGCTGGCGGTCGAACTTCCACTCGGCCCGGACCTTAACCGTGCCGCGCCCCTCTTGATACGCCTTGCGGAGCTCTCTGCGATCGGTAACGATTCGCCCCCCCAGGGGGAAGTCGGGGCCTTTGATGAATTTCATCACCTGGGCCACGGTTGCGCCCGGATGGCCGATCAGATGCAGGCAAGCTTTGATCACCTCGCCGAGATTGTGCGGCGGGATATTGGTCGCCATGCCGACCGCAATGCCCTGCGCTCCGTTGACCAGCAGGTTCGGATACCGGGCCGGCAGCACCACCGGTTCCTCGCGGGTGGCGTCGTAGTTCCAGCGCATGTCGACCGTGCGGAAGCGCAGCTCGTTCATCAACTGCTCGGCAATTGGGGCCAGCTTCGCTTCGGTGTACCGCTTGGCCGCGGCTCGCAAACCGACGATCGAGCCGAAGTTCCCTTGCTTTCGAACCAGCGGATAACGCAACGTGAAATCCTGCGCAAGCCGGACCAGTGCCTGGTAGACCGTCTCATCGTCGTGCGGATGATAGTTCCCGGTGGTGTCGCCGCAGATCTTCGCCGACTTGCGCGTCTTGCTCTGGGCAGTCAGGCCGAGATCGTGGTACATCACGTACAGAATGCGTCTCTGGACCGGCTTCAGCCCGTCACGGACGTCCGGCAGCGCGCGGGCTGTGATGACCGACAGGGCATAATTGAGATAGCGGCGTCGTGTTTCTTCACTGAGCGAAACGTATTGAATGCGATCCGTCGCATCGGAGCCGTTGGAGTCTGATTTGCGTGTTCGTCTGCCGTCGCTCTTTGCGCTCTTCCTGGCCAAGGTTCCCTCCGGTTCATGCCAAACGTCAAGCTTCCAGTGCTGCTGCGTGGGGCAGGCTTTCCAGCCTGCCTGGTGCGATGGGGCAGGCTGGAAAGCCTGCCCCACACTGGACTGACAAGGCGTGTCACATTGTACTGATTATCGGGATTTTTCAAGATCAATTGGTCGGTGCGATTGTAGCCGTCGTACCGATCGCTTCACAAGGATTGCCGATTGTAACGTTTTCACCGGCAAGGCATTCGGAAAAAGGAATCGAATCGGCACGGACCGTACAGAATGACTCATTCCGACGATCCTCACCGGCCGAAAAAAGCTCTCAGCGATCAGCAGTCAGCGGTCAGCTTTCTTGCTGCTCAATGCTGATCATGGTCGGGTGGCCGGGTCTGACCAACGGGAAGGCCCGGAATTCGCGGATCCGGGCCATCGCTTTCGCTCTGACCCAGCCACCCATACTCGAAATTCGGTTCGTGAGCGTTACAGGGGGAGATTTCATGCCGCGAAATACGTTTTGGGCTGCCATCGTCGTCGTGATGGTCAGCCTGCTCCCGATGCGCTCGGCAGAGGCGCAAACGGCCCGGCGAAATACGCCGCACTGTCATGGCGGCAAACCTTCGTCATCATCAGAGAAGGTCGGCGTCTGGTGGAACGGACAGGTCCGATCCTTCAAGCACCGCTGGGGCCTGCCCGATTCTTCCCGAAAGGTGACTCGCCGCAAGAAACCAGCCAGTCGACTGCAAACGGCCGGTCATCTGAGTCACCGCAGCGTCGTGCGGCCGGCCTCGTTTCCGTCACCCGCCCCATTGGGCCGTCCGGTGTCGCAGCCTGCCGTCATTCGGCGGGCCGTGGCTCCCACGCCTGCCAAACCGGTCGATCCGGCGACGGCAGGCCTGACGCCCGGTTATCCACAGTTTCACGGTTCGCTGTATCCCGCGCCGCAGCCCGACGTTCCGTATCAGATCGGCGGCGCAGTCATCACCAATCAAGCGCTGGCTCCGCACGAAATGCTCTATCCGCACAGCTATCGGGCGCTGTATCCGCCGTTCTATTACAAAGTCGCCGGGGGCTGGATGGTGACTCCCTGGGGAGTCTGGTCGCACGATTCCTGGAAGTTGGAAGGTACCGAAGTGAAGGTGAAATACCGGCCGCGAATCAGTTTTCTTACGGGATTCTCGCCGCCCGTCCACCGCTAGGAACAGAACCATGCACGTCAATAGACCAAAATTTGGAATTCATAGTGTTGTCTTTGCGCTGCTTGTCATGCTGCCGACGGCAATAGCGCTGAGCGACGATCCTGCGGCGCCCGGCGTCATCCGCCTCACCGACGGTTCTGCCACACCTGTCCCGGCGCCGATTCCGGTTCCGGTTCCGGTTCCCGTTTCTCCCGCGCCGGCTGCCATCGGCCCGCGCGCACTCGACATGGGGGCGGCTGGGCATCTGGGAGTCCGACGCGGTCCTTACGTCGGCGGACAGGTTCCCGTTCCGACGATCACCCCGTATCCCGATTCTCCTTACGACGCGACCTGCGAGGATTGCGAGTCCGACTGCGAAGATTCCGACTCTGGAATCAAATCGCTCGGCACCCGCTGGTGGCACAATCAGAGGGCAATGTATCACGCGCGAAATCGGTACAACAACGATCAACTGAAACAAGCTGTGCGCGGTTGCTTGACCGACGGACGGTCTCATCAATGCAAATACGGTTATTTCATTCCCACCGGTTGCGGCGGCGGCGGATGCCCGCCGGTTGGGTTCTACAGCATGGTGTATCCGCTAAATCCGCATTTCGTCGACCGCCGCGACACCGGCATCTACGCCGCTCAGGGGTACGGAGTTCCGGTGACCGTCCCGCTGGCGCCCACTGTGGAGAACGCCTACAACTACAGTTGGGGGATCCCGTCGAGCCGTCTCACGCCGATCTCCAGAACGGTCCGATAAGAAGCTCTCAGCAGTCAGTAGCCAGCGATCAGCTTCCTCGGTGCTGATCGCTGGCTGCTGACAAAGGAAGAACACAATGCGAACACGAACGCGCATCATGGCCACAGCGCTCGCCCTTCTCGGTCTGGTTGCTGGGACGCTCGAAACCCTGCGGGCGGACAACGAGCCGCCCGGTGGCATCGGGCAGGTTTCCGGCACGCCGAAACCGGTTCCCATACCGGTTCCTGCCCCCGCAAACCGGCTGCCGGTCAGAACGTACCAGCCACCGATCGCCGGCGAGGGATGGGCGGGCGAATGGACAGGTCTTAGCGAGCATTCGTCACAGTACGAAGTCGACGCCGCCGGCTGTGAACCAGACGCACCACTGTGCGGTGTGATTCGCATTCGCCACCCCTGGCAACGAACGCAAAAGGGCTGCAATTTTTCGCCCGATCATGGCTGGTCGCCGCCGACCCAAACGCCCATCGTCCGTGTGCCGGTGGAATACCAGCGGTATTGGCCGACGCACTGGACCGGCGAGCCGCGATCCGGCGAGCCGCGATCGGCCGGCGAAAAGCCGATTCCCCGCTACCCGACGGTCTTCATGCCGACCGATACGACCCAGTTGGGCTACTATTACCAGCGGGTCCCGCAATGGAAAGCAGTCAACGCCGCTCTGCCGCCGGAACCGTGGCCGGCCCATTGGCATTGCCGCGGTTGTCCGACGTATCGTCAAACCGTCTATCGTGCGCCGATCGGCGTTCGTCAGGCCGGCCCCGCCGAGTTCCCCGGGCATCTCACCCAGGCCTCCCACCCGTGAGGCCGCTGCCGGCACCTGCCACGCTTCAACAGCAACCGAAGCCGTAGAGGCACTTTCAAAACCTGATTTCGGGAGGGCGAAGCTCCTGCTGAGCCGGCATTTCGCATGAAAGCCCACGGATGGCAACCCGTGGGTCCCGCCGGTTGCCACCGGCGGGCTTTTGCAGTTCGATAGCAGCCTCGCCCTCCCGGTTTCGAAACCAGCCCCACTGAAATGGCTATTTCCGCAACGTTTTTTCCAGCTCGTTTTCCAGTTTCGTGAAGCGGGCCCGCAACTTGTCGCCGCCCAGGTCGGGGTAGAGCAGTTTCGTAACGCCCAGCAGCTTTCGGCATTCTGCATACTGCTTCAGATCGAAGCTGCACTGGGCGACATGATAGCGGGCGTCGAGCCACTGGCGGCTGCCGGGTTTTTCCAGCTTCTCGAGTTTCCGCCAGTTCGATTTGGCCTTCTTGAGAAATTCGTCCGTTCCGTTCTGCGTCAACAGCTCGGCAACCGTGCGGCGTAGCTTCTTGTCGCGAGGTGACTGCGCGACGAGCGCCTCGTAGACTTCGATCGCCCTGCGGGGCTGGTTGGTGGCCTGGTAAGCTTGGGCCCAGCAGTGATCGAGCCGATTACGTTCTTCGGCGTTCATTTCCGAGGAGCGTTGGCTCAACGCCTGGGCTGCGTGCAGTTGCAGCTCGCCCAAACTGCGGCGGGTGACGTCGTCAGTGTGTTTGGCCAACTGGGTCAGTCCGTCGAGAACGCCGAGCACCTCGGCGGTGCTGCTGTCCGAAAGGTCGCGGATCAGCGAGGCGGCGTGTTTCGGCCCCGGAGCGGGCTGACCGGCCAGAGCAATGATCCGTAACTGCGTGGCCGTCTTCAGCAGTGGTTTCCAAGTGGCGGCGAGCGGCTTGTCCACGGAGTCGTTCTTGACGGCGAGCCGCCCCCAGGTAGAGAAGATGCGTTCCAGCAACCCGTCGGCCGCGGCGGAATCTGGCGGCAGGCGATTCAAGAGAATTCTCGCCAGCCGCACAACGACTTCGGCTTGCTGGTGCGTCAGGTTATTCGGTTCAGGCGGAAAGGAATCGACGATCTGGCCGAGACGATCGCTGGCCGTCCGTTCCCAGGCGTCCGTGGCTTGCTTCGACTCGCGCAGGATCTCCAGAATCCGCTCGTAACAACGAGAAACAGCGACCTGCGTCTGCGGGCCGTGGCGGTTCGTGGCCGGAATCTCGTCATACAAGCTCAGCGCCTGCGTGACCTGGCCGGCGGCTTCTTGCAGCCGTGCCAACAGCCACGTCGCCTCGACGGTGGTTGGATCATCCACAAATTTCTCGCGGTGTCGGATGAGCGCCTCGGCATACGCGAGTCGTCGCTGCTCGGTCCGCTGCTGGTCGTACAACTGGCCCAAACAGTAGGCCCACAGCAAATGCGCACCGGCGGCCTGCTTTTCTGCGGGAAAGTGTTCGACCAGTTCGTGGAAGCTGTCGGCCGCCTGCTGGTATCGTTTCGCCTCCAGTTGGATCGACGCCCGTGTGTATCCGAGTTCCATGGCCAGTTGCGGTTTGTCGGCGAGATGGGCGGTTCTGGCCGCCGTGCCATAGCCCTCGATCGCCTCGTCGATGCGTCCCTCGGTGTAGGACGCGCGGGCTTTACGCACCAGCGGGGCCAGATCGACGCCATACCGACGTGTCTCCCGCGCAGTCTCCAACAACAGCCGGCAGCGGTGACCCCAGTACCCCCCGATCTCACGGTCCGCTCGTTCGACCCGCAATTCAATCTGCTGTAATAAACCGGCGGCCGCTACTGGATCGTCGTGCTTCTCGGCAATCTCGGAAAGCACGCTCAGCAGCTTCACGTTCAGAAAGCGAAGCTCACCCGCAAGACCAGCCTGCCTGGCCTGCCGGTGATAATCGAGCAACGTTTGGGCGGCATCGTCCGGCTTGTTTTCGGCGAGCAACACGCGAGCTTGCTCGGCCACGACCCGATCGAGCACATCCTTGGGCGGCTCGTCTTTGATGAGTTCCTTGAGTCGAGCGGTTGCCTGTTCGAGCTCACCTCGCAAGCGGCTGCACTCGGCAAGCAGGACGCGGCTGTGCCAGGTGATCGCCTCGCCGGGAAGTCCGCCGGCCAATCGTCGCAGCAGCTTCCCCGCGTCAAGGAGATGCGACGCACGGTCGGCCGAATCGGACGGAAGCAATTTCGCCGAGTCCAGCAACGCCGCCGCCAGCCGAAACCGCACGTGATACAACATACTTTGCAGTTGACGTGCCGGCAACGGTTCTTCACGCCGGTTTTGCCGCTGCCGATCGAGTCGTTCAACGAGCGACGCCTCCAATTCCTTCAATCTGGAAACTGCCCGATCCAGGACGGTTCGAGCCTGTTGCTTCCGCCAGGTGTTGTCGGGAAACAGCTCGGACCGCCAGCGCAGGAACTCTCCCTCCGCTGCCGGGATGAACGCCCTCTGCACTTCCAGCCGCAGCCGCAGCGGACTCCGCGGATTTGCTTGCAGGAACTCGTCGAGCGTCTGTGCGGCCCGTTT
>CAZGYE010000020.1:0-35984 GCA_964530165.1 uncultured Planctomycetaceae bacterium
CGATCGTTCCAGGGCCGCCTCACGCACCCCCAGGCGGCCGGCTCCATCGGCAAAGAACTTACGTGAAATCACAGGCCGAAAAATTTCAAAATCGCCGATTTTTCCACGCTGCTGGGGAAGTCGGGCTAGTCGTGGTAGGGCGCGGGGGCGACCACAACCGATTGTTCGACCAGACGAAAGAACAGCTTCCCACGCGCCTTGGATTTACGCCGGTTGAAGCGGAATGTGAATTCGTCGAGATAGTACGGCAAATGGCGTTGGTTCTGTTCACTCCGTGAGTGATCCGCCGATCTGCTCGGAGCAAACCAGCACCCCCTCGGCCTTCGTCCGCTTGGCAAACAGCTCGCTTAGCCGTCGCGTCAATGGACCGGGAACCGAACTTCCGATCGCCCGACCGTCGACCGTCTGGATGGGTGCCAGTTCGCCCATGGTGCCCGTGCAGAACATTTCGTCGGCGCGGTAGACTTCCGTCAGCGAGACGTCCCGTTCTTCGCACGCGATTTTATTCTCCCGGCACAACTCGAGCACGGTGGCCCGAGTGATCCCTTCCGGACAGGCCACCGTTCGGCTCGTCGCCAGCACGTCCTTCTGGACGATGAAGAGGTGCGTGGCGTTTGTCTCGGCGACGAAGCCACAGGTATCCAGCATCAGCGCATCGTCGGCCCCGGCATGGTTCGCTTCAATTTTTGCCAGAATGGATTGAACCATGTTACAGTGGTGGATCTTGGGATCCAGACAATCGGGCGGAAACCGCCGGATGCTGCTGGTGATCAGCGAGACGCCCGTTTTGTCATAAACGGGGGGCTTGTGCTCGGCCAGCACGATGAAGGTCGGGCCGGCCTGATTGAGCCGCGGGTCCATGCCGGACGTGATTTTCACCCCGCGGGTCAATGTCAGCCGAATGTGGACCCCGTCCTGCATCTGGTTGGCCGCCAGTGTGCGCTTGATCTGCTGGACGATCTCTGCGTGCGACGGAATCTCAACAAAAGCCAGCGCCAGCGCCGAGCTGCGCAGCCGATCGAGGTGTTCGTACAGTTTGAAGATACGGCCGCGATACAACCGCAACCCTTCCCACACGGCGTCACCCCCCTGCACGGCCGAGTCGAACGGGCTGATACCCGCCTCGTCACGGTGCACGAGCTTGCCGTTGATGTTGATCAGCAGGTCGCGATTCTTCTCGTTGAAAGTTTGTAGCATCGGTCCTCTCCACGCCGGCGCTACTGTCCCAATCGGTGCTGGTAGAGCCGATGGTAGTAGTCGAGGCACTGTTCATGGAGGTCTGTGAACTGTTCCGGCAGCTTGTCCGGTTTCGGTTTGTACGGTCGGAATGAGGTCGACGTGAGGACCTGTTGATACCAATGCTCGGCCCAGACGCCGTCGGTCTTGCGGAGGCCCGGCGGCCAGCAGAGCATGCGGTCGGAAAACTCGACGCCCAAGTGATCGCACAACAGGCCGACCATCCGTTTGGGCTTTTGGAGCACGTCCTTCGCGTCCAGAACGGCCGGTGTCTGCCCGGTTCCGGAACGGACCTGCTCAAAGATCTCCACCTGTTGCGGCAGCCCGGTGTCTTCCAGCGTCGCGTCGGGCAGCTGCTTGATGAAAGAGGTCAGCATCTCGTACGGATCACGAATTAGAAACCAGTGCGTCAGCCGATGCAGCCACCAGCGCTGGATGCCCGGCAGCAGGTGCTGCGCCATGTGCTTCTGAAAGAAGACCCGTTTGCCATCGGGGACGTCGCCAGTGATCCAGTCAACGACTTTTGGCCAATCGATCTCGCCGTGGGCGATCACCTCGTCAGCGCCGGGATGCTCGCGTCCGGTGACGTGCAGATAGTACGCATAAAACGGTTCGTCGCAGACGAACGTATCGGTCCGATTGCCCCAGGAGCGCATCATCGCGGTCGAGATGTTCCGGGGTCCGGACCACATGGCAATTCGCAGTGGAGAGACATCGCTCATTGCGGGTCGCCCAATGGCAGAGTTGCGGCTCAGGCAGTCTTGATCTTCTTATGGTACAATACGGCAGTCGTTTTCTTGATGGAAGTCTATATGGTTTGTCAGCTTCCGATTTAAAGGGCGCTGTGGGGCAGGCTTTCCAGCCTGCCGATTGGTCGGACGTGAATGAGACAATGAACGCTTCTTTCGTGTACGTCACTGCGGCAAACAAACAGGAAGCACTCCAAATCGGCCGCGTGCTGGTCGAAGAACGGCTGGCGGCCTGCGTCAACGTGCTGGACAACATGACGTCGCTGTATTGGTGGGAAGGGAAACTTCAGGAGGACAGCGAAGCCGTTCTGATCGCCAAAACAAGGGAAAACCTCGTCGAACAACTCATCGAGCGGGTGAAATCGCTGCACAGCGACAGTTGCCCGTGTGTCGTCTCCTGGCCCATACAGACCGGCAACCAGGCGTATCTCGATTGGATCCGCGATGAGACCCGGGGGAGCAATGACGAATGACCAATGACGAATGTCACATGTCGAAAGCCTCGAAGCCGGCACCCGAACCGGAACCTCTGGCTCATCGCCACGCGTGTTTTTTCGTCATTCGGGGTTTGTCATTGATTCATCATTCGTTGTTGGACATTAGACATTCCCGGCCGACCCTCTGATCTGAAACAATCGAGCCGCCATGCCCGCCGTCTATGAACATCGCCATACGGTTCGCGACGACGAAATCGACGAGCAGGGACACGCAAACAATGTGGAATACCTGAAATGGATGCAGACGGCTGCCATTGCCCATTCGACGGCCCAAGGGTGGTCTCCCCAGCGGTACCGCGATAACGGCGCCGGCTGGGTGGTGCGCACGCATGAGATCGAATACCTTCAGCCGGCTTTCACCGGAGACGAAATCGTGGTGCGGACCTGGGTGGCGAATTTCAAGAAGATCTCTTCGCTCAGAAAGTACAAGATCTGTAGGGACGTCGACGGGACCGTGCTGGCCCTGGCTCGGACCGACTGGGTGTTTCTCGGCATGAAGCACCGCGTGCCACGCCGGATGCCAAAGGAGCTGATCGCCGCGTTCGAACTGGTGCCGGAAGAAAACGAACCGTAGTCGGGACATGGATCGATTCGAACTGATTGCCACAGCGAGTTTCGGGCTGGAATCGGTCGTTTCGCGGGAGCTGAAGCAGCTCGGGTACGAGGAGCAGTCCGTCGCCGACGGACGCGTGACGTTCACCGCCGACGAAGCCGCTATCTGCCGCTCGAACCTCTGGCTGCGCAGTGCCGAGCGTGTCCTGCTGAAAGTGGGATCGTTCGCGGCCCGCGATTTCGGCGAGCTGTTCGACTGCACCAAAGCATTGCCGTGGACCGATTGGCTTTCTGCCGATGCGTCCTTTCCGGTGCGAGGCAAGTCGGTCCGTTCGCAGCTCTCGAGCGTTCCCGATTGTCAGGCGATCGTCAAGAAGGCCATCGTGGAAAAGCTGAAAGAGTCGCATCACCAAAGCTGGTTCGACGAGACCGGCCCGGCGTATGCGATTGAAGTCTCGATTCTGAAAGATGAAGCGACGTTGACCATCGATACCACCGGCCCCGGACTGCACAAACGCGGATACCGCACGCTTTCCGGGCCGGCGCCGCTCAAAGAAACGCTGGCGGCCGGACTGGTACAATTGAGCTTCTGGAATTCGGATCGGCCGTTGATCGATCCGTTCTGCGGAACGGGCACCATACCGATCGAGGCCGCGTTGATCGGCGGAAGGATGGCCCCCGGGCTGAATCGCACGTTCGCCGCCGAAAGTTGGCCGCGGCTTCCGGCGAAACTGTGGGACGAGGCCCGCCGTGAAGCCCGCGATCTGGCCGGCGGCGAGCCTCAGATGCGGCTGATCGCCGGCGACATCGACGCGGACGTGCTGAGTCTGGCCCGCTATCACGCCCGGCAGGCCGGAGTGGAACCGAGCATTCACTTTCAGCGGCAGGCGTTTGCCGATCTGACAACGAAAAGGGAATTCGGCTGTCTGATCTGCAATCCGCCGTACGGTCGGCGTCTGGGAGACCCGCGGCAGGCGGAAGCGATCTACCGCGAAATGGCCGACGTTTTCTCGCGCCTCGGCACCTGGTCGTTCTACGTGCTCTCGTCTCATCCGGAATTTGAAAGCCTGTTCGGACGCCCGGCCGACCGCAGACGAAAACTGTACAACGGCCGGATCGAATGCACCTACCACCAATATCACGGTCCGCGACCGCCGAGAAGAAACAGGTCCGACACATGAAGCAACACGGTCCTTGGACGGTCCATCTCGCCGACGCAGCCTGCCACGCTATGAAATCAGACCGCCCGGCCGTAAACTCGTGGGTGAGTCTTGCCATGGAAACAGCACACGAACCGGATTATCGGCCGTACGTCACCGACGCGGGAGCGGCGAACTTTCTGCCCGGTTCGAGCGTGGAGATCATCCGCGACGCCCGGCAAGATGAGCCGCCGCGCTTCGCGCTCTTCGATTTCGACGGCACTCTGAGCCTGATCCGAGAAGGCTGGATCGAGGTGATGGTCTCCATGATGGTCGAAATCCTGCGGGAGACCCGAACCAACGAAACCGACGAAGCCTTATACTCATTGGCGCTCTCGTTCGTCACAGAACTCAACGGCAAGCAGACCATTTATCAGATGTTCCGCCTGGCCGAGGAGGTCGAACAGCGCGGCGGAACACCCGAGGATCCCCTTTCCTACAAGCACCGTTACCACGACCGGCTGATGAAACACATTCACGGCCGGCTCGAGGCGCTGCGCCGCGGCGCGATTCCGCCGGGGGAAATGCTGGTCCCGTTTGCACTCGACATGCTCGACGAGCTGGTCGACCGCGACGTCGAACTGTATTTGGCCAGCGGAACCGACGAGCAGTATGTCCGCGAAGAAGCGGAACTGCTCGGACTCGACGCTTATTTCGGACAGCACATTTCCGGCGCCGTCGACGATTACAAAACATTCTCGAAGGCGCTGGTGATCCAGCGGATTCTTGACGAGAATGACATCGATGCGTCGCGGCTTGTGGGATTCGGCGACGGCTACGTGGAGATCGACAACATCAAGTCAGCCGGCGGCATTGCCATCGGCGTGGCCAGCGACGAAGCCGGCCGCAGCGGCAAACCAAACCCGTGGAAGCGCGAACGGCTGATCGGCATCGGGGCCGACGTCGTCATTCCCGATTTCCATGACGGCAACCTGTTGTGCCGGTATCTATGGAGAGAAGCTTAACCAGCACAAACCCGGAGCCACTCATGCCGTTCCCGCAGTTTGACCGCTCGCAGCTCGACATCCGCCCGTTGAGGGAGCGGTCGCACGATCTCGATCTGAGCTCGATGATGAACCATCCCGACAGTCCGCGCGTCCCGTTCGAGCATCCGGCATTACCCGTCCTGGCGGAAAGAATTGTCGAGGCGGCCGGCAACAATCGGGCGGTCATTTTCTGTTGTGGGGCGCATGTGTTGAAGACAGGAAATGCTCCGCTGCTGATTGACCTGATGGAGCGCGGATTGTTGAAACACCTGGCGCTGAACGGCGCCGGCGCGATTCACGACTTCGAATTGGCGTTGGTGGGCGGGACGACCGAGAGTGTGGCCCGCTACATCAGAGAGGGTCAGTTCGGACTCTGGCGGGAGACGGCCCGTCTGAACGATGCCGCCGCGGCCGGGTTTCGCGATTCCATCGGGCTGGGCGAGGCGATCGGCCGTATGATCGAAGAAGACCGGTTTCCGCACCGCGAGGCGAGCGTGCTGGCCGCCGGGTATCGCCTGGGGGTGCCGGTGACGATCCACGTTTCCATCGGGCAGGACATCGTTCACGAACATCCCAACTGCGACGGCGCCGCGACCGGAGCCGCGTCGTTCACCGACTTCCTGATTTACACGCAATCGGTCGCCAAGCTCCAGGGGGGCGTGTTCTTGAACATCGGATCGGCGGTCATGGGGCCGGAAGTGTATCTCAAAGCGCTGGCGATGGTCCGCAACGTGGCCCATCAGCGGGGAGAGCAAGTCCGCCGCTTCACAACCGGCGTGTTCGATCTGATCGATCTGGGAGACGACCTCTCGCACGAAGCACCCAAAGACGACCCGCGCTATTACTTCCGCCCGTTCAAGACCATTTTGCTCCGCACGGTCGCCGACGGCGGCGAAAGCTTTTACGTTAAGGGCGACCACAAAGCAACGGTGCCCGCACTGTACGACGCCGTCATCGCCCGGGTTCAGTCATGACTCCCGAACGCCTCGAGGAATTGATCGACCGTTTCCCGTCACGGCGGATTGCCGTCTTCGGCGATTTCTTTCTCGACAAGTACCTCGACGTCGATCCGGGCCTGGCCGAGACGAGCGTCGAGACCGGCAAGACGGCCCATCAGGTCGTTGCGATCCGGCGCAGCCCCGGTGCGGCGGGTACGGTGGTGGCCAACCTCGCGGCTTTGACGGCCGGAACGCTGCACGCCGTCGGGGCCGTCGGCGACGATGGAGAAGCGTTTGAGCTGCGTAGAGGACTCGAACGGCTCGGATGCGGTTGTGACGGCCTGTTGCAATTCGAGTCTCTGATGACGCCGACGTATCTCAAACCGCGCGACGTCACCGATGTCGATCTGTCGGGCGAGCACGAACGCTACGACACGCAGAATCGCCGGCGCACACCGGATGAGGTCATCCGAAAGGTGATCGACGCGCTTGATGCCGTGCTGCCCAGGCTCGACGCCGTCGTCATCGCCGACCAGGTCGAAGCAGACGATCACGGCCTGATCACCGCGTCTGTGCGTGACATACTGGCCGACCGCGCGCGTCGGTACCCCGACGTGATCTTCTGGGCCGACAGCCGATCACACATTCGCCGTTTTCGTGGCGTCATCATCAAGCCGAATCAATTCGAGGCGACGGGGCTTTTCACCCCGCTGCCGGGTGAACAGAAAATCGCTCTGGAAGAGCTGCGCGAGGCGGTCCGAAAGCTGCGCAGGGAAATCGGAGCACCGGTATGCGCCACGCGCGGCGAGCAAGGCATACTCGTCAGCGATCCGGAACTGACCGTGGTTCCCGGCGTACATCTGGACGGACCGATCGATCCCACCGGCGCAGGCGACAGTGTCACCGCCGGCGCGGTCCTGGCGCTGACCGCCGGCGCAACTCTGCCTGAGGCGGCCCTCATCGGCAATCTGGTGGCTTCCCTGACCGTCGAACAACTGGCCACCACCGGGACGACTCATCCCAGGCAGCTTTTCAAAAGGCTCGAATTGTGGAGAATGCAGAACGCGGAATAGGGGTTAGGGGTTAGAGGTTAGTGAGAATGTTGGATGAGCGATTTGCGAGCGATTATCTCAAAGACCTGACCGGGTTGTTGCCGAGGCTTGACACGGATCGCATCGCCGAGGCCATTGACTGGATGCGGACCGCCCGCGATGACGAACGCACCATTTTCATCTGCGGCAACGGCGGCAGCGCTTCGATTGCCTCCCAGATGGTCGTCGACATCGTCAAGGGAGCCTCGTTCGGCAAGCGGTCGCGCTTCAAAATGATCGGCCTGACCGACAGCATCGCGACCATCACCGCTTATGCCAACGACGAGGGTTACGAGACCGTCTTCGTCGAGCCGCTCAGGAACTTTGCCCAGGCCGGCGATCTGCTGATCGGCATCAGCGGCAGCGGCAATAGCGAGAACGTCTTGCGGGCCATCGAGTACGCCAATGAGATCGGCTGCAGGACCATCGGCCTGACCACCGGCGAAGGCGGTCGCTTGCGCGAGCTGGTCGAACTGCCGCTGCTGGTTCCGTCGACTCACATGGGCCGGCTGGAAGACTGTTTCTTCATCATGACGCACATCCTCTGCTATGCTTTCATTCAGGCCGATTAAAAACGAGACGCAGTGGTCCGTTGACCGCAAGTCGGTTGCTTCGGTCGTGCAGGGCTCAACCCGACGATTCAAAATTGCCAGACCGTCAGCCGAGCGTCATTCCGCGGCCGTCTTGCCGGGGAGCAGCTTCGCCAGGCGTGATTTGGCGCGAGCCGCCTTGTTCTTGTGGATCAGCTTCTTGGCGGCGGCCTGATCGAGACGCTTCTGAGCCAGCCGGAAGGCGTCCTGCGCGGTTTGGGCGTCGTCACCGGCTGCGGCCAGGCGAAACTTCTTGATCGTCGTTCGCAGCGACGACCGCTGGCTGCGGTTCAGTGCGCGGCGTTTCCGGTTTTGGCGAAGAGCTTTCTTGGCACTTTTGATGTTGGGCATGCTTTTTCAGACGATACGTTTTACTGCGGAGACCTGTTGCGGCGAAAGGTCGACTCGCTGCCGAGACGCCCTCCGCCTTCACCTGGCTGGTGAACCACAGAGTCTACTGGGAGGGGAGACAGTTTACCAGCCCGGAATGACCCTGCAGCCGAAAATGCCCCATGTCGAATGACGAGTCATTACTCAGTCGTCATTGTTTCAGATCAGCCTTCTGGGAAGCTCTCAGGGAGTACGTGAGAGGCTTCTCATACGATGTTCCGACAAAATACGGGGGAGACCACACGCTGAGCGTCATAGACTCCGGCTCAATCTTATCCAGTATGATCCGCGCATCCCCGCGGTAGATTGCATCGATTTTCAGGTAATTTGCGTTGCAGCCGGTCATGGGGCAGGTCACGCGTTGAGGACTACGAAACACCTGCACCTCAAACCGTTCGCGGCGACGTTAGACCCCGGTGCTCAATTTCGTTCCGGCTCGCGGCCAGAGAGCCGTTGACGCAAGTAACTGGCCCGGGCCGTGTTCCGCTCGGCCGACTCGAGTTTCTCTTTCTTCAGCTTCTGCAGGTGCGCCGGTTGCGTGTGGATGAAGAGCTCGTTGACGGTCGGAATCGCCAAGTCGTCGATCAGCCCCAGATTGATGCCCATGCGGACGCTGGAAAGCAGATGCATTGTCTCTTCGGAACTAATCGTCTGCGCGTTCTGCAGGATTCCGTACGCTCGGGAAACCTGATCGTGCAAGCTGGGGCGATTGTCTTTGACCAAGGCGTTGCGGACCCGCCGTTCGTACGCGATGATGTTGGGCACCACGTCCTTCAGATTGTCAATGAGCTGCTCTTCGCTCTTGCCCAAGGTGACCTGGTTGGAGATCTGGTAGAAGTCGCCCATCGCCTGGCTGCCTTCTCCGTACAGGCCGCGGACCGCCAGACTGATCTTCTGCAGCGTCTGAAAGACTTTCTGAATCTCTTTGGTGAGCACCAGCGCCGGCAGATGCAACATGACGCTGACCCGGATACCCGTTCCGACATTCGTCGGACAAGCCGTTAGGTAACCCAACTGTTCGCTGAACGCGTACGTGATCTCTGATTCCAGCACATCATCGATGCGGTCGATTTCCTCCCAGCAATCATCCAGCGCGAAACCGCTGCGCAGGACCTGAATTCGCAGATGATCTTCCTCGTTGATCATCAGGCTGACGTTTTCCTCACCGCTGATGCCGACCCCGCGCGAACCATGGCTTTCGGCATGCTCCCGGCTGATGAGTTGTCGTTCCACTAGGAACTGACGATCGAGCGTCTCCAGAGAATTGACGCTCACGTAGTTCAGCCGGGTGCCGATGCCGGGACTCTCCAGCTTTTTGCGCAGCAGGCTTTCGATTTCGCATCGGACAGTTTCCTCGGCACGGTTCAGAAAGGGAAACTGTGCGAGGTTTCGCGCCAAACGGATTCGGCTCGAGATGACAATGTCAGACTCTGGACCGCTTGCCCGCAACCACTCGCCGCTGGTATGCGTGAGGGTGTCCAGATTCACTGCCATCTCCTTCCCACCGCCCGCCTCGATCGTTCGCCGGGTCGAGAACTGCAAACATCATCCCTGCGATACCGGACTCTGCCGAAAGGTCGACGACCACAGCCCGAAACCGCTGACACTGTTACGCTGACGCTGTTACTCCGCATCCGACTCTTCCGGATTCAACTCCGCTTCCAGGTCCTGAATTTCGTCGCGGAGCTTGGCGGCCTCTTCGTACACTTCTTCCTCCACGGCCGTTCGAAGCCGGCTGCGCAGTTTGATCAACTGGTATTGTCGCCGACTGGCGTCCGGCGCCCGCTTGGGAAACTTGCCGGTGTGCTGCGTCTCGCCGTGAATGTTTTCTAACAACGGCATCAGTTCTTCTTCAAAGGCACTGTAGTCGTGTGGACACCCCAAGCGGCCCTGACTGCGAAACTCACGAAACGTGATTCCGCAATTCGGGCAAACCAGATGGTCCAGCGCTTCCAGGTCTTCGACGCCGGTCGCTTCGGAAAGTTTTGCCGCCAAGACATCCTGATCGTCGGGCATTTCTGTGAGATCGGGACCGTTGAGGTACTCCTGAGCGCACGCTTCACAAAGATGCAGCGCGTGCACCTCGCCTTCCCGCAGCTCCGTGATGTGCAACGTGGCGGGCTTGGAACAGCGACGACACTTCTTCATGATATTGATACTCGTTATGGCAAAAACCGGTTCACAGACGTGTGCCCTGGTTCTTGAATGGCGGTTTGATTCGAAAACCGCCACGCAGCAATTCAATTTTAGCTTTCACCGAAATGCTGTCAAGCGAAGCCGTTTTGCGCCTTTGCGACGTAACAGCAAGCCGCTATTATGGATGAGATGAATTACTGCCCCAATTTCGAAACGTTCTCGAAGCTTGCCGAGCAAGCCGATTTCGTCCCCCTTTACCGACAACTGCTCAGCGATACGCTGACGCCCGTCAGCGCCTACTGCAAAATTCAGTGGGGGCCGTGCTCGTTTCTCTTTGAAAGCGTAGTCGGCGGCGAAAAGATCGGTCGTTACAGTTTTCTGGGTTCCGATCCCTTTCTACGGCTGGAAGCTTTTGGAAACGAGGTGGTCGTCACCGGTGCGAACGGCGAAAACCGGTATCACGCCGACGACCCGTTGGACGAACTCGAGACACTGCTGCGTCGCTTCAACGTGGTGCATCTGCCCGGCTTGCCCCGGTTTTGCGGCGGGGCGGTCGGATACGCCGGCTACGATGTGGTTCGCTACACCGAGCACCTTCCTGACGCTCCCGCAGATGACCGCGGTCTGCCCGATTTGTCGTTCGCGTTGTACGACCGGATGGTGATCTTCGATCAGATCAACAAGACCGTGTTGGTCGTGGTCCAGGCGCCGACGAAAGGCCGGGATTTGCGTGCCGAGTATGACCGGGCGTCCGGCCGGATTGACGCGCTTTGCCGGCAGTTGCAGCACGGGGCGGCCAATCTGCAGCTCACGGACATCGGCAACATCGAAGGCGAGCCGACTCTTCGCTGGAAGTCGAACTTCACGCAAGACGGCTTCGAGACCGCCGTCGAGGCCTGCAAAGAGTACATTCGTGCCGGCGACATCTTCCAGGTGGTCATCAGTCAGCGTCTGACACTGGAAACTCAGGCTCGGCCGCTCGACATCTATCGCGCCCTGCGAGTGGTGAATCCCAGCCCGTTCATGTTCTTGTTGAAGACGCCGACGGTCGCTCTCGTCGGCAGTTCGCCGGAAATCATGGTGCGGGTTGAGGAGGGCAAGACCACAATCCGCCCGCTGGCCGGCACACGCAGACGGGGAAAGACAGAAGAAGAGGACCAACGATTGGCCGAGGAACTGCTCGCCGATCCCAAGGAGCGGGCCGAACACGTCATGCTCGTCGACCTGGGCCGCAACGACGTCGGTCGCGTCGCTCAGTACGGCTCTGTCGAGCTCAGCGACGTGATGGTCGTCGAGCGCTACAGCCACGTCATGCACATCACGTCGAACGTCGTGGGACAATTGCAGGAGGGGAAAACGGCGCTCGATGCGCTGCGCGCCGGTCTGCCGGCAGGAACCGTTTCCGGTGCGCCAAAAGTACGGGCCATGGAAATCATCGACCTTTTTGAGCCCCATCGCCGCGGCCCCTACGCCGGAGCGGTCGGATACATCGATTTCACCGGCAACATGGATACCTGCATCGCGCTGCGGACGTTGGTCATGCAGGGACAGACGGCCTACGTTCAGGCCGGCGCCGGCATTGTGGCTGACAGCGTCCCCACGAGCGAGTACCACGAAACGCTCAACAAAGCCAACGGGCTGCTCAAGGCCGTCGAAATCGCCGAACGCCAGTTGTAGCCGGTTCTTCGGATTGATGATTGCCGATTGAAGATTGACGAGTCGACATGACCAGACCACGAGTCCGCATCTGGTCCGATCCGGAACCGGCTCCAAAACCGATCTCTTTTGGTTCGCGCGATCCATTGTCGAGTCCGGTCCCGTTCCGTCAAACTGGATCTTGGATAGTGAGGTGGACCCCAAAAACTGGACAGCTTGATAAGGTGTGATTTCCGGAGATGGAGATGACCGTATCAGGAGGTTCAGGAGATGAGCAAGACGCGTCGGAGTTTTGGGGCGTCGTTCGAGGCGAAAGTGGCGTTGTCTGCCGTTCGTGGCGTGAAGACGGCCAGCGAGTTGGCGTCGGAGTTCGGGGTGCATCCGACGATGATCGCCAAGTGGAAGAAGCTGCTGCTCGACGGTGCCGCTGAGATTTTCTCGCGGAACGGGTCCAGTCGGGCCGATGACTTTCGGCAACGGGAAGCGGAGCTCTACCAGCAGATCGGCAAGCTTCAGATGGAACTTCAGTGGCTTAAAAAAAGGTTGCCGGCTTCGACTGAGGCGAAGCGTTCTCTGGTGGAGCCGGGACATGAGACGCTCAGCGTTCGGCGTCAGTGCGAGTTGTTGCGGCTGCCGCGGACGAGTTGGTATCGGCGACCGGCCGGGGAGTCAGCCGAGAATCTGGAGTTGATGAGGCTAATTGACGAGCAGTACCTGCGGACACCGTTTTACGGTTCGAGGAACATGACATGGTGGTTGAACAAGAAACAAGGCCGATCAGTCAATCGCAAGCGGGGGAGGCGTGAAACTGTTGCCTAAGATTTTTCGCGGGCGAAAATTCCATACCAAACAGCTCGACGCTGACCGCAGCGCCGGCCGACCGGCATTCTCACACTCGCGTCGCCCATCGAGCTGACGGCAACCGAGACCCGTCGCAGCGCATCTCATCCATCCCCCGCCGAAGGCACGGGCACTCCTTCACGGCGCGGGCTCAGCCCCTCTTCCCGCTTCATCTCAAACAGCCGGAGCTGTTTGACCGCATCTCTGTTTCGCCTCGTCTCTGAATTCTTCTCCTCTGTGCCGCAGGGTCGTACTTCCCAAACCTGCCCAATCCACCGCAGTGGAAGTAGATTGCGTTTCGACACCTTGCCGAAATGAAAAACGGGAGTGGATGGGAATCGAACCCACCAGACCACTTTTCAGCGGTCTCACTGGGTTTGAAGCCCAGGGCGGTGTCTCCGCAACCTGTTGAAAGGCAGCGGAATTGCGACAAGGGCGGAATCGTGGTTGGGCGCTTGGTTGGGCGCGATTCTCACAAATCGCCCGAAATCGACCCCGATTTGGCCTGCCTCATCGCCGCGTGGCCCACGCTGCCGGAGCCGATCAAGCGGGCGATACTCGGCATTCTCGATTCGGCCCACGCACAAGGCGGATGACCCGCTACGGCCGCAACACTTGTTTCACGGAATGCGGAGAGGCTTGACACGAATGTCATAGTCGGGAATACTTTGTCAATGGCAAGGGTGGTCATCACGCCGAAGGCATTCGAGCAAGTGGATGGGTTGCCGCTGCCGATTCGTGCCCGTGTGCGGCGGTTGGTCGTGCGGCTGGAGAGCTGGCCGGAAGTGAGCGGAGCCAAGCCGCTACGGGGGAAGCTTGCCGGACGCTATCGCATGCGCACCGGTGACTATCGACTGCAATTTCACGTGGAAGGCGAGAATGTCATCATCGAAAAAGTCGGGCATCGGGACCGCTTCTATGACCGTTAAACCGCAGACGGTGACCTTGAACGGCAAGCGATTCGTGATCGTCGAAGAAAAGCAATACCGCCTCTTGGAACGCCTGGCTGCAGAAACAGACACGGAGCCGCCCATGCCGGCTCCGGATGCCCAGGGCAACTATCCGGCCGCCGAGGCGCTGACCGTTTCGATTGCCCGCAGCATCATCCGCCGCCGCCGTGCTGCCGACCTCTCGCAAGCCGAACTGGCTCGCCGCGCCGGTGTCCGCCCGGAAACGGTCAACCGCATCGAAGCTGGCAAACACGCGCCCAGCATCTCCACGGTCGAGAAGATCGACGTGGCATTGAGCAAAGCCGAGTCCCCCAACAAACGCCGAACTCGGAAGACGAAATAACCCCCTTCGTTTGGCCCGGCTTGTCGCCGCGTGGCCGACGCGGCCGGAGAGCGTCAGAGCGAAGATCCTGGCGCTTCTCGATTCGGCAAACCAGATGACCGTCCGCAACCGTGGGTTCACCGCCGTGTTTCGTTTTTGAAACCGCTGGCCGCTCGCGGCTAACCTCCGTTCCCGTTAGTTCTTCACTGCATGAAGCATCCGACAATCTTCCCGGCGAAAGCGAACACGATGACTCCGAAGACGATCCACAAACATCCCATCGCGGCTTGTGCAACACCCTGTCCTGCTTCGCGTTTCTTCGCTTCGATCTCAGCTTGACTGACGCCGGGAGCTTTCAGTTGGCCCTGGCAGTGCGGGCACAAAATCAACTGGCCCAAGTATGCGACATCTTGATGAATGAGCGCCGAACAGTAGGGGCAGATAATTGAGCCGTGCGGTACTGGTTGTTTCTTTTCTTGCTTGCCTTGTTCGCGTTGCCGTTTGTTGGTTACCAAAATCAACCAAGCTATTGGAACCAGGAGGATCACGGCCAGAATGATTGTTCGACCAAGGCTGAAATCATGGCCGGCATGGCCGGCCGGCCTTGGCATCCAGCAGCCGGCTAACGCCGTACAGACGGTTCCAACGGAGAAGAGCGCCAGGCAAAGCCTCAGATGCCGATTCTCATGTTCGTCTGGTAAATTCTTCATTGTTATGTTACGCCTCCCGGCTCCGCTCGTGTTTCAAGGTTTCTTTCTCGCCTTGCGTATGCGTACTCCGACGCCGATCGAAAGCGGGGTGCCGACGGGCTTACGTTCACTCGCCTTGAAGTGCTCGACGTACAGACGCCCTTGGGATGGCGTCAGCCGTTGGATCTCCGATGGAATGAGGCTGGTCCAATAACCGCCGCTCATGGTGAAAATTTTCGCCTTCCGGATGCCCGTCTTTGAATCAACCCAGGAGATGCGGCCCGCGGTCTCGATCTCGTAGGTGCGTATTCCCCCACCCCCGAATTGAATCCGCCACGTGCCGGCAAGCTCACGGCGTTTCCTTGGCACTGGCGACGTCAGGGACCTCATTTCGTCGCGGATGGCCAGCGCCTCATCGAGTTGCCCGGACGCCGTGGCCAATTCAAGCGCCTCGCCCAGCGCCGCCTTGTATTTGTCCAGGGCGTCTTTCGCGGACCGATCGTATTCGCGCTCCGCAGTATTCAGTTCGGCTTGGTAGGTTTTGTAGGCCGTTCGCGCTTTGAGGGATTTGAGATGCGGCTGTGGTTCACTCGCGAACAGGGTCATGGAGTAAAGTAGAATCAGCGGGAAGGCGTGACGCATGGTACTTTCTCCTTGCAAATGCTTGTTTCGGGGTTCCACAGTGGCAGCGTCAACCGAAACCGTCAGGCGCTCGCGATCTCTCATCTCAGCGATGACTATGATCCGGCCGCCATTTCGCTGTTCCGGTTTCGGTTCAGTCGCCTTTAGTTGTGACGACAACCTAATCCACGGGCTACGCGAAGAAACTCCCCCGCAAGAATTTGGGCATCACGAATAAACTCCGCGCATGAAGCCATCGTGCGAAAGACAGTTGACTCGCGCTGCGTCACGTCCTCGATGCTCGCCACTCTTCTGGCCTCTCGACGAATGTCATCTTCATGCAACTCTGATGCTGCCACGGAACTTCCGGCGCTGTCGTCTCCGACTTGGAAAACCGCATCTGCTATTCGTTGCGCCGCCGCGCGACCCCTTTCCGTTATTCGCAGAACTTCGATGCTCAGCGAAACTCGCTTTTTTGGCATGATTCTTTGCCTCCGTCAAATCAAATCTCGTTCAGGTCATCACCACCGTCGGGTATTTGAGAGGTACAACGGTCGATGCCCAAACAAAAGGCCGCCCGCGTCTTGGTGTGGCCAGAGTACGGGCGGCCTCGAATGCCTTGCGGCATGAGTCCTAGTTGTCGACTCTGGCCACACCCTGAGTCTACCGAGGGGCAAGACGACAATCAACGAACGCGGCGACGTTCCCGGCCGTCGTCAACCGCCCCTCCGTGGAACCTCCGCGAGCGAATCGCTATTCTGAGCAAAGGCGGCCGGAGGCGCAGGGACGCGCATTCCGCCCGCAACGCGGGATAGGGTAGCTCCCGATTCGCCGCTGTCCTACCGGCGCTCCCGCGTTTCTCTCTCACAGTAGGACGGCCCACGAAGTAGGACCGTGGCATGACCGATTTCGACCCTCCGCCCGATGTGGCGGCATCTCTCGATGCCTTCGTATCGGCATTCGAGCAGTATGCATCTGGAGGCGTTCTAGTCGTGGCATTGCCTGGCTCGCGTCTTCCTTACGACGTTGAGAAGTGCATGCGCCAAGTCTGCTACGGCGGTGAGGCTGCCATCCGCAATGAGCGCGGGAAACTCATTTACTGTGCGTTTCCGATAATTGGCACAAAAGCGGCGTCGAGACCGTTCGACACGTTTCAGCAATTGGCGACGGAGGCCGGCGGATTGCTCGTGCGCTACGCTGACGACGACGCCTTGACGCACGCCACGACCGCAGATGCCGTCTGGTGCTCTGCGTTGTTCGACCGTTTGTCTCCCAACCGGTTTGCCCGCTGGCGTGGCGACTATGCCATCATCGACAAGCCGTTTGCTGCTTCGGTTGCGTTGTGGAAGAAGCTGATCGCCACTCTCTCAGCGGCCGAGAAGCTGAGTCCTGAAGACCTAGAACGGCGGAGCCACGATGCCGCTGCGCGGGAAATAGGCGGGGCACTGGCCGAGATGCAGGATTGGGATGCAGCGATATTCGAATTAGATGAGACTCAGCCGGGAGACGAGATAACCAATGAGATGGCGCCGAGCTCTGAAAGTCATCGCAAGCCAATAGAGTCGGTCGAAAACCATACGTGGCCGCCTGATGATGGTTGGCGCTTCCGGCCTGGCGAGTTTGCATTTCGAGGGAAATCGTCACCGTTGCGTGGTAAGTTGTGGGAGCTACTGAAGTTTATCGTTGAAAGCCGCGGCCCCGTCACAGAGGAGGAACTCCGCCGGCACGTCTGGAGTGATTCGGCAGGAGCGCCGTCAACAATCCGTTCACAGCTTTCAAATCTTCGACGCGAGTTGCGGAAGGCCCTTAAACTGCCAGCGACATTCGACCCCATCCCGCATATTGATACAGGCCCCCGCCGCGCGTGGAAACTCCACGACGATCTTCGTCCCGGGCGCTGAGTGAGCGCTTACTAAATCTTTCCAGAATAAGCGCTCATCCAGCGCGCCGTTAAGCGCTGCATTGTTACGATCAGCCCCACTCGACAAACACAATCCGCAGTGGAGGCTGATATGCGATCGACGATTCCACCCCGTCTCCGGCACTTTGTTGACCATATCCCATCGGCGGAGACCGTACGCGCTCGACTTGCGGAGAATCGGCAGGAAGCTGCATTCCTCCGCCGACTTCTGAAACTTGCTGTCGAAGCAGAACCGACACAAGGGAACATGGAGGGCGCACAGCGGGAGGGCACGGCCGATGAGTGATCCGACGCCAATTGCAGAGCGGCTAACCGTGGATGCCGAGCAGCTCGCGGAACTGCTCAGCGTGTCGAAAGCAACGATCAGCCGGATGGACGCGGCGGGAAAGCTGCCGCGAGCAGTGCGATTCTCGACCGGCTGCGTTCGCTGGCGATTAGAAACGATCCAGGCTTGGCTGGCGGAATGCGAACGGGCCGGCCACGTTATCGACCGCAGCGAATGGGAATCGCTCACAAGGGAAGGCAACGGCCGACCTGCCCATTGAGAGCCGGCGGTCTTGGAGTGCGCACTTTGATGATGGAACAGAAACGCGAACGCAAACAGCGGAATCAGCCGCACGCCGGCCACGCGCGGGAATCAATCTTTGCTGGATTGACCCGCGAGAACTTGGTCGACGATCGCGAGCTCTACGTTTGGTTTCTGCGGGCGACGGCGAGCAAACATCCGCCCGTGAATCAGAGCGAAGCTGATCTGCTTTTCGTCTTCCGCTCAGCAGAGCGGGCTTTGCGGGTTGCAGGCAATCCCCCGGCCATGTTCGCATCCCTGGTCGGCAAACGCTTGGATTACGCCAGCGGTGCGGACGAAGAGCGGGCCTTGGCGCGACTCCGACGCATGAGAAAACGCAGCGAGCTTCACGCGAGGGCCGAGAGAACTTGAAGGGATACACATTGGATGAGGCCGCCGAGCTGGAACCTCGACGGCCTCAGGACTGTGAAGCAATGAAGCGACTGGACGGCATGATACGCGAAAGACGGAATGGTGACCATTTGGGTTGCAGGTTTGCCCGTTCGCCGGCGTATCGGCCGCGAGTCCACCGGACCCGCCGAGAGTGTGCGGGGTGGTCTGACTGGGCGGGCCGAACTCGCCAAGGACAACCCCAGCGGCCTCACGAGCCGCGTCACGAGACTGTACCTGTCCGACAACGAAAAAACAAAACCCCGGCAACGCCTACGCCAGCGCCCGGGTGGGGGTCCCGTTGTTGTTCAGGGCGACCTTTTCCGGTTAGTAGCTTCTTTACGGTCCATGATTTCGCCGCGCGGGCGGTAACCGAGGGTGTCCGACGTCTATGAATGGACGGAGTTCCGGTATCGGTCCGGATGGACCCCCGAATGGCGGTGGTGCGTCCAGTGAAAACGAATATGGCATCAACACTGACAATGACCCGGCGACGGGACTGGCAAACGCCAATCACCGCAGCCGAGAGACTCAAACCGCGAGTAAGCGATCTGCAACCGCAAGTTCTCGAAGCGCTGGACTACTCCTGGAGTGCCAACAGACACCGGCGGCATCTGAATTCCAGTCAAGCGGCCCTTGCCGAGAGCAAAGCCGTCGGCTCCCAGAGCCGTTGAATCTGAGCGTGTACAAAGACCTGGACAAACGGCGCAAGCCGAATCACCCCATGCAAGGCAACACACCCCATGCAAGCGAAGTACCCCCCATGCACTCTTCTGGTGAATTCCAACTGCTGATTGACTCATGGAGACCAGGCTAGCTCGCGGATTCGGCCTGCAGCGCGCCGCAGGAATTCCGCTCTTCTTTGTGACGACGATTGGTAACCCCATGGATGAACGGGAACCTCATGGATGGAGAAAACGCGAATGAGCGACGATGCAACACGCAACACAACGCAACAGAATGAGACACGCACCCTGAAACCGTCCCAGGAGAAGACACTGGCAGCGCTGTTGGAGGGGCAGACTATCAAAGATGCCGCGACCGCTGGAGGCGTGAATCGGGCGACGGTCCACCGCTGGTTGCGGGACGATGTGCTGTTCGTGGCCGAATACAATCGGCATCGGCGGGAGTTGCACCACTCGCTGCAATCGCTGCTGATGCGGATTGCAACCAAGGCCATTGCCGTTGTGGAGAAGACCGTCGAGGAGGGGGACGCGCGTTCGGCGTTTGCTCTGCTCAAAGGGCTGGGGCTGTTGCCCGGCCGTCCGCTCTTTGGCACAGACGACCTCGAAGCGCTGAGCATCCTGAGACTTGATCGCGACTTGGCGAATCTGATGCGGGACAGAAAGAATTCCAGTTGCCCGTGATCCGATCCGCCATTCGAGCGTTATACTGATTGACCGAATCCTTTGCCGGTTGCGTGGTGTGCGGGACCACAACCCCGCCCCACGTGGCCGGCGTGTTGTGGAAGGGAACCCCCGATGGCCCACCTCTACCGAAACACCGTCACCCGCTATGTTGACTCCGAAGGCAAGCGCGTCCACAGGGACGCCCCGGGCGCCCGGAAAGTCTCGGAACGCTCGAAAGTTTGGTACGGGCGCTACAGGGACGCAGACAGCATCGAACGGCGCGTCAAACTGTTCACGAACAAAGTGGCCTCCCGTCAAGCCCTGGCCGAACGGGAACGAAAGGCCGAACTTGCAAAGGCCGGCGTCTGCAACCCGTTTGAGGCACACGCCCGACGCCCGCTCGCGGAGCATCTCGCCGACTTCGTGGCGAGCCTGGAGAATGCGGGACGAACCCCGGACTACGTGCAGCCCGTGGAATCTCGCGTCCGCCGCATAGTGGACGGCTGCCGGTTTCGGTTCATCGGCGACATTTCCGCGAGTAGCGTGCAAGCCTACCTGGCCGAACAGAAGCGGGCGGGACTTGGACAGCGGACGATCAACCACTACTTGCAGGCCGTGAAACAATTCACGAAATGGCTCGTGACCGATCGGCGGACGAATGACAACCGACTCGCCCACCTGAAGGGCGGAAACGCAAAGACGGACGTGCGGCGAGAGCGTCGGGAACTGAACGACGGAGAAATCCGCCGGCTACTCGAAACCACTCGCACGTGCACGCGGCACGGATTCACGCTTTCCGGCTGGCAGCGGTTCACTCTCTACGCAACGGCACTGGAGACCGGGTTGCGCGCGTCGGAGCTCGCGTCTCTCACTCCGGTGCACTTTGACTTTGAAACCGATCCGCAGACAGTCCGGATCGACGCGGCCGACGAAAAGGCGCGCCGCGGCGACGTGCTGCCCCTCCCGGCTGATCTGGTTGTCATTCTGAAGCCGTGGCTGGCGGGAATGCCCCCAGACGCCCCCGTATGGCCCGGAAAATGGGCGGACAACAAACGGGCCGGAAAGTTCATGCAGAGCGACCTCAAGGCCGCACGCAGGGCGTGGCTGGACGAATCAGCGGATGAAGCCGAACGGAAGGAACGCGAACGCTCGGACTTCCTGAAGTACCGGGACAGCGACGGGCGCTATGCGGACTTTCACAGTTTGCGGCACACGTACCTTTCGCGTCTCGGACGGTCGGGGGCATCGGCGAAAGCAATGCAGCGACTCGCCCGGCACACGACGGTTGAGCTGACTCTCGGACGGTACACACACGCGAACCTGTTCGATCTATCGGCGGCCGTCGACCAATTGCCCCCGCTGCCCATCGGGAATTCGCCTGCCGAGTCGACACGGGCAGTTCTGCGAGCAACAGGGACCGATAATGTACAAGCTGGGGGCCGTCAAAGTGTGGTTGGGCGCCTGGTTGGGCGCCTGGTTGGACAAACGGCTGATTCTGATTGCGTACCGCTGAAAACGATTGAGAGTGGCGACGGCGCGGAAGGTCGATCGGACGCCGGCGCCGCAGATGACAAAAGCCCCTCTAAAACAAGGGCTTTTGAGGCCGATTGCGCCCCATTGAGACGCGATGAAACGGCAAGCGGGAGTGGATGGGAATCGAACCCACCAGACCACTTTTCAGCGGTCTCACTGGGTTTGAAGCCCAGGGCGGTCACCAGATCCGCGAACACTCCCGGAGTGGTTTTTTCCAATGCTAAGAACACGGTCACCCCCTGTCAATCAAACACTTACGTCGACTGACCCACTACCATCGCTTACGCCTGCGAAGTGGATCTTGACGTGACCCCCGTGTTGCGGAGACTATAGAGGTAGAAGTATCCGCACGGGAAACCTCAATGGCGGTCGAGTCGAATTTCACAACTCAATTGCCCGCACTGCGGCTGAGTCAGCGCAGGCAATGGGCCAGAAAGCAGGCGGTCAGCTTCTTGATGCAACAGGGGGTCGAGAACCACGACGTCATCTCGCTGGGTGCCGGTCTCGTCGACCAAGAGAGTCTGCCTGTGGAGGAGACCCGGGCCGCTCTGAAAACGCTGCTCTCCGATCACCAGCGGGTCAAGCAAGCCCTGCAGTACGGGACCACTCCGGGAGCTGAGCCGCTGCGCCGGCAACTGCTGGAGCAACTGGCACGGTTGGAGGGCTGCCCGCCGGAAGAGCTCGGGATCGACGCCGATCAGCTCATCCTGACGACCGGCTCGCAGCAACTGCTCTCGCTGGTCGGCGACGTCTTGCTCGATCCGGGCGACATTTGCCTGGTGGCCGCTCCTACCTACTTCGTATTTCTGGGGACCGTGGCTGGTTTGGGGGCCCGCACGATTTCCGTCGCCACCGATGACGGGGGCATGCGGCCCGAGGCGCTGGAGGCCCTTTTCGAGCGGCTGCTCTCCGCCGGTCAACTGGACCGCGTGAAGCTGATCTACGTGGTCAGCTACTACGACAATCCGGCCGGGCTCAGCCTCTCGGCCCAGCGGCGCGAAGCGGTCCTCGATATAGTCCGCCGGTGGTCGAAGCCGCATCGCATCTTCATCCTGGAAGATGCCGCCTACCGCGAGCTGCGCTACGACGGGCCGGTGCTGCCAAGCCTCTGGAGTTTCGACACGACCCGCGAGTCGGTGATTCTGGCACAGACCTTCTCGAAGAGTTTCTCACCCGGTTTGCGTGTGGGGTTCGGAGTTGTTCCCGCAGGGCTGGTCAAGCCGATCTGCGACCGCAAAGGGAACGAGGACTTCGGATCGGCGAATTTCAACCAGCACCTCATCGCCGGCGTGATCGAACAGGGACTCTACGACAGCCACGTTGCCAAGCTGCGCGACTCGTACCGGGCCAAGCGAGACTGCATGCTGGCGGCGGCGGATCGGTATTTCGCCGACATTCCCGGCGTAAGCTGGGTGCATCCACACGGCGGGTTGTACGTCTGGATGACGGTGCCGCCGGCGATCGATGCCGGCTTCGACGGTCCGCTGTTCGACCGGGCAACCAACGTGGAACGAGTGATGTACGTACCGGGCGAATTGTTCTACGCGGACGAACCGGACGATCGGCCAAGGAATCAGATGCGGCTCAGCTACGGCGTGCAGACTCCCGAGGGCATCGAGCTGGGAATGCAGCGGCTGGCCCGTGCCGTTCGTGCGGTTCTGTGATCGTGCATGTCGTGGCTTTGGCGGTGTTTTCCTATGTCCTGTTCCAACAATGCGCCGACCGGCACCGGAAACGCCACGCCGCCGAACGACTTTCTGCCGGCCGCTTCGCTCGAAACGTTGCGGCTGCGGGCGCATTTGCTGACCGAGGTCCGGCGTTTCTTCGATGCCCGGGGCTACTGGGAGGTGGAAACTCCTTTGCTTTCTCACGACGTCGTCGTGGATGCGTGGTTGGAACCGTTCGCCACGCGCTGGACGGCAGATGGTCCGGCCGGCCGAGATGATTCTGCCTGCACCGGCCCAGACGAGCTCTTCCTGCAGACGTCGCCCGAGTTCGGGATGAAACGGCTGCTGTGCGCCGGCGCGACGGCCATCTATCAAATCACGCGGGCGATGCGGAACGCTGAGTTCGGCACATACCATAACCCGGAATTCACGATGATCGAGTGGTACCGCGTCGCCGAGACGCACACCGACCAAATGCAACTGGTCGAAGAGCTGGTGACGGCGGTGATCGAGCGAGCGGCAGGCTGGAAAGCCTGCCCTACAACACCGGCAGGCTGGAAAGCCTGCCCCACAATATCCTGCCCGTCAAAGTCGACTGACCGTGAGTCTGCTCGGACGGCGTTCGTGCGCCCATTTGATCGGCTCACATACGACGAAGCCTTCAAGCGGCATGCAGGGACGAAGGTGCTGAAGCTCTCGACGGCGCAGCTAGCAGACGTAGCGCGAAGCCGCGGCATCGAGCCACCGCCCGGCCTGCGGGCTGACGATCGGGACGGCTGGCTCAATCTGTTGCTGGCTGAATTGGTCGAACCGCACCTGGGCCGGGAGCGCGGCCAGTTTCTCTACGATTACCCGGCCTCGCAAGCGGCGCTGGCACGCATTCGAAAGGACGACCCGCCGGTCGCGGAACGCTTCGAGCTGTACATGGGGGGCGTCGAAATCTGCAACGGATACCACGAGCTGACAGACGCCGGGGAGCTGCGCAAACGGATGCGCTCTCAGGCGGCTGTTCGCAAGCAAGAAGGACGCCGCGATTTGCCGCAGCAGAGTCGACTGCTCGACGCAATGGACGCCGGTTTGCCGGCCTGCGCGGGAGTCGCTCTCGGTTTCGACCGGCTGATGATGCAAGCCGTTGGCGCGCCCTCGATCGCGGAGGTCATGGCCTTCCCGTTCGACCGGGCGTAGTGGAAATCAGCGATCAGCTCATTGTTGTTTGCTCAGGGCGGAGTGCTGAAAGCTCGCTTCAGAACTCCCCAGGCGGAGGTTCGTTGCCGTTGCGGGTTGCCAGCGCGTAGAACACCTTGTGGTCGATCGTTTTGCTGATCGAGCGGCCCGATCCGTCGGCCAGCGCGAAGTTGCACACGTCGAGGTGCCAACTACCGAAACCGAAGTCCGCCCCGCTGGTGGGGTTGTTCGGCGGGACCGTCACCACGTCGAAAAGCGGGATCGTCGTATCGTTGGAAATTGCCACGCAACAACTATGGCCGTCAGGCCAAAGTCCGAACAGAGTCTCTCCCAGCAGCAAGGTATAGGAATCCCCGTCGATAATGTCGCGAAACTTCACACCACTGTTTCGATAGAGCATGCCATTTCTTGCAGGGAGTGGTGGGACAACGGTCGCGTCGAAAACTCCTGATGAACCGCGATAGCTTGTCAAACCAAAATTGAGCGGCCCAGCAGGCGGAAAGCTCGCACTGGGACAAAGGTAGGCGGGGATGGACACGGCCGTCATCACATCGTTTGGTGGAACCAGCTTGCCGACGTTAAAGTCCGGCTTGACCGTCAACGATCCCATTTCCGAGAGGATCAACGCGTGCCAGCCCCACAGCGGGGAAATGGCCCAGTCGTAGGCGGTGCTGGTGGCGGCGTCAAAGACGGAGACGATTTCGACGCCCCCGAACAGAACACTCTCGGGAATCGAAGCGTTGAAAGTCGTATCGATGGTGACGTCGCCCACAATGCCCGACGGAAAACTCCTGTGCACGCCCTCGTAGTTGTGCATCGCGATGACGAGCTGGTGTATGTTGTTCAGACATTGGGTGCGCCGGGCCGCCTCGCGCGCCTGCTGGACGGCAGGCATCAGCAACGAGATCAACAAGGCGATGATTGCGATCACCACAAGCAGCTCAATCAGCGTGAAGCCTCGACCGCCCGGCAGGTTGGCCGCATGGCGTGGACGTGAGCATGGGGGGTGTTGATTCATTGTCGACCTCCAACAGTTCGACGTCGACCTCCAACAGTTCGACGCGAGGTGGCGTCCTGGTAGTACGCTCGATGTGGAAAAGCCGGACAGGCGAACCGACGTTTCTAGTCGAAACCGGCTTCAAAAAGGCTACCAGTTTCACAACCGGAATGCAATGATTCACTCTCGGAAATGCGAACGCGGGGGCATGCTCTGGCAGTCGAGGAAGTTTCGCCAGCACTCATACTTCCGCGAACTGAGCTGATGGGCCAGAATCGGATTCCGTTTCGGTTTCGACGGCCTGCGCTGGAGCTTCATCCCGGCCTCTTGCGGCGTCCGTCCCCCTTTGCGAACGTTGCACTTCAGGCAGGCGCAGACGACGTTTTCCCACGTTGTCTGCCCGCCGCGGCTGCGAGGAATCACATGGTCCAGGCTCAAACTGTGCGCGCTGAACCGCCTTGAGCAATACTGGCAGCGATTCTCGTCACGCAAGAAAATGTTGCGGCGATTGAATCTCACCACGCTGCGCGGAACGCGGTCGTACCGCAGAAGACGAATGACCCGCGGAACCTGTATCTCAAAGTTGACCGCACACACCCAATCATCTCTTTCCCCGCGTTCGTCCAAAGCGGTTCTCAGCTCGCTCACTTCGCGCCAACTGTGAAAATCGTATGAGAAGTACGAACCTTCTTCGACGTTGACGACCTCGGCCAAGCCCTTCCATAAGAGTGCGAACGCGCGACGGGCCGAGACTACATGAACTACAGTATAGAGTCGATTCAGAGTCAGGACGCTCGCCTGCAGCCCTGACGTCGTCGCAACACTCATCCGACACCTGTCTCTTACGGCGGACCTCAACTCGTGGTGAACTCCTGACAACCTTGGAAAAGAAACACGCTCCCTTCTGCATGCTGATCGTTGTGGATCATCATCTATCTTACTGCTTGGTGTGGGCAAAGACAACTCTCGTTGAACCATCTGCAACAACCAGCCAAAGGACAGCGGCAACACTCTGTCTCATTGCAGTGTGTCTCGCAGAAGAAGTAATCACCCCAGCCGTCGTTCCCGCGAGTTTGGCAACGAGGCGCCGTTTTCTGACAATGGTGTTTTCCCAGTTCCACAATCTGCGCGTGAAAGTCCCGAAACAAGGCGACTTCTCGCGATGTCCCCGGACGAAACGCGAATGCGTCATACTGGGAGATGCTCGCAGACAGATGGGCCCCAAAAAATTGCCTAAGATGCCCGTAGGGCTTCTTCCAGAAACCCTCCCCGAGGTCCGGAAACAGCCGCAGTCGCTCGAGGACCCTGCGGGTGTATGAATCGATCACAAAGGAGGGATGATCCTCTGACGCGAAAAGTAGAATGCTATCAGCGGTTTCCTCGCCGATCCCCGGCAAGCTCAGCAGATCGCGACGAAGGACTTCGGTGGAAGAAGACCGCAGGTAGGACTCGATTTCCTGAAATCCTCGATCCAAAACAGACCCTGCCAACTGCACGAGCCGTTTCGATTTTGTCGGCGCAAAGGAGACCGGATGAATGCAGATGCGCACAACCTCCGGGTCCGCCGCGGCAAGCTGTGGCAACTCAAGAACTCCTCGTTCCCGGAGCCGCCCAATGGCCTGATAAGCCACCGTCCAATTGCACTGCTGAACGAGCAGTGCGGTGAGAGTGATTTCCAGCGGCGTGCCGGGCCACCACCCGGCGGCATACCCGAAGTGTTCGCGAAGCAACGAATAGAATTCATGAAGTTTGTCGCAGACTTGTGGGAAACAGCGTCTGGCCTCCCATTCTGTCCTTCCCAAACCGGTTTCCATCTGGCTGCACCTGCGATGGGAACGATCGTCTGTTGAAGCGGAAACGCTCATCATCTTGTTTCAGTCGTTCCAAGTTCGAGGGAGTCGGTTGAGGCAACGCTGAGGGCCCCTCAGCGAATATGCGGCGGTCTATACTTGACCGTCCTTGTCCGTGCGGCATAGCATGAACGCTGTTCACAAGCAAACGCACTGTCTTTCGGCAATCATCCTTTCTCGAGACGCGAGTGACTGACAAAACGGATGACGATCTCCCTGAATGGGAGCCGCTGACTCCGGAGCTCGTCGAAGACGAGGCCATCCGGGGCGACACCATGCTGCGTTGGGCGGTTGTGCTGCTCGCCTTTCTGCTGGGCTGTACCCAAATCGCCGAGACGGCAACATTGGTGCATGTGAAATCGGGGCAGTACATGGCCGGGAATGGCTGGTTGCCGCCGACGCACGACGTGTTTTCTTACACCGCTCAGGATCGCCCGTGGGTGAATCTTTCGTGGCTGTTCGACCTGGCCGCTGCCGGTGTGTTTGCCGTCGGCTGTGCAGTCGGATTGTCGGTGATCAAAGCGGTCTTGGCGGCGGTGATCTTCGGTTTGGTTGTGCACATTTCGCGGGCGGGTGTCTCGACGTGGTGGGGCTCGGTGAGCGCCGCATTGGCGCTGCTGGCGTGCACTCCGCAATTCACGGCGCAGCCAGAACTGGTGACGCTGCTGGGTATTGCCGGGACGCTGTGGTGGCTCGTACGCTGGCAGGCCGAAGGCGCCAGCGTTCGCTTGTGGACGCTGCCCGTCCTGTTTGCCGTGTGGAGCAATCTCGACGATCGCATTTTCCTCGGTCTCGCGTTGTTGTTGTTGTACGCCGTGGGCGAGGCGGTCGGTCATCTCCTCGGCCGTCGGGGACTGGCCGATCGAAATCGGCGAAAACAATTGTGGACGGTGCTGGCGGTGTGTTTCGTTGCCGCGTTGCTGAATCCGTTCGGCTGGAATTCGCTGACTGCACCGCTGACGTTGTACGGAGTGGAATATCCAGCGCTGCGGGCGCATTGGGGATCCAGCCCCCCGGTCGACGATTTGCGGTACTACTGCTTATTCGATCCCGTGCATTGGAAGACGTTGAGCCATCACACACTGGCCGGTCTGTTGTTGCTGGTGGCCGCTGTAGTCAGTTTCGTGCTCAATCGGACGCGGGTCAAGATTGGTCATGTATTTGTCTTCGCAGGGTTTGTCGGCTTCGCGCTGGCTGCCGGTCGCGAGCTGGCAGCGGCCAGTCTTGTCGCAGGCGTGCTGGGCACTCTGAACGCACAAGACTGGTATCGGGCGAGCTTTCGCCAGACATACTCGGTCGAGACCAGCGAGCTGTTGTTCTCGCGCGGCGGCAGAGCGGTCACTGTGCTGGCTTTGTTTGCAGTGGCGTTTCTGGCGATCGGCGGACGGCTCAGCGGGCCGGATCGAAGACGGATCGGCGTGGGTTTCGACCATGCATTGCAAGTCCACATCGACGCTCTGCGCGATGACGTGAAGGACGCCTACGACGACCATCCGTTTCATTTTACCATTCGCCAGGGAGACGTGCTGATCTGGATCGGCCGGCGGGTCTTCGTCGACAGCCGTGTGGCCGTTTACAGTGGAACGGGTGACGCCGATCTGTTGGCCCGGCACGACAGAACACGCCGTGCCTTGCGGGCCGCCAGTGAAGAGGTCCGCGGCAGCGGTCAGCCCGACGTTTGGAAGGCCACGTTTCACGACTTTCAGATCACGCACGCGATTCCGCGGCTGGCCGGTTTGAGACCCGATTACCGAACTTATATCGATTTGCTCACGTCGGACGACTGGCAGTTGACTCGGTTGGGCGCAGCGGTTGCCGTCTTTTATCGCAGCGACCTGAAGGACCCGCAACTGCGGTCCCTTGACGGGTATCAGGACTACCTGGAGGCTCACCGGGTGGACTTCGTCAAGGAGGCGTTCCGCACGAAGATCGCCAAATTCCCACAGCCCATCGACTGGGCTCGAGCCCCGTCGTTTTATCAGAAGTACCTGGTGCGTCGCAGGACGAACCGGCCGAGCAGCGTTCAGCGCGCCCACCATTATCAGGCGCATTTGGAGCTTCATGCCAGAGGGAGATTGCGGCTTCCGGCGGCGATGCAAGCGGCCTTTGCTTATCTGGCCATTCGCGATGCGAACGCCGCTTTGAATGAGGATTCTCAAAATGCCGAGGCGTATCGCATTTTGGGCAGAGCGTATACAAGTCTGGGCAACCTGGAATCTCTGATCGCGCGTTCTTTCGGAATCGAATTTGCAAATTCAATGCGTTTGCACCAGACGTTGCACGCCTACAATCAATCGCTGAAGATCGACCCGACCAGCCTCGCCACGCACTGGGAGCTCTTCAAGACATACCTCTCGCTCAATAAGCGCGACCTGGCGCTTCGGGCGCTGAACGCCTACGATCGCCAGACTCTCGAAAGAACCAATCTGACTGATGCGGAGAAAGAGCAGCAGCTCGCGTATATTCAGGTGCAACAGCAGCTCAGCGACGAGGTCGACCGCGTCACCATTCAGGTTGATCGGAAGATCCAACTAATAATCTCCTCAAAAAAAACCCCGGCAGACCGCGCCGCCATTCAGGTTGATCGGAAGATCCAACGCAATCTGGACCGCTTGGGGATTGCGACGTTTGCATACCAACAGGGCTGTGTATTGTTGGCGTTGAAGTTGCTGGAAGAAGACCTCGCTTTTGTGGCCAGCAATCCGTTCGCACAGCTTCTGCAGGCACGGTTGCTGATGGAGGCCGGCCGCTCGGAAGATGCATTCGACGTCCTCGGACGGTTGGAAGGCGTTGCCGAAGGGGTTGGTATGGTGAACTGGCGCACTCCCGCGGCGCTGGTCAGTCTCGCCCGCGCCGACTACAGCCGCGCAGTCACCCTGTGGAACGAGCAGGCCGGCATCCTCGAAGATCAAAGCGTCGGGCTGTTGCTGCGAACTTTGCCGTTGGCTGAAAGTCCGCGCGGGTGGCCGTTGAATCAAACGCGGGCAGCCACTGCCTCCCTGATTCAGATGCCGAATCAGATGGCCGAGCTGCGTTTCCACTCGGCCCTGTGCCACATCGAGGCGGGACGCCTCGACGAGGCCGCTGCGGTCCTTCGCCGCATCCTCGCGGAAAACCCCGAGACGCCGCTCCGCTGCCTGGTGCGGTTTTACCTCTTCCAGTTGACCGAAGAACTGATCGACGCCTACCCCCCGTCGGACCGCATCCCCGTCATGCCCGACATGTTCGCGCCCGAACCCAAGTGAAACCTGAATGCATGGAGATCCAAGATGTGCCGAATCCCCCACTGCCGTTTCTGGAACATCGTCGGCTGCCGTCGTCTATCGCGCTTCGCCTTGAGTTTGACGCTCATCACCGCCGTCATGTCAGCCCCCGCAACCGGCGCTGAGAAGGCCGCGCCCCAAAAAGATGATTCGGCGGCCAGCGCGTCGGTGAAGGTTCCACCCCGTCCCAAAGTTCCAGGCCAACTGACGCTCCATCTGCGCAGCCGGCACGAGACCGCCAAAGGCAGCGGAAAGTTCAAAGCGACCGTCCGCGAAGTGACGTGGAACGCCTCGGAGACGGCCATCATCATTTGCGACATGTGGAACGATCACTACTGCCAGCTCGCCGCTCAGCGCGTCGACGCCATGGCGGGGCGGATGAACCGGGTCGTCACCGCCGCCCGTAATCACGGCGTGGCGATCATCCACGCTCCCAGCGGCACGATGGACCAGTACAAAGACACTCCCTATCGAAGACGGATGCAGCAGGCGCCGCCGGCCAAGCCACCAGTCCCGCTCAAGGGGTGGTGCCACCTCGATCGAAACAAAGAGCCAAAAATGCCCGTCGACACCTCGCGGCAGCCGTGCGACGATCCGGTCGTCGGCTCACCGGTCCGCCGCTTCTCGAAGCAACACGACGGAATCAAGATCATCGGCTACGACGGCGTCAGCGACAACGGTCAGGAGATCTACAACTTCCTGCACCACGAGGGCATCAAGAACGTGGTGCTGATGGGCGTCCACACGAACATGTGCGTGCTGGGCCGGCCGTTCGGCATCCGGCAGATGAGCTATCTGGGCTTCAACGTCGCGCTGGCCCGCGATCTGACCGACGCTATGTACGATCCTCGTGAATTTCCGTACGTCAGCCACACCCGCGGCACCCAACTGGTGATCGAGCACATCGAAACGTATTGGTGCCCGTCGATTCTCGGCGAAGACCTGACGAAGGTGATCCCCGGCTCGGCCGATCCAGACCCCGAGGTGGTTCGCCGCGGCCCGCCGCCGGCGACGGCCGCGAAGAAATGACCCGCCGCCCGATCGGTTCGCGACACCACGCCCGGCGAGCCGAAACACCTCGAAACAACGGCTCAGCAGGAGCTTCGCCCTCCCGGAGTCGGCTTCCTCATGGATGCCTCTTGGTGTTCTCGTTCCGCCCGGCGAACTGCTCTGGTGCGAATCGGGGAAATCCGCTCTAATCCGTCGCCGCCCGTTCAGGCGGATTCGGTTCAAATCGACCCTTCCCTCAGCCGCATTTCAAGGAGTGACCCATGCGGAACGTTTTGCTCGCCTGTCTGGTCTTCACGGGATGGAACCTCGCAGCCGCAGAACCCCCCAGCACGATCCCGCAGAACCACAAAACGATGCTAGCGCCTCCAATTCCGAGACCAGTCTTGCGGGCACCAACGACGCCACTGAAGACCATCGTGCAGCACCGGCTGAAGTATGCCGACGCGAAAAAAGTCGCCATCGAAATCGACTCGGCCCTATGCCGCAAGCATCAGATCGAGCGGACCCAGTGCGGATCCGTGGTCGAATCGAAATTGGTCATCGTGCCCGACCCGGTCACAAACAGTCTCATCGTCGTGGCCGCCCCGGAATTGGCCGACGAGATCCGTCAGTTGATCGAAAAAGCCGACCGGCCACCAAAACAGTACGTCGTGGAAGCGAAGATCATCGAGATCAGCCCCGACGGCAAGCAGGCGATCAAAGCGGCGCCGACACTCATGACAATTGCGGGCCAGCCGGCCAGCCTTTCCATCCAGCAGGCTGACGGCCTGACGCTGGAACTGGAACTGACGGTCGAAAAACGGCCCGCTTCATGGTCAGCGCTCTACGATTCTTCGCATCAGGACCAGCCGGAAACGAGCGCCGTTCCGCCCCATCCCTTGTCCGTCCGGCCCCGCAATCCCCACATGTCAACCGCCGGGATCCTCAAAGAACACGACATCCTCCGAAAGGAGCAACGATTTGCCGCGCTGGTCGACCAATACAACGTGTGTTTCCACCAGCAGCAATTCGCCGAGGCCGAGGTGCTCGCCAAACAGGCCGCTGAACTCGATCCGAAGAATCCCGTCGCGCTGTGCATGAAATGGAAAGCGCGTTTCGCTCGCCGTGTCAACGCAATCGAAAAGGGCAAACCACAACAGATTGGATTGCTCCCGTGTGGCGATGAGATAGCCGAGCCAGAGAAATTGCGGATCGAGACGGGACTCTTGAAACGCGTCTCACTCGATTTCAAAGACGTACCCCTTAGCGAAGTCATGGCTCACCTCGCGGCCGCGGCCGACGTGAACATCGTGCTTGACACGCTGGGGCTGGAAGAGGTAGGGGTCTTGCCGTCCGCCAAAGTCACGATCACGGTCGATGGCATCATGCTCAAGAGCGCCTTGAATTTGGTGCTAAAACCGCTGCACCTGGCGTACGTCATCGAAGACGAAGTGTTGAAGATCACCAGCAGGCAGCGGCGGCTGGGCGAGCTGGAGGTCAGGACTTATTCGGTCTGCGATCTGGTCACCGGTCCCGAAGCCGGCAATGATGACAAGCGAATCATTGATTTCGACGTGCTCTACGATCTGATCTCGACAACCGTCGAGCCGGATAGTTGGGAAGAGGTCGGCGGGCCCGGCTCGATTCGTGCCTTCGAGCCGACCTGCAGCCTGGTCGTCCGCCAGACACAGCAGGTGCACGAAGAGATCACCGAGCTGCTCCAACAGATTCGCCGGCTGCCTCCAGTCCGGGGGGAAGAAGAGAAAGAGGAGTTGTTGGGAATCTCGGTGGCCCCACAGCAGCCAGAGCCGGCCAAACCGATCGAGAAGAACCTGCCGTTCGATTGAGGATTTCTACCTGTTGGATTACGAAGGCGACGTCCGGCGAGTGCTCGCTTCCCGTCGGCGGGCAAACCGCTCGTGATCCGTAACAGCTACCAGCCATGCGCGCAGCGGAAGGTCGGTCTGCGCGCTGGCTGCGAAAATCTGTGGCTTCTTCATTGATTGCGGCGGGCAAATTAGCGAACCTGTCCCTTATGAGATTCTCGCCCCGTATTCCCCACACAAAGTCTGCATGAGGAGAATGATGCCAGCAGTGCGAAACCTACGAAGATTTCTCCAAGACCGGGTGTCGATGACGTTGACCGGTGTCGGCAGAGCGGGCGCGACGGTCGCCCTGGTGTTGCTGCTCGCCGTGAGCGCCCTGGCGCAGAGTTCCAGATACACCACAACAGACAGCCGCAGTCAGTATGTGCACTGGATCAGTCTCTACGACGCGAATAAAAAGAAGATCGACCCGGACGATCCGAACAGTCCGCCTTATTCGCCGGCCGCCACTTGCGGCAAATGCCACGACTACAAAGCGATGGTGCATGGCTACCACTTCAACGCAACTGATCCGGACGCGGATCCCGGGCGTCCGGGCGAACCGTGGATCTGGACCGACGCGCGCACCGGAACGCAGATCCCGTTTTCTTATCGTGGCTGGCCGGGCACCTACAAGCCGGACGTTTTGGGGGTTTCAACGTGGAAATTCGTGTTGAAGTTCGGTCGACACATGCCCGGCGGCGGACCGGGCGAAGGACTCGCCGGGAAGACCGCCAAAGAGACCGCTGAAGGCGAAAAGCCCACTCAAGAGGAAAACGCCACTCAAGCAGACCAGGGCCGCTGGAGGCTGGCGGGCCGGCTTGAGGTCGATTGCATGCTCTGTCACAGCAACGATCGCTCCTACAGCCCCGAGGTCTGGAACGTTCACGTCACCGCTGAGAACTTCGCCTGGGCGGCGACGGCGGCGATGGGTTTGGCCAAGATCGAAGGAAGCGTGAAACGCCTGCCGGACGACTTCGACCCGGCGGCCGCAGCGTCTAATGCCGAAAAGAAAGACGGACCGACCCTCCCGCGGACCATCTACAACCAATACAAGTTCAACGCCGAGAAAGAGGTGTTCTTCGATATCGCGCGGAAACCGCCGAACAACGCGTGCTACCACTGCCACACGGTTCGGCAAGTCGGCGAAGACGCTGCGCCAAAGTGGGTCCATGACGAGGACATTCATCTCGAGGCCGGTCTGACGTGTGTGGATTGTCACCGCAACGGGCTTGGTCACCACACGGTACGCGGCTTTGAGAGCGAAAAGCACCCGACGGGCCAGTCAGTCGCGACACTGTCGTGCCGTGGGTGCCACATGAACGAGCACTCCGAAAACGGCGACGTCACTCAGGCCGGCGGACGCTTTGGGGCGCCCCAACCGCTGCACAAGGGTTTGCCTCCGCTGCATTTGCAGCAGATGTCATGCACCAGTTGTCACTCCGGTCCGGCGCCTCGGGAGGCCGCTGGCTTATTGCAAACGTCGATGGCGCACGAACTGGGGCTGCGCGCACATCGCACCGAGGACCTCCCGCCCGGGATTGTCTCTCCGGTTTTTCTGCGTAACGGCGACGGCATCCTCTATCCTTATCGCATGATGTGGCCTGCGTTCTGGGGCGCACTCAAGAATGAAAAGATGACACCGTTGAACCCGGACAAAACGTACGCTCAACTCCGCCGCTCGCTGCGTGTCCGTAAGAACTTCACCAAGGAAATGGCGAAAGTACGAATCACCAGCGAGGACAAGGCAGCAGTTTTAGGCGACGAACGTGCCAAGGTCGACGAATCCGAATTGTCCGAAGACGAAAAAATTAAACTCCAACAGTTGGCCCAAACCAAAGGAATCGAGGCGTTCTTTGAGAAGTTGGCCAAAGGGTTACAGACGCTGGCCAAAGGCGAAATCGACGGGACGCCCGTGTACGTCTCGGGCGGCAAAGCGTATCGACTCGGCGCGAACGGCAAGGTGGAAGCGTTCGAACATGAGAGCGCAAAACCGTATGCGTGGCCCTTGGCACATGATGTCCGCCCGGCGCGCTGGTCGCTGGGGTCGCACGGTTGTGTCGAATGTCATTCGGACGGCGCGCCGATGTTCTACGGCTCGGTCACCGCGGAGGGTCCCGCGCCGGACAACTCGCCCGTCAGCCTTCCCATGCACAAGCTGCAGAAGCTCGACGCCAATCTGCTGGCCGTCTGGAACCAGTCCTTCGGCGGTCGGGAAGCGTTCAAGTGGGTCAGTTTTGTGTCCGTGGGCGCGGTGGCGCTGCTGTTACTACTGTTCCTTTTGATTGGCATCAACGGTCTCTTCAGGCTTGCACGCCGCGGGAAAGCTGGATGACCACCAGTTCTTGGTGACATCGATGTTCGTCTCACTCATGACAGATCTGAGGGAGCAACCGGCCGAGGTGTTCGTCCGCGTGGTCACGATCGCGCTGATCGCAACCTTGGTGGTTTTGGTGCTGCATTTCGTGGCGATGCTGATCGCGCGGTTCAGGTCGCGCCCTCGGAAAGTGCTGGTGCGATGGAACCTGTGGGAAAAGCTCGTCTACACGGTCACGATCCTGACGGTCGCCGTCCTGGGCGTTACCGCGTTGGATGCGATCATCGTCGACGGCGCGCTGGAGGGCTGGCTGTTGTGGACGCACATGATCGGGGCGGGCTTGTTCGTGGTGATCCTGCCGGTGATCACGTTGACGTGGGCCACGGCCTGTCAATTCGGCCCGTTCGAAGAAAACGATGCTGCACGATCCGGGGGGGCTGCGAAATTCTTATGGCTGACCAAGCTCACGTTCTGGTTGATGCTGGCCACCGGCGTGATGACCGCAGGCACGATGCTGCTCTCGATGGTCCCGCTGTTCGACACCGACGGCCTGCGCCAACTGCTCGACATGCACCGCTACAGCGGCCTGGTGCTGGTCGTTGCGACGATCGTTCATTTCTACAGTGTGTGGCTGGGCCGGCTCGGCCTGG